>JAWKTX010000006.1:0-300000 GCA_041398825.1 Planctomycetaceae bacterium | reverse complement strand
GGCCTGCGTCTGGATTGCGTCTTCGATATCCACACCTTCCGGGGTTGGACAAGAGGCTCCGGAACGTGGCAACGATGTCAGAACCATGCCAGCTGTCCCTGTAGATTCTGTCGCAAAACTGACGGGAGAGCCGACTCAACGTTTTGCACAAAATTCGTCCCTTGATTCCGGAGAAGATCGGCCGGACGACGGAGATGTCATCGAAGCATTCACGGAGCCGTATCGTGACATCGCTGTATCCGCCTCAGAAATGGGGACCGTGTTGAGGATCAATGTCAAAGAAGGCGACGTAGTTCAGGCAGGCGACGAGATCGCTGGACTGGATGACCTCGTCCTGGTCGCAACTCTGGAAGTCGCTCGCGCGGGCAAAAATGCGACAGGGCAGATGAAGTCAGCGGAAGCGGAACTCAGAATGAGACAGACCGAGCGACAGAAGCTGCTTGAATTGAGGGAACGCAACCATGCGACGCAGCGAGAAGTGGACCGTGTCGATACAGAACTTGAGATGGCCGAAGCACGCTTGATCGCTGCCAAAGAGGATGCCGAGATTAAATCGCTGGAGTACAAACGCATTGAGGCGCAACTGGACCAGAAGAAAATCCGTTCACCAATTGACGGAGTTGTGACGGAGATCAGGAAAGACGCCGGGGAATTTGTTTCCCCGACTGACCCGGTCATCGCCCGAGTCGTGCAACTCGATCCTCTCCTGATTGTCTTTTCCGTACCTCTGGAATTTCGCAACCAGATTCAGCCTGATCAGCTGGTTTCATTACTCGTCGAAGGCTCTAACTCAACGACAGGAACCGTCGAATACGTCTCGAAGACGGCAGACGAATCCAATACATCCATCCGAGTGAAAGTTCGCTTGCCAAATCCGAATGGTGAATGGCAGGCCGGACAACGTACGGTCCTCGATCTCGAGGCGAAAACAACAAACACAAACCAGCTTCCCTCGCTGGCAAAGAATGAAAAATGAAATCTCTGGTGCAGACGGAGCATCGCAGCGATCTGCTCGGCTCTCTCAGACAATCCCTCTTAAACTGCCACGACTTCAAGCAAGTCCAGTTAACGTTGGCCGGATTTGTGCGCCGTCGGGTCAATTGCCCACTGGTTGCCTGGTACTGTTCGCCGCAGGCCCATGGCGATCGGGACGGACGACTTGAAGGTCTCGCGTGCCCCTTGGACGGCATCGATGCAACACTGCGGTCTCACCTGAAGGCGCAGGCTCTGGATGCTGTGAAGAGTGGTACCGTTTCGATTAAACCCCTGCCCGGGAAAACTGATCTTCAGGGTGTGGTCGTTCCTTTGCGGGCCCCTTCTGGCGAAGCTCTGGTGTCCGTGATTCAAACGTCGGAAATGCTGCAAAGCGATTCGGCGGATTGTCTGGCACTGGTTCTGGCAGCATCACTGGGCGAGAACTGGTGGGCTCGACGGACGGTCGAATCGACAAAGTCAAATGCAGCCTGTGTCGCAGCACTCATTGAAATCATAAGCCGCACGCATTCCGCACACGATTCCGAATCTGCTTGTCAGCGTTTGGCGGATCAACTGCAGGAGTATCTGCAGGCCGACGCAGTATTTGTAGGACTCTGCAGGGCGGGAAGTTCTGAGCCGCGGCTGGTTGCAATCTCCGGTGAACGCGAGTTCGACGCATTATCAGAGAATGTCCGTTTGACGGAAGCGGCCCTGCATGAATCCGTCGCCCGGGCTGCCGCTGCCATCTGGCCATCGGACGATCTCCGAAATCGTCACGCGCTGCTGTCTCACAAGCAGGTCACCGAAAAGCTGGGAGCTCAACATGTTGTCAGTGTGCCCCTAATCTCAGAAGATGGCAGCAGAGTGGGTGCGATTCTTGCGTCGTTTCGATCCAGGCCCATTAGCTCGCTGGGTTCAGTTTCAGCGTTAGAATCAGAAACAAACGCTGCCCCGACTTTAAGCGAATCCGCTGCACTGGCTGCGAGAGCGGAAACGATTCTGCGTGCGGGCATGAGTTCGCTCACAAGTTGCCTGGAAGTTATCCAGCGTCTGGCCGACAGCCGCATGATTCAGCTGCTGCGGAAGGCAAGGCAGATGTTCAATGCACAACGAGCAAGGACGACGGCCACTGTCGCAACGACCTTCGCTCTCGTGCTTCTTCTGCCATTTCAGTACGCAATTCATTGTGAGTGTGAACTTCAACCAATCGAACGTCGTTATGTTGCGGCTCCGTTTGCCGGACCGCTTGAGCACTGCCTGGTCGAACCCGGGGACATTGTTGAAGCGAATGAATTGCTCGCAAGAATGGACGCTCGGGAAGTTCGATGGGAACTCGCCGGGATTCGGGCCGATCTGAACAGGGCGACAAAGGAACGAAATACGCATCTCACAACCCATGAGTTTGGCGATGCCGCCATTGCCCGCCATGAGGTCGAAAGACTTCAAAAACGCAACGAGTTGCTGGAACACCGCGATTCGAGTCTTGAAATCCGCAGTCCTATTGCCGGTCTTGTCGTCACGGGGGATCATCGGGAAGCAGAAGGGGTGCCTCTGGAACAGGGGCAAACGCTGTTTGAGGTTGCCCCGCTCGATCGCATGGTTGTTGAGGTTGCAATCCCGGAAGAAGATGTTCGCCACGCACAGCAGGGAATGAAGATTCGGATTCAGCTGGATGCTGTTCCCGAAAGGATCACAGAAGCCGTTATTCGCAGAATCCATCCGAGAGCCGAACTCAGAGACAACGAAAATGTCTTTATCGCGGAAGCGGAACTCGAAAATGATGATCGGCAATTGCGTCCCGGTATGCGAGGTCGTGCTCGAGTTTACACGACCCGTCGGCCACTGGGCTGGAGCTGGTTTCACAAGCCATTCGCTCACATTCTGGGCTGGCTGGGGTGGTGATCAATGCAGGCTCGCCCGGATATCTCCACCGTTGAACTAACCCGGACCAGGGTTGCACTTCGTTCTGACATCACATTTGTGCCGCAGCAATACGGACTCGAAACGTGGTATCACATCGAAGTACACGGAACATCAGAATACTATCGATTGGGGTATGCTGAGTACTGTTTTGTCTCATTGCTGGATGGCCACACCAGTTTCGCTCAGGCACTGGCAATGTCCGCGCAGGCTATGGCATCTCAGAACATGGGAGACAAAGCTCTGAGCCAGACTCAGGCGCAAAGCGTCTATTCCTGGTTGCTGGACAGGGGTATCGCTCGATTGGTCGACGAAGAGTCTGCGACGGCTGGAGGCCCTCAGCAGAAGAAGACCGACAATCAGAAACTCTTGTCTCGACTGAATCCGCTCTGGATGCGGATCCCTCTCGGCCGCCCGGAACCACTCCTCCGAATCCTGATGCCCTGGACCAGTTGGATCTTCAGTGGCCCAGCCACGTTTTCCGGCATTGTGTTGATGATGGTTGCAGGTGTCGTGCTCACGAATAACTGGCAACAGTTCACGCTCGACTCCAGTGCTGTGTTTGCTCCTGACAACTGGCTTTGGCTGTTCATCGCCTGGTTTGCACTGAAGTTACTGCATGAATTTGCCCACGCGATCGTGTGCCTTCGGTACGGCGGTTCGGTGAACAATATGGGGATCGTTCTTGCTTTTCTTGCTCCGCTTGCTTACGTGGATGCATCGTCCAGCTGGAGTTTCAGAAGCCGGTGGCGGCGCATTCACACGGCTCTTGCCGGCATCTATGTGGAGTTGCTGATTGCAGCAATATGCGTTCTCTGGTGGAGCCGCACAGACTCCCGGGTTGTTGGACACCTTTTGCACAGCATTGTGGTCATGGCCAGTCTCTCGACGATTGTCTTTAACATCAATCCACTGATGCGATTCGATGGATACTTCGTTTTATCCGATGCGCTCAATATCCCCAACTTGTATTCCGAAGCATCAACGGTTCTCAAAGAGACACTTGGACACTACGTCTTTGGCGAATCGCAGACGGCTCCAGCTGTCGTTGGGTATCGTCGCCCCGTACTTTTGACTTATGCCGTTGCAGCCGTAATCTGGCGGCTTACGGTTTGCCTCACACTGCTGATCGCTGCCTCCGTGTTGTTCCATGGTGCCGGCATTGCTCTGGCGCTGGCCGGAGCGCTCGCCTGGTTTGCAAAACCCGTCTGGAAATCCCTGCAGTCGTTCAGGCAAATGGCGCAGCAGAACCCTGATCGACTCATCCGGGGCGGAGCGATCCTTGGGCTGGGTGGAAGCACTGTCAGCGCATTGCTGCTTCTGGTTCCCGCACCACTTGTGACGACAGCTCCGGGAATCATTGAATACAGAGATGGTCAGATCATTCGATCGGTCACACCCGGATTCGTGGATGCGATCTTCGTTTCTGACGGCCAAATGGTTAAAGCGGGGGATCGACTGCTTCAACTTCGAAACAATGAACTGGAAACAGAATACGCAGAACTGAACGCACGAATTTCCCAGGAAGAAGTTCGGTTTCAGCTGGCGACCCGCGAACATAATGCGGCCGGCATCAGTATCGCTCGCGCAAATCTCGACTCAATGCACCGTCAACGGTCGCAACTGCAAAAACGGGTCAATGGTTTGACAATCGTAGCGGAGACGGACGGTCGGGTGCTTAGTCGACAGCTGCCTTCTTTGCTGAATACTTTCGTCCAGCCAGGTCAGGAGTTGATAACAATCGGAATGGAGGACAACAAAGAACTTATCTGCTCGGTCAGCCAGTTGGACATTTCGTCAGCACTACAACGTCTCGAGAACAACGTTCCACTGCGAATTGGTACTCACGGGCGCATCTACGGCAAACTCGAGCGCGTCAACCCACGGGCTACAGATCGTTTGCCCCATCCTGCTCTGGCTGCTTCCAGTGGCGGCCAGCTGGCAGTTTGTGAAGATCATGCGGCCACCAGAGACACCGAAGACGGTAAACGCCTTCGTCTGACAGAACAAAGATTCGACGCCGTCATCCAAATCGCGCCGGCAGACGCAATCAACCTGCGATGTGGGGAACGCGGAGTCGCCTCACTGGGACTTGTGCGAGGTTCATTTGCATCTCACTTATATCGCTCCGGGCAACGATGGTTTCAGACGACCATCGACAATGCAACACGCCGGCAAGAGTAAGATTGGATCAGTTCACCGGACAGTAATCGGCAGGTTTTACCGAAAATGTTCCAGCGAACATCGGACCAGTCATCAATGGGGCGATGTCACCAAATCTCCGACACTCTTTATCAAAGCGGTCGTAGATTTTCTCATCCTGTGGGTCGATATCGAACTACTGGACAGGTGGAATCCGCCAAATCATCCCGTGCGATTGCGAATCCGTCTAGAGCTGGATTCGCGACGTCGACGTCCGTGTCTCGGGAATACGCCAGTGATGGCTAAAATAGAAATCAGCCCAACGAACGAAATCACTCCGCGAGTCTCTCTCGAACTCAGGATCGGTAACCGACGGCGGAGGGGTACATCTTTCGTTCTCCCGGTCAGTAATTCAGCCCTGTTGAGTCATTCGAACCGGAGAGGCAATCGATCCAACCGAGGTGTGTTATCCGGAAACAAGATTCATGGCATTCCGATTTACGACGGCCACGTAGGCGCAGGTCGCCCCAGCCTTCAATGCCGATTGGACGTCTGCTTCATCGGCCGGGACGAGTCTGATCGCTCCCAAACGCCCCCCTTCTTTCTCAGGCGAAATGATGCAGGAGGTCTGCGGATGGCAAACCCTGGGGAGTCGCTGTACCGCCGGGAAAACATCCGGGCAAATGCACATCAGTTTAGCCGCTCCAGCACAATGCAAGTCCCACTGATGGAACTCTCAAGGTATCGTTCCCGCCGGCCATCGAAGCCAGTTGGGTCCGGGAATCAGCCATGTTTCACCTGCTTGCCAGAAGGCGTTCCTGCAGCGTCCTCAGCTTTTCGTCACATTTCCAACGCGTACAATTCCCGGAAATCTTACGAATTATCAGCCTTCAAGCGGCAACTGGCCGGGCCAAACCGGTTTCCTGTTCTCCCAATGTCTTTTCAATCCGATGGGTACATACAACAGAACGGACCTGATGCAACAAAGAACTCCGGGCGGGAAACAGATCCGGAAAAATCTAAAATGCGGGGTACGCGGAAGGTTTTTCCGTCTTCTCAAATGCATCGCCAGTCGACAGAATCTGAAATTGTCACGCCAAAGGAACAGCTGATCCGGGATGCATCCTTTCTTTGTGGTCCAGCAAAGTCAGATCGAGATTCGAATGATTTTGACCGTCCAAAGAACGAATGCGTACTCCTTTGGTCGAGTTTGAACAAACGACGACACATTTCAATTGGGGTTTCAGCGGCACACTGGCCGCCTTTATTTTCTGGTTTCCAACAAGGCATCTATTCAGAGCGTTCTCATGCCGAACGAACTTCCACTCCCTGATGAATTAAACAATCTCATTGAAAAACGAGCCGGCAAAGATCGGCGTCAAAAGGCGAAACCTCGTTTCGACGACGATGACGACGCTGATGACGATCGCCGCTCAAAGAAAAAGGATCGCCGCGGACATGCGAAATCGCACCGCACCCTCTATGACGATTGACGTGAAGCCTGAAGACAGGTGACTGTTGGAACATCGACAGATGCGTTCAATGCGACCACTTGGCCGCATTGAACGTTGATCTGCGGGCTCGTTTTCTGTCACAGGAAATCGCTGGTGACGGTGTCGGCAAGCAAGAGACCGTCAACCGTCAAGCGAAGCCTTCCATTGATCTGTTCAAGCAGCCCCGTATCGAGATACCGCTGCAGCGCAATTGGCTCGATCTCCTGCACAGATCGCTCATACCGCCGCTGAAATTCTTCCAGCTCGATGCCATCACGCAATCGAAGTCCAAGCATAATCGCTTCTCTCGCCTTTTCTTCCGGCGTCAGGCATTCAGACTCTTCCAGAAATGCCTCACCTGCATTTACAGCTCGCATCCATTTCGGGACGCTCCGGATGTTTGTCGATCGACGGCCATTAATGTATCTGGCCGCCCCGGGACCGAATGCGTAGTACCCGTTTCCCTTCCAGTAAACCAGATTGTGGTGACACTCGAACTGAGGCCTCGCGAAATTGGAGACCTCGTAGTGGCGGAAGCCTGAACTGCTGAGATGCGCAATTGCGAACAAGTATTGATTTCGTTCAGTCTCCTCCGCAACGCGGCATAACTGACCATTCGACAATCGACGATGGAACGACGTCCCCTTTTCCCACGTCAGTCCATATGTAGAAACATGATGCACGGGTAGTGAAGTCGCGATTCGTAATGTCTTTTGCCAGCTATCCTCCGTTTGCCCGGGAACACCAAAGATGAGATCAAGCGACACGTTGGAAACATACCGTGAAGCAAGCTGAACTGCAGAAATCGCATCATCCTGACGATGTTGACGTTCCAGCAACTTCAGACACTGGTCGTCGAATGACTGCACGCCCAGACTGATCCGATTGACTCCGAATTCAGCAAGCGTCTGCATTCGACCCTGGTCAAGGCCATCGGGATTTGCTTCCACCGAAAACTCGCCGCCGGACGCCAGGCGAACGTACCTTTGAAGCAAAGTAAAAAGCTGCTTCAACTGGTCGGAGCTGAGGTGTGTGGGAGTGCCTCCACCGACAAAAAGGGTGTCGACTTCGACCCCGCCATCCAGCTGGCTAAGTTCAGTTTCGAGGGATTGCAGGTATTGTGGAATCAAATGGTCTCGATTGGCCACCAGCGTGAAATCGCAATATCCACAACGGTGCAGACAAAATGGTACATGAATATACGCCGATCGTGGTTTTCTCGATTGATGTTCAACATCGGCGTTCATTCGCGACAAATCCTCCCACAAAAATGTGATTGAGTTTTCCGTCCACCATTTGATGACAATCTTGTTTTGAGTTCGTGGCGAGGCATTGTAGCATCCCCAGTCGCGCACCAATTGCTGATAGCATCCAGTATGACAGGATTCCTGTAATGCAGCAGTTTTGATTGCTATTGAGCAACTGGTAAAGCAAGACGAAATGGATTCAGCAACGCTGAATTGGATCGAACCGCCCCCAACTTCCGGGTTGGCAGAAAACCGATGGAGACCGCTGATGAATCACGCATTCGTGCGAACGTTCGCCTGTGCCTGTTTACTTGGCCTGCTGAATAAGGTCGGTGTCTGCAGTGACCGACCACAACAACCCGCTCCACCAGCAGGGATGAAACTGGTGTATGAACATGACTTCGAAGATGGAAAGTCTGATCGATACTCTCCGACCGACAGAACAGCCTGGACACTAAAGAAGAGTGATTCCGGAGATTCCATTATGTCGCTGCACAAGAAGAACAGCGATTTCAAACCAAGGCATCGATCACCGTTCAATCGCACTCTGATCAACGACCTGAAAGTCCGAAGTTTCGTAATGGACATTCAGATGAAGTCCACCATTCCTGACTACAACCATCGGTCGCTTTGCCTGTTCTTCGGATACCGGGATGACAGTCATCTGTATTACGTACATTTTGGCAAGAAGACTGATGATCACGCGAATCAGATATTTATCGTCAACGACGCACCACGAACGAAGATCTCGACAAAGACTACTCCGGGAACAAACTGGGACGACAATTGGCACAATGGCCGAGTCGTCCGAAATGTCGACGACGGGACGATTCAAATCTACTTCGACAACATGGACGTTCCCATCATGACGGCCACGGATAAGACGTTCACCGAAGGTCAGGTGGGGTTTGGTTCGTTCGACGATATCGGTGATTTCGATAATGTCCGGGTTTACGTGCCGGAGAATTAGAATGCGTGCGGTTCAGTTCTTTGACTCTCTGCAGCTGTCAACAAACGCAGCTGCCGGCGAACCAAGAGAAGGCGAAGTGATCGTCGATGTATTGCAGGCGGGGATTTGCGAGACCGATCTGCAGCTTTGCCGAGGCTACATGGGGTTTCAAGGCACCCTCGGACATGAATTCGTTGGCATCGCTCGGTCAGGGCAATTCAAAGGACGACGCGTCGTCGCTGAAATCAACTGCGCTTGCAGGAACTGTGATTTCTGCCAACGGGGACAACAGAACCATTGCCCGAATCGAACGGTTATTGGCATTCTGGATCATCCCGGGGCATTTGCCGATTCATTAATCGTTCCGGAGGTAAATCTGCACGCGATTCCGGACTGCGTGGACAATGATGAAGCCGTTTTTGTCGAACCTCTTGCAGCCGGTTGCCGTATCCCGCAACAGCTACCCGAAATCGCTGACAAAGCCGTCACGATTATTGGCGACGGTCGCCTTGGAAATCTTTGTGCACAGGTATTGAAACATCATCGCTGCGATGTCACCGTCGTTGGGAAACACGATTTCAAACTCAGCATCCTTCGTCAGCTCGGCATTCGGACAGTCCACCTCGATCAAATCGGAACACTGCCAAGGACGCAGTATGTCGTGGATTGCACTGGTTCGGAATCGGGACTCTCAGCAGCATTGAACCTGGTCAGTCCCACAGGTGTTGTTGTGTTGAAGACAACTGTCGCAGCAGAGCATTCTGTTCAACTGGCCGGAATAGTGATTGATGAACTTCGAATTGTTGGTTCCCGATGCGGCCCTTTTGCGGATGCAATCAAACTGCTCGAAGCAGGTTCGGTCGACGTGAAATGTTTGATTACGGATCGATACCCCATCGAAGATGCAATGGCTGCCTTTGATCGCGCGAAACAGAAAGACGCACTGAAAGTCATTCTGGATATCGGTCGTGAATAAATTCAGACAGCTCTCACCGCTCGTTCTTTCTGTCGATGGAGGAGGAACCAAAACAACGGTTTGGCTCGGTGATACGAATTCCGGTCGAATTCTGGGCCAGGCAACATCGGGCTCTTCCAACATGAGCGCAGTGGGGGAGTCCACAGCACTTCAAAGTCTGTCAAATGGCATTTCTGAAGCGTTTGCTCAGGCATCAATGCCATTGCAATCAGTAAGCGTTGCGGTACTGGGCATGGCAGGCGCGGATCGAGTCGAAGAGCAATCAAGACTGTCGAAGTGGATGATTTCAACCGGCGTTGCAGACCACTTCTCCATTACCAACGACGTTCTCCCGCTGCTGTTTGCTACTGAAGAATCGCGCGGCTGGCAGGACTCAACGTGGACTGGAAGTATACAGCGCAGCCAGATTGCTCTGATCTGCGGCACGGGGAGCATCGCAGTCGCCCTGAAAAATTCCTTTGACATTCAGTCCCAACAGATCCCAACGTCGGCAGACATCATTCGATCCGGTGGATGGGGATATCTCTTTTCCGATGAAGGCAGTGCGTTCGCCATTGGTCAGGCAGCGTTGCGCGCTATCACGACCTGCGTCGACCAGCGAGGCCCGGCAACCGAGTTGCTGGAAGCAATCCGCATTCAACTGGCTGTTGATGATATCCGTCAATTGATCCCCGCGGTCTATGCTGCCCCCCAGCCGAAGGCTGTCATATCAAGCCTCGCTCCCATTGTGTTTGCAACAGCGCATCAGGGAGATGTCGTGGCGCGGCGGATTCTCGCTGACGCATCGAAACAATTGGCACAGTTGGTGGCCAGCGTTGCCGCCCAGTTGAATGCCCCATCGGGAATTTCCATCGCGTTGTCGGGAAGCGTGCTGGTCGAGAACTCTGAGTACAGAGATTCAATGCTTCAGGACGTTCGAAGCGGTGGGTATGAGATCAGTGATGTCCATTGCATTCGTCAGCCTGTCATTGGGTGTATCAGACTTGCAGCCGCGATCCGCCGAGTACGGAATGCAGCCTCCGCAGGATCGAATTCCTGAAACACCTGACACCTTGCAAGGTCGCGCGACGTCAGGGGCAATATCCGAAAGCTGCCTACGCAGGTTTGTTTTGCAGGAACAATCGGCGAATCTGTTCGAAGATCAGCCCGGCAAGAACGGTGACAAATGCCCCCACAACCGGATACCAGGGCCAGGCCAGTTCAACGGGTACGTCAAGATGCATCGACCGGCCGAACTTCAGAATGAGCAAGGCAAGTGTTCCGGAAAGTAACCCCGCCATTGCACAAGTCTGACCAACCCGTTTAGTTGCCGTTCCAAGAATGAACAGACCCAAAAGGAGACCTGCAGAGAAACCGGCAATTGCCAGCACATCATTAATGACACTTCTTGAATAGTGGCTCGCAACAATTGCAATGGCCATCTGCAACACACCAAAACCAATTGTCAGGCCGCGACTTGCTCTCACTTGCTGAGCATCAGTTAATGAGGTCGCCAGAAAGTCATTCACGACTGCGCCGGCTGATGAATTCAGGGAGCTGCTTAAGGTCGACATCGCGGCAGAGAACACGGCAGCAAGAGTCACTCCAACTAATCCGATTGGCATTTCACGCACGATGAACGTTGCTAGCACCTCGTCATTGCTCGAAAAGGCCGGCGAGTCTGGCCTCGCACTGTAGTAGCAGGCGAGCGATCCCCCGAGCATAAGGAACAGGGAGAATTGAAGAAACACGATAACACCGCTCATGATAACAGCCCGCCCGGCCTCCCGCTGGCCTGACGTGCAGAGGTATCGCTGTACCATCATCTGATCAGTGCCGTGAGTGCCAAGAGTGAGCATCGCTCCACCAACGAGTCCGGCCGCAAACGTATAAGTTCGGCTGAAATCCATCCGGAAATCGAACATTTGAAACTTGTCGTGCTGTGTCATGAAGCTGGTGATCTCACTCCAGCCGCCTGGCATTCGGGATATGATGAGCCATAAAGCGATCGCTCCACCGCAGACGTACACGACCAACTGAATACAGTCGTTCCAGACGACGGCTTTCATCCCCCCGGCAAACGTGTACGCGATTGTCGCAATGCCAATGATGATGATGCAGGTCGGGAGGTTAAAGCCCGCAACTTTGTTCAACACGATCGCTGTCAGAAAGAGACGCAGTCCATCACCAAGGTTCCGGGTAACCAGGAAAATCAACGATGCGGTCCGCCGGGTCGCACCCCCGAACCGCTTGTGCAGAACTTCATATGCGGTGAACAGCTCGCCCCGAAAATACATGGGCAGCATGAATCGGGCGATCAACAGTCTTCCAATGATGTAGCCAATCGCAAGTTGCAGATAACAAAAATTTCCGCCGTCAGCGAATGTGAGTCCCGGGACACTCAGAAACGTCGCCGTACTCGTTTCAGTTGCCACAATAGAACCCAGCACGGCGTACCAGGGGAGACTTCGACCGCCTAAAAGATAATCTGACGATGTCTTACTCCCCCGACCAATGCGAATTCCCAGCCACGTAACCATGACTCCATACACGAATACGATCAATGCATCGACCGGATGGATTGACATGGAACTTCACGATCCTGATCTTGAGCGGATGGAGATGGCAGCAGAAACGGAATGTACCTGCATCCCGCTTTCGAATACAGCCACCATAAAATGTTCGACAATCGATAGCGACGACACGTGACAACCCGTCAGGATGCCTGACATGAACGCTAAATGCATGGTGGACGCATTAGTCCATCTGCAGCCCACGCATCGGATTCCGTAGCGAGCAGGCCGACGCACCATACTGACGTGAGGCTGAATTCAGTTAGCCAGTCTTTCCCAGCGGAGTCGCATCAGGAGATGCGATGGCTTCGTCAGGATCAAGCAACAGCTGTCATCGAGGCCTCCTGCCTGATGGTTGTTCGGCCTTTGCTTCCGGACGATGAAAACCAGTCTTCCCGCAGGCTTAAAAGCCCGGGAGGAGATGCATACACATTCGATCGTGACTGGCGCCTGCCACGCACTGACTGAGCCGCGCCGAAGAGTACCAAAGGAGCCATAAAGAGGAATTTCAGCTGAAACGTGAGAGTCCCCCGACTTGACATGAATTGATCGCGGGAAATCTCGCTTCAGGGCCCATTTTTTTGCTCTCTGGTTTGCCAAGTGCCGATACCGCCCGTAAAGTTCCGCTTCCGCACCGTTGGTGGTGGACCGCGGCGTCATTTGATGGCCGCAAGGCTGTAAGAAATGTGAAATTCAGCGCCCGTTGAACGGAGCAGGAAACACATTTTCAGCACGAAAGCGTAGCTCAGTTGGTAGAGCAACGGACTTTTAATCCGTAGGTCGTGGGTTCAAGTCCCACCGCTTTCAATAGAAACCCAGGTATTCTGAACGGTTTTCGGCTCGCGTCGGAAACCGTTTTCTTTTGCAGTGGGCAATGCTTCCAATGCCACCCGCCATCGGGTCTCTGCGGCTGGCTCATTCAAACCCATTAGAACCATGATCGCGCGACGGGTGCCTGTGAACAGGGTTCCTCTGTGCAGCAAGCGGCATAACCCGTCAATCGGGTGCTTTGCGTGAGAAATCTCGGATGCGAACGGATTCTTCTGAATCGCCGGTTTTTGCCCAAAGTGACCAGATCGTGCCCGGGAACTGTCACAGGACAACGATTTCTGGACAAATCACTTTGTTGGAATACGTTTCTGCAGCATGATACTGTACACCAGTTGAATTTGGGCCTGAATCATTTCCTGAATGGCTTTCTGCACTCCTCCAGAGAATGCAGGAAGAACTGTTCCATAGACAAAAAGGGGCCAACCCCAAGGTAAAAAGTTGTCTATGGCCACAGACTTAAAGCCCAATCGCAGCCAACATTATATGCATCTGAACACCCGAATCGTATTCAAGTGTCATTTTTGCAGGGATCCGCTGAAGAGAGTCCCGCTGAAGTTTTCTGACATCCTGCTGCTGTTCGTGGGTATTCGTCGCCGGTACTGCCCCCACTGTTTCGCAATTGTTTTCCGGCCGGCGTTCTGGGTGGTTGGTCTACTGTGGCCATTCATAATGCTGTGGCGTCTTTCGAGCAAAATGCTGGGCGAATAACTCGCCGTCACCATTCGCCAAGCTCCTCCTGCAACTCGCACCATTTCGCTTCAGACTCTTCGAGTTCACGTGTCAGTTCTTCAATTTGGTTGTGCAGGTTCATCGCTCGATCCACATCTGAAGTGTTCAACAGTTCGGCATTGAGTGCCTTCTTCTGGTCATCGAGTTTTGCGATCGCTTTTTCCAGATTTCGCAACTGTTTGCGCATCGAATGCTGATCTTTTGCCGCGGCTGGCTTTTCCGTCTTCCCGATTTTGGCAGCAGGCGCTCCAGCCATACGATTTCCGGCTCGTTCACGTTCGCCTTCATCAATCTCCTTGTTCACATAGTAGAGATAGGCATCGTAGTCGCCGGAGTAATTTCGGACTCGTCCGTCGCGTACTTCGATAACATTCGTTGCGATGCGACGCACAAAGTGACGGTCATGGCTCGTAAAAATGACGGTGCCCTTGTAGGCGAGCAACGCTTCTGCAAGTGATTCAACCGTTTCCACATCCAGGTGGTTCCCGGGTTCGTCCAGGATCAGAATGTTGTAAGTACCGAGCAAAAGTCCCGCCATGCAAAGTCGCGCGCGTTCACCACCGGACAGCACACGAATTGGTTTCTTCGTATGCCCACCTCGGAACAGCAATGAGCCAGCACACGCCAGGCAATCCTGCGTGGTGGTGCCCGGACGGGAATTGTATTCCAGATATTCCAGCACGGTTTGATCTGGTGGCAACGAGGTGTATACGTGCTGGGCGTAAACGCCGATTTCGCATCCGTAACCCCATCTCGCCTGTCCGGAAATCGGCTTCAGCGAATCCACGAGTGTGCGCAGAAGTGTCGTTTTGCCTTGTCCATTGTCCCCAACAATGGCTGCACGTTGTTGGTGTTCAACTTCCAGTTCAATCCCGGTCGCGATCGTATGATCGGGATAGCCAATTGCCAGATCAAGACACCTCAGGGCCGGCCCTTGTCGAGGTTCCACGAGAGGAGCCCGAATATGTGCGGTCGGAAGATCGACCTCAATCTCTTCCAGAGAAAGGCGGTCCAACTGCTTTTGTTTACTTCTGGCCTGGCTTGCGGTCGTTGCCCGAGCGCGGTTCTTATCGATAAACCGCTGGAGTTGCTTTTGCTTGGCCATCACCGCTGCGTTGGTGCGCTCGGCTCGCTGCTTATCCTCCTCCAGCTGCTGCAGGTAGGGACCAATCTTGCCACTGTACATTGTGAGCTTACCACGATTCAGGTCCAGCGTTTGGTTGCACGTTGCAGTGAGGAATTCGCGGTCGTGCGAAACAATCAAACAAGCGGCGGGAAAATCCCGTAGAAAATGTTCCAGAAGAATCTGAGTCCGCAGGTCAAGAAAGTTCGTTGGTTCGTCGAGCAGCAAGAGATTCGGATCGTGCAGCAGCAGGGCGGCCAGCTTGACACGAGTTTGCCAGCCTCCCGAAAGGCCTTTCACGGGGCCGTGAAGGTAGTCGCCTTTCAGTTCGAACTGGGCCGCGACTTCGCCGCACTTCCAGTCCGGTTGTTCACTGTCCCGCATCAGAAAGTCGAGTGCAGACTCCCCCGGCTGGAAAGGGTCATGCTGGCGCAGATACCCGACACGCAGCCGTGGCGACCGAATGACTTCACCACTGTCGAGTTCTTCTTCCCCCAGCAATACGCGCAAGAGTGTGGATTTCCCAGCGCCGTTTCGGCCAATGAATCCGACCTTCTCGTTTTCATACAGGGTGACCGAAGCGTTATCAAGCAGTTGCTGATCACCGTAACTTTTCTGGCCGTCGACCAGTTGCATCAAAACCGACATGAGCGTTCGCGAGTACGAAAAAAAGGCGAATTCGAAACCTTCCATTCCACAATCAGTACTGCAGAACAGGGGTTACGACGAAGTTTGGGTGCGTCTGTGTACCTGGGAACGGCAACTGCATCAAGCGGAGCCATGGCAATTCCCGTTTCCGTCGTCAGAATACCGACTTTCGACGATGAAATGGGAGAATTCTGCGATGCTTGCCACATCACTTTCTGGTTCTGCGGATCTCCAGAGCCAAATGGATCACGCTGCGACACGGGTTGTTGAGTTGCTGAAGGCGGCTTCCTCTGAATTTCATACACAGAAAGTCGTCTTTGCCGAAAGTTGCACCGCCGGGCTTATCGCAGCCACGCTGGGCCGAATTCCCGGCGTTTCAGATTTCCTTGCGGGATCCACCGTCGTTTATCAGGTCGAAACCAAAGCCTGCTGGCTGGGAGCGGACCGCGGTCTGTTGGCTAACCCAGGTCCGGTTAGTGAAGTCATCGCCACACAAATGGCGACGGGGGTTCTTCAAATGACGCCTCATGCAGATGTGTCGCTGAGCATCACGGGACACCTCGGCCCCGGAGCTCCTGCCGGGCTGGATGGTGTCGTTTGGCTGGGTATTGCGAAGAGAGTACCGGATGGCGAGGAGCGTCTGCCCGAGAGAATCTCGACAAGACTGATTCAATTGACGGAACTGTCAGTGTCCGTATCCGACGGCGCTGCGCTTCGCCAGCTGCGGCAGCAGGCAGCCGTTGTCGAAGCACTGACATTTCTGGCGGAAAACCTCTGAAACATGGCAACCATCATCGAATTTCTGGCAGTCGTCAGCGGAGCCGTCTTTGGCGTACTACTTGCCCGCCGCAAACAGATGGACATTGTTGGCGTTTTTGCAGTCGCCTTTATGACTGCATTCGGCGGCGGAACCCTGCGTGACCTTCTGCTGGACAGGCACCCACTCTTCTGGATTCAGCATCCCCATTACCCGATCATCGTATTCTGCGTTGCGGGCATCGCCTCACTCGTCCCCCGAATTCCCGATTGGTTCACCAGGTTTCTGGATATCCCGGATGCATTCGGCCTTGCTCTTTTCAGCGTGGTTGGCACAAGTTACGCGATTCAGTCTGATGTCGCACCTTTTGTCGCCGTGCTCTTTGGGGTAATGACGGGGACATTTGGCGGCGTGATCGGAGACATTGTTTGCAATGAAGTGCCAAGCTTGTTTCGCCCTTCGACACCGCTCTACGCAACCTGCGCGTTTGTCGGTGGCTGGACTCTGATTCTCCTGCGATGGGGGCATTTCCATGATGACATCTGCCTGTGGGGCAGCACGTCTGTTGTCGTACTCATGCGTTTAATTGCTCTGCGATACAACGTCTGCCTGAAACCGGTCGCGTGAGCTCAGATCGCTGCTGGAAGGCCGGGACAATCCAGAGCTCTCAACGCAATCTGCCCCAAACTGAAAGTGACCGGACTGGTCAGCGATAAGTTCAGGGCAGATGGATGTTTGATATGGTCCACTGGTCAACAGTGGCCCTTGATGTCGAGATTAAATGTGCTTGTAGACAGACTCGAAGTCGATCTCGTAGCGTCGCATTTTCTTGTAGAGCGTTGTCCGATTGATTCCCAGAGCCTTTGCGGTCTTTTGTCGATTCCATCCGTTGGATTCAAGGGCCTGGATGATCAACTGACGTTCTGGCTGAGTTAAAGCCGCCTTCAGAGAGGCTCCGGAAAGTTGAGCATCAATATTTCTGTGCTCATGGTGGGCAAATAACTTCTCGGGAAGATCGGCGGCTGTCACGTGACCATCGCGGCAAAGGACCACAGCCCGTTCAATCACATTCACAAGCTCACGAACATTTCCGGGCCAGTGGTATTGCTGCAATGCCTGCATTGCCATGTCGTCAATCTGCTTGACGGCCCGCCCGGTTTGTTCGGCGAAGATCCGGATGTAATTGTCAACAAGCAAAGGAATGTCACCGATACGTTCACGCAACGGTGGCTGCGTCAGTGTGATGACGTTAATTCGATAGTAGAGGTCTTCTCGGAACTGGCCGTTTGCGACAGCTTCTTCCAGATTCGTATGTGTCGCGAGGATGAGCCGAACGTCCACCTTATGAGTCGTGTTACCGCCGACCGGTTCAAATTCGCGATCCTGAATGACACGAAGCAGCTTCACCTGCAGCGATGGTGATGCGGTAGCAATTTCATCCAGGAACAGGGTTCCACCGTCAGCCTGAAGGAACTTCCCGACCTTGTCATGAGAGGCTCCGGTGAAGGAACCGGCTACATGCCCGAACAGTTCGCTTTCGAGCAGATTCTCGGGAAGTGCTCCGCAGGCAACTTCAACAAAGGGACGGTCTGCGCGATTGCTGAGCTGATGAATAGAACGGGCCGTCATTGTCTTGCCGGTACCGCTCTCACCGAGAATCAATACCGTAGTTCGTGTGTCAGCTACGCTCTCGATCAGCTCAAACATCCGCAGCATCTTATAGTCTTTTCCAACAATGCTGGAGAGACCGAAACGCTGCGTAAGTTGCGCCTTGAGCTTCTTGTTTTCGACAAGAATTTGCCGTTGACCAAGTGCTCGATCGATTGAGAATCGCAGTTCTTCATCGATCACGGGCTTCGTCAGATAATCGAATGCCCCCATTCGGATAGCTTCGACAGCGCTTTCGATCGTGCCAAATCCGGTCAGCAGGATGATTGCGGTCTCAGGTGTGTTCTCACGTGCCCACGTCAGGAGCTGAAAGCCGTCCTGATCAGGCAGATTCACATCGCAGACAACGACTTCGAATGGAAACTCTTCCATTCGTTCGATGGCTTCCGTACATGTGGAGGCGGTTTCCGTTCGATGGCCCAGGCTTCTCAGATAGTCAGCCATAGCGTTTTGGATGTGGCGATCATCATCGACGACCAGCAAAGATCCGGATGCACCGCGTGCCATAAGTATTCCCCTCGGTTGTCCCGTCGACGTAATAATTGCTGCCAATAATTTTCCCGGCAGATGTCGACTACTTGTCAAATGCGTTTTTGGAGCACCTGCAAAACTGTTCCCAGCGTGAAATGCCACAAAGGAAACAGCGTGGCCATCCATGGCAACATGTTGCAAAATGCGAGAGAGGGGATCTCTCAACGTTAGGTTGTCTTTTGCCGTCGGTCGGGTGAACTCCGGCAACGATGTGGTGAAATACGATCGTCACCTGGTCCCAGACTGCTTAATCGATAAAACCTGTCTCCAAGCTGACAAGGCGAGCCCTACTACCGTGAAAATCCTCATTGCCGACGACGAGCAATCTGCGCGATATGGAATGGCCAGGGCGCTGAAGGGCGAGAATCGAATCATCTTTGAAGCCGCCAATGGTCAGGATGCACTGGACGCCATTGCATCCAACGCCCCGGATCTGGTCTTCCTGGACCTGAACATGCCTGTCCTGGATGGCCTCGGCGTGCTGCGGCAGCTGCAACAACATTCAAATATGGTTCATCCGGAAATGATCGTTGTCACCGCCAGCGATACCGTTCACCACGCAGTGGAATGCATTCGGAGCGGTGCTTCCGATTTTCTCACCAAACCGTACGACCTTGAACATCTTCGCGCTATTGTCCGCCGTTCGGAACAGAGAGTGGGCCTTCAGCAGACCGTCGAACGACTGCAGCGCCAGATCTCCACGGGACACAAATTTGGTCACATGCTGGGTGTCAGCCGGGCGATGCAGAAACTGTTCGGGCAGATTGAACGCGCTGCGCGAACAGATCTGCCCGTATTGATTCGAGGGGAAAGCGGAACCGGCAAAGAACTCGTCGCTCGCGAACTTCACGCCCGCAGCCATCGGGCAAACGGGCCGTTCATCGCCGTAAATACCGCCGCGATCGCTGAGTCTCTTGTGGAAAGTGAACTATTTGGCCATATCAAAGGATCGTTTACGGGAGCCGACAGGAATCGAGATGGCGTCTTCCGTCAGGCAGATGGTGGGACCCTGTTTCTGGATGAGATCGGTGACATGCCCCCCGGCGTGCAAACACGGTTGCTTCGGGTACTTCAGGAATCAGTTGTCCAGCCCGTTGGCACTGAACAGTGCGTCCCGGTCGATGTACGCATCGTCAGCGCCACCCACCAGCACCTTGAAGACGCGATTCAGGAGAAAGTCTTTCGACATGATCTCTATTTTCGCATGAAAGGAATAGAACTCTTTCTTCCCCCCCTGCGAAGTCGGCATGAAGACATCCTGATGCTGGCCAGTGAGTTTCTTCCCGACGATCGTCAGCTTTCCGGAGAAGCAGTGAATGCCCTTCTGCAGCATGACTGGCCTGGAAACATTCGGGAGTTGCGGCAGATGATGTTGTCGGCGGCAGCGATGTCCGATTCCACAACAATTCTGCCGCAGGACCTTGGACTTTCTCAACCGCATTCTCAGGTCGACGCATACAGCGAATTTGCCCGGTATCTGGATTTACCTCTCACAGAAGCAACGCTGCGACTGACGCGAGATTTTGAAGTCATGGCCATTCGCAGAGCCCTCGCGGCCGAAAATGATAACGTCAGCGCTGCTGCCCGACGGCTCGGCGTTCACCGCCAAAACCTGCAACAGAAAATCAAACAGCTGGAAATTCGGTAACTGCTGTCAGGTGGTACGGGGCTTGAGGCGATCGCATCTTCCGTCGCCGTCATAAGATGTCAGCGATGGGCGGAAAGATGACTCGGCTGTTCCATTTCTGACGGTCATCGATGCGTTTGGCAGCTGGACAGTGACTGGCGCTGGACTTTCTGAGCACCGTGTTTGCTGCTTGGAAAGTGCACGCATTTCTGACGTTATTTCGCGAGGATAGACTGCATGGACTTTCGCAAAATTGATGGAAAGCTCCAGCTGCTTTTGTATGAACCGGGTCTGAGGTCCGAAGTGCAGGTACAGCGACATCATGCTCTGAGCATATTCGAACCTGGCGAAACCCAACCCGTTTTGCTGGGAAGTATCCACCGGAGAAATCATTTCAGCCTGTCGATTCTCGACAGGCTGAATCCTTTTTCGTGGAGGAAATCTCCCGAGTATTTGAAACTTTGCGTGGCTTCAGATGCACCAGCGTCGGATGAGCTTCTCGTAGAGAGCCGTCCCCTGTTCCAATTGATCCATTGCAATCCATTCATCGTCCGTGTGCGCCTGGTCGATGCTCCCCGGACCAAGCACCACAATGTTCTTCAGTTCTGTGAAGACAGCCCCGTCGGTACCGTATGCGACTGTGCGAGAGCTGGGGTACTCAGTTTGAGTCACCAGTTCCTTCGCGAAGGCTGAATCCGGGTCCGTATAGAGCGGCGTGCCTTTAAAAAGAAGTTCGAACTGTAGTCCCAGATTCTCGGCAAGTGTTCGCAGGCGTTCGACAGCCTCATCAGCTGGCTGATTGGGCATTGGCCGAAAGTATACGATACAGGTGCTTTGTGGAGCCGTAATGTTCAGCGCGCCGTTGTTATCGTTGACGGTGAAGTTCATCGTTGGTGTCGGGGGGTGGAACCGATCGTCTCGCCAGACAGAAGAGGATTCCATTTCATCATAGATTTCTTTAACACCCAGAAGGAAAGGAACCATGGCGAGGTTGGCATTCACCCCAAGCCCGGTGCTGGAATGTGCAGCCCGACCATGCGATGTCACTTTGACCGCTCTTCCTCCCTTGTGGGCGTGGACCACCTGTAGCAGAGTGGGTTCCCCGATGATCGTTCTTGACTGGTTTTGAACAATCTCCCGATAGATCTGACTGGAAGCGACAAGTTCCCTGGCACCGCGCATACCGACCTCCTCATCCGCTGTCACCGCGAAATAAAGGGGGGTCTTGAGCGGTTGGTCCCGGACCGCCTCCAACGCAGCAAGCATGCAAGCGACAGACCCCTTCATATCGCAGGAGCCTCGACCGTACAGGCGACCATCCGCCTGAAATGGTTCCCATGGCCCGGCTTCGGGGAAGCTCCACGAATTGACAGGGACCACATCTGTGTGACCGAAGTACGCAAGACCATCACCGGGCTTTTGGCCCATAGGGCCCTTTCGACCCAAAACGCTTGCCTTTCGAACACCGTTGTCATCGGAGTAGTCAACCCGTTCTACCTCGAAGCCGAGCTCGACGAGCCAACTTTCAACGTGCTCCGTCACAGCGACGTTGGATTCGGAACTGACGGACGGGTATCGAATCATCTCAGTGAGGTACGAAAGGGTTCGCATCAGATTCTCGCTTATTGTTCTCGCTTCAAAGTGTCCGACGGAAAAGTGATTCGGCTGTCTTGCGATTCAGCGCGGTGCTTACGACACTGCCGGACAGGACAACATCCCCGATCGTGGGGCAAAAGGCAAGTTACCAGGTTCAACGTAAGATTCGGGACCGTTATGTCGAGTTCACTGATACAAGAGATTCTTTCGCCGCTTCAGGAAATGCGGTTGATCGATCCGCATTCACACATCAATCCCCATTCCGCCGCATCTGAAACGCTGGCAGACATACTTGGCTACCACTACTACACAGAGCTTGCGCATTCGGCGGGACTGCCGAAGGAACAAATCGAAGAAGCCGGAATTTCGCCCAAAGAAAAGGTGGGACGACTTGTACCGTGGTTGTCAACCATCGAAAACACCGCTCAATACAGCTGGCTGCTGGAAATGTGTCAGGTTTTCTTCAATTTTCAGGAGGAGCGGATCACAACCGGCAACTGGGAAACACTGTATGACACTGCATTGGCGCAGATGCAGTCTGAAGGCTGGGAAGAAACTGTCCTTGAACGCAGTGGTCTCGATCAGGTGTACCTGACCAACGACTTCGATGACACGTTAGAAGGGTTTGACACCCGGCTTTACGTGCCGTGCCTGCGCACGGACGACCTCGTATTCCATCTCACAAAGCCGGAGGTGCGTGCACGCCTGACAAAAGCGACCGGAGACTCCCCTTCGAACGCCGCGTCGCTGAAAGACGCCATTGGCAAGCTGTTTCAACACTTCAAGTCCCGTGGAGCTCGCGCCTGCGCGATTTCATTGCCACCGGATTTTTCCCCGGAGCCTGTCGGCGTCGGAACATCGGACGAACTCGTTTCGAAAGTGTTTTCCGGCAAAGAATTAAATACTGATGAGGCACGGGGCCTCAGCAACTTCGTCTTCTGGACGCTGGCGGAGTATTGTGCGGAATTTCAATTGCCATTCGATCTGATGATTGGCGTCAATCGACGGGTTTATGAATCCGGAGTCTTTCAGGGGCAGGACCTGTACGATAAGAGAGTGTCTCTGATCCAGTACAAGCGACTGTTCAACGCCTTCCCCCAAGTGAAATTCCCCATCTCAGTGTTGTCAGAGACAAGTAACCAGGAACTGGTCAGTTATGCCTGGATCTTCCCGAATGTTATTACCAGCGGGCACTGGTGGTATTCGAACATCCCAACCTTCATTGAGAAGGATTGTCGAAGTCGACTGCAGGCAGTTCCGATGACAAAGCAAATTGGGTACTACAGTGATATGTATAAGCTGGAGTTTGCACTTCCCAAGTTTGCGATGTACCGACGGATTCTTGCGAAAGTACTGGCAGAAGAGTTTGTCCTGGGGCGTAGCTGGTCTGTTGATCGGGCTGTCGATCTGGGACGCCTGGTTCTGCGGGGTAACGTTGAAACTATTTTTGGTGAATGATCACCTCAACCGTACTCGAAGATTTACCGGAGCGAGCAATCGATGGCTCGAATTGTTCTCCTGAAAGACGGTCAGACGGTTCCCTACGAACTGGGGTCATTCCCGGCGAGGCTGGGGCGGCATCCTGACTGTGACATCCAGCTGGATTCCAACATGGTTTCGCGATTCCACGCGCAGCTGGTTCAGGAATCCGGCCGCATCTACCTGGAAGACCTGGGGAGCGGAAATGGATCGTTCGTCAATGGTCGGCAGGTCGAAAAACATCAGCCGTCACCACTCAAGGATGGAGACCGAATCAAACTCGGCCCACTCAAATTTCGCTTCGAAGATGAGCTGAACCGCAGTGGCTCATCGATTCTGGACTTCGGCCTCAATGTCGCGGATGGCGGAACGTCCACGATTATGGGCTCCGCGTCAGCCAAGGGATACGGGCTGCTGGAAGTGCGCCCGGAAGAGAAGCTTAAGGGCATACTGAAGATCAATCAAAGCCTTGCCGGGTTGATTGATCTGAACGAAATCGCCCCAAGGGTCCTGGATGCTTTGTTTGACATCTTTCCTCAGGCGGACCGCGGATCGATCATGATTCGTGACGAACGACTGGGAAAGTTTGTTCCGGCCGCCCAAAAGCGGCGATCCGAAGCCGATGATGAATCAGTTCGATTAAGTCGAACGGTCCTGGAGCGTGTGCTCAATGATAAGGCAGGCATCCTTTCTGCCGACGCCGCAAGTGATTTTCGCTTCAGCGCCAGCGAGTCGATTTCGAGTCTGACGATTCACTCAATGATGTGCGTGCCGCTGCTGGACATGGAAGGCGAACCGTTTGGCGTCATCAATCTGGACAGTCAGAATCCGATGAAACGCTTCACGGATGATGATCTGGAGATCCTTCTGGCCGTCGGATCTCAGGCCGCCCACTCGTACGAGAATGCAAGACTGCTGCAGACGTATCTTGACAAGCAAAAGCAGGACAAGGAGATGCGTATTGCAAGTAATGTGCAACGAGCTCTTTTGCCCGAGAAACTACCGGACGTGCCGGGATATCGCTTCTTCGCCTCCTACGATGCTGCTCAGGAAGTCGGTGGGGACTACTTTGATTGTTTCATGATCAGCAGGACGAAGGTTTGTATTTCGTTCGGTGATGTTGCGGGAAAAGGAGTCCCGGGTGCGCTGATCATGTCACGAATGTCCAGCGTGGTTCAGAATACGATGACGTTCACAGACGACGTCGCCACTGCGATCGCGAGGATCAACTCGCACATGTGTCACAACATGGTGGAAGGGCGATTTGTTACCTATATTCTGGGCGTGATTGATCTGGAGACAAACACCATCACTCTGGCGAACGCCGGGCACATGTCCCCTCTGATCAGAAAGCCCAATGGTGATGTTGAAGAGTTTGAGGATGCCATGATTGGCATACCAGTAGGAATTATGGATGACTATCCATACGAAGTGCATCAGCGAAAAATAGCCCCCGGTGAACTTTTTGTGCTGATAACAGATGGCGTTGACGAAGCGATGGACCCGGATGGAGATCTATACACGAAGGATCGAGTCAAAGAATTCGTCAGAGCCGGCTCAACTGATCCGGACGAGCTTGGCAAAGCCCTGCTGGCAGACGTCCGCAAACACGCGAACGGTCGACCGCAAAACGATGACATTACGATTATGACATTCGGGCGGTTGCCTTAATCCGATCACGGAATATCGGAAGAGCGAATACAGCAGGCTTTAAATCACTCCTGATAGTCCCTTTCGGATGTGCTGAAACACCGGGGCGGCCATGTAGTTGAAATAGTCCCATGAATGCCCGCCCGCTGATGTTTCCAGATCCCTTTCATGCAGGATTCCTGATGACGAAAGCTTCATTGCCAGTCTCGCGCAGCCTTCGTACCAATCATGGTCCATGGGGTCACAACAGAAGAACTGATAACGTGGCCACGCGAGCGGATGCAGATTGAGCACCACTGTGTGTTGCCGACATGTTTCGATGTCCGGGAAGATGTCATCGAGTGGAAGGCCATTTCCGTATAATTGGTGGAAGTCCACGGCAGGTGAGATTGCGGCGACCACTGGAAATCTGCTGGCGTACCGATAGGCCAGTTGTAAAGCTCCCTGCCCACCCATGCTGACTCCGGACACGGCGATTCGCGGTGTCGCTATTCCAAATTGTTGTTCGATGAATGGGAGGAGCGTCTGGATCAGCCAACTCTGAGGGGTTTGCAGCTGGTCGAACTCAGGACAAACCAAATCCAGCCACCAGCTTCGTTTTCCATCCGGACATACAGCAATCAGGTTATTTTCGAGGAGCAGCCGACTGTAAACAGGGTTTTCGTTCAGCATCACCTGGCCATGTCCATGCAGGAAAAGCACGGCCGCGTCGGGCTTTGTCGCTGAATCAACCGGGGCAGGATGAAAGACATCCACCCGTCGGCCATCTACCGTTTGCGTTTGCCATCGCGAAAGGATCTCGGCATCGTTCAATCCCCCTACCCTGCCTGATTGGTATTCTCCGGCCCCACGGGGGCTGTTTGAATTGAACATGTCTTTGAGTTTGTCGAACATGGGGGTTCCCGATCAGACGTGCAGAAGCAATTTGGTACGCACCGTAAGCGTTTTTCCGGAGAATTTCTGCATGAAGACCTTTGTCAGAAGAATTTTGAAATAATCCGCTGCTCAGCGACATCGTAGTTTCGCCAGCGAGAATTGTGATTGGAGATGTTCGTTTGGCGGAGTCGGATAAAGAACAGCCTGCACCACAACGGCATCCCGCGGTTGAACGTGCCTGTGTCGACTTCGCTGTGGAACTGAAATCCCTTCTGGCGGGGATGTTGCGAAGTAAAGATCTGGCAGAAGAAGCCTATCAGCGCACTGTAGTGAAGGCGATGCAGGCGTCCTTTCAGGTACGAGAAGAGACTCTGAGAGGCTGGCTGTTTCGGATTGCGGTCAATGAAGCGCGTTTACTGCGTCGAGAGGCGAAGAGAGATACCGATCGAATTCAGAAAGCAGTGGAACAGGGCTCTTTCGAGTGGCTGAAGGATTTACTTGGTTCTTGTGGGTCGGCAGAGCAAAGTGCAATGAGGGAAGAGGTTATCGAGAAGGTCAGGAAATGCCTCGCACAGCTTCCACCAAAACAGCAACTTGTCATCCACCAGCGAATCTTCATCGGAAAAGCTTTTTCGGAGATTGCCGGGGATATTGATGTTCCGCTGGGGACCGTTTTGACCTGGATGCGTCGCGGATTGGAACAATTGAGGAATGATGCAGAACTTCAGGACCTTTGGTGACGGAAGCAGGCAGCGTGGTCATGTCGCGTGAAGTTTACTCCCCGGATGTGAAGATGAGCGAAGCAGATCGTTTGTGGTTTGCATTTCGCTACATCGCGGACGAACTCTCTGATTCGGAAATGGAGTTGTTCGAAGACGCTTTGCTCGAAGACGAGCGGCTGCAGAAGTCCGTCATTGAAGCGACACGCTTATTGTCCACGCTGAAGATGTCCTGCGACGAATGGCATTTCACGAAGTACAATCCATCTCCGGCTTTGCATCAGAACAGTCGGTATTCGATCCGGTCCAATACATCTTCCAGCATTGTGGCCATGGGCATTGCTCTCGCAGCTTTAACACTCGGTTTCGTCTTCGTGAGCCGTTTCGAGAACAATCATTTTCAATCGCCAACCGTCGCCCAGCAATCGTCGCCTGCGTCAACGAAGGCGGGACATGTCAAGAATGACGCGGCGGATCCCGATTCCGTGTCAAGCGACGACCTCAGATCCGCAGAACAACTTCTTACGCTCTACGCAGTTGAAAGTGCATTTCAGGAACCATCGTCCATTTGGCCAGGCGACAGTCCTGACCAGGAGATTGAAGACGAACTGAATGTGCCAACATGGCTACTGGCTGCAATTCAGCTGGATGCAGCAGCCGATATGCCACATCGCGATATCGACGCCGATGACAAACGGGAGGTCTTCTGAGAATGATTTGCACCTCCAGACAACTGATTTGCTGTGGCGTGTTCTTCTGTGTCACCTGTATTGCCACCGGCCGTGTTTCGAGCTGCACACCGGATGCCGGGACAGTCCGAAGCCCGAAGTCTGAAGCTCCCGAGAAGGCAGAGAAGATAGATGCGGAGCTGGTGCTGGCTTTTGCTGACAAGCACCACCCGGAATTGGCTGTTCTGCTTCGTCATCTGCAATCAGCCAAATCGAATGAGTTTGAGCGGGCCATTCGACAGCTTTCTGCTGAGATCACTCGTCTTGAACGCAGTCTCGAACGAACTCCACAGCGATACAAATCCGATCTTGCATCATGGCAACTTGAATCCAAAGCTCGCCTGTTGACCGCAAGGTGGGTGATGTCGAGAGATCCTGAACTGGAAGTACAGATTCGCAAGTTACTACGGCAGCGTCGCGAACTGCGGCTGGAACAGATGCGGCAGGATCGGCAGCGACTTGAGGAAAGACTGGCAGCGACAACGGATCAGATTAATGCGGTGGAAAGTAATTTGGATCAGCAGGTCGATGACGAATGGCAACGGCTTGTTCGTCAGACAGGAGCTGCAAGAAAGTCTGTCGGCGAAAAGCCACGGGTGGGTCAGCCCGCTCAAGAATCAAAACAAGTCGATTGACTGAAACCGATCGAATAAGACGAACGTGAATTTTAACTCACGCAATGAGGTGTTTGAATGATGGTTCTAAGGTCTTGCCTGACGTACACCAGGTTTGGATTCGGGTTGACGGCGCTGGTGCTCTCAGCAGCAATCGGAAGTTCCGCTTCCCACGCCGCCGATAAGGACGAGATGGCCTCGGTCGCCGTACGCTACGGCGACGCAGCGTTTCAGGATTCTCCCGACTTTCAAAAGCATGTGTCTCCACTGCTTGGCAAACTTGGATGCAACGGCCGCGCGTGTCATGGCTCGTTTCAGGGACGAGGCGGGTTTCGTCTTTCTCTGTTTGGCTATGACTTCAAGTCGGATCACGATGAACTCACCGGACGGATCGATCCGGATGATGCCACGGCAAGTCTGATTCTCACAAAACCGTTAATGCAGGATCCTCACGAGGGTGGGCGTCGCCTGAACGAGGGAAGCTGGGAGCACCATTTGCTCCTCTCATGGATCAGAAATGGATCCGCGGGAATAGATGGCGATCCGATTAAACTTCAATCCCTTGAAGTGACTCCACGGGAGATTCAGTTTCAGGCAGAAGGTGAAAGTACGCAGCTGAAAGCGGTCGCAGTCTGGGCGGATGGATCTCGTGAGGATGTCACTACACTCTGCCGATTCCAGACGAATGATGACCTGATTGCTGATATTGATGCAGAAGGCAAAGTCCTGTCCGGAGCCACTGGTGATACCCATGTTGTGGTGTTTTATGACAGCGCAGTGATTCCGATTCCGGTGATGCGTCCCGTCACCGACAGGATTGGCGAAAACTATCCGGAGACTCCAACGCCGACAAAGGTCGATGAACTGATCGTGCAGAAACTCCGTAAGATCGGAGTTGTACAGTCCGACCTCTGTACCGATGCTGAATTCCTGCGTCGCGCTAGTCTGGATGCCACAGGCACGCTGCCAACTCCCGATGAAGTTCGAAGTTTTCTGGCCGACACTTCTCCCGATAAGCGTTCCCGCAAGATCGACGAATTGCTCGAACGCCCCGGTTATGTGGCCTGGTGGACAACACAGCTTTGCGATTTCACCGGCAATAGCGACGAACAATTGAACAACGTGACTCCTGTTCGATCAGCCGCCTCCCAGCAGTGGTACGACTGGATCTTCAAACGAGTGCAGGAGAACGCTGGTTATGACGACATCGTCGAAGGAATCGTACTGGCCGTCAGCCGCGAACCGGGCGAAACGTATGAAGAGTATTGCCAGAACATGAGCGACCTGAATCGGCCACAGCCGAAAGGCGAATTCGCCGATCGTTCGTTCCTGCCCCACTACTGGGCTCGCCGAAACTTCAGGACCTCAGAAGATCGAGTCATCGGGTTTGCTTACACTTTCCTGGGTTCACGTATCCAGTGCGCGCAGTGTCACAAGCATCCATTTGATCAGTGGACACAGGACGATTTCAAGCAGTTCGAAGGCTTCTTCAAGAACACCAACGGTAATTCGACGGCACCTCACAATGGGATCCGCAAGCAGTACAACGAAATGACAGCCCAGCTGTCCGGTACCGATGGACTCAAAGGTAACCAGCTGCGAAATCAGTTTGCGAAACTACTGCGAGAAGGAAAGACGGTTCCATTCGGAGAAGTGATTCCAACTCCTGTTGCATCCAATGCGAGAGCAAAGGGTAAAGGAAGACGCGAAGCCGCTCCGAACGCCGGCCCGACAGCAAAATTACTCGGCGGGGAAGTCATTCAGCTTGCAGATTACGAAGACGTCCGAAAGCCACTCATGGACTGGCTTCGTTCTCCAGAGAACCCCCTGTTTGCAAAGGCGTTTGTTAATCGTGTCTGGGCGAGCTACTTCAATCGCGGCATCGTGCATCCATCCGATGACCTGAATCTTGCCAATCCACCGAGCAATGCAGAACTGCTGGATTACCTGGCAAAGGGATTCATTGAGAACGACTTTGATATGAAGTGGGTTCATCGATCGATTCTGAATAGCCGTACTTATCAGTTGAGCTGGGTTCCCAACGCGACCAATCGACTTGATGAAAAGAACTTCGCACGTGCCATACCCCGCCGGCTGCCAGCCGAAGTCGTCTGGGATATGATGGCCCAGGCTCTGGCAAACAACGAAACGAATCAGGCTATTGTTTCGAGTCTTGATGACCGGGCACTGGCCATTGCCGGAGCAAATTCTCGTCAGGACCGGAGTGCTGCTGCGTACGCTTTGACCGTTTTCGGGCGATCGATTCGAGAAAGCAATTGTGATTGCGATCGCTCCTCAGAACCAAGTCTGCTTCAGACAATCTTCATTCGCAACGATGGGCAACTTCTGGCAATGATGGATGACCGTCAAGGATGGCTCGCCGAGGTTGCGAAGCAACACAACCTGAATTTCTCGGCCTCTGGAAATGATGCTCAGGCAGCTGCAGCGTCACGACGCCTGGAGCAGGCGAAAGAGCGTTATCAGAATCAGGTCAAGCTGATTCGGCGGAACCTGGAGAAAGCCAGGAAAGCCGAAAACCAGAAAGAGATTGACCGGCTGCAGGCCCAGCTGCGCCGACTGAAGGATCAGGCCGAATCGAACGGGCTGGCAGACATTTCAGACTCGAAAGTGTCTGATGATCATGCAACGAAAAGAACGGCCCTCCCCAAAGGCTGGGATTCCGTGAAGCTTGTCACTGAGGCATATCTTCGCTCGCTCTCTCGTGAGCCTGAAACCAGCGAGCTGGAGATTGCACAGCAATTTATCGAACAGGCAGACGATCCGATTGACGGTCTGCGGAGCGTTGTCTGGTCTTTACTGAATACCAAAGAGTTTATTGTCAACCACTAGTTAATTGAGCGAGTTTATCGCCTCTTCTGATTCAGAATTTTGTTCTCTACGGAGTTATAACAATGGCATTCTTCAGAACATGTGATGGTGTTGGACGCCGCGATTTCCTTCGAGCAGGCGTTGCCGGAGGAGCCGGTCTGTCGCTTGCAACGTATGCTCAGATGGCACAAGCGGGATCCCTCAAGCCGGGAGCGAAAGCAAAGGCGGCGATCTTTGTGAATCTGAATGGTGGTCCGTCGCACATGGACACCTTCGATCTCAAACCTGATGCTCCGGATGAATATCGAGGAGAGTTCTCTCCCATTCAGACGAATATTCCCGGGATCTATATTTCAGAACACCTGCCAAAACTGGCAGCCAGCATGGACAAGTTTACCTTGCTCCGAGGCGTCACGCATGCAGTCGCCGCTCACCAACTGGGCACCGAATACGTCAACACCGGAAACCGGCCACTGCCATCGCTGGAATTTCCTGGCTACGGCGCTGTTGTCAGCAAAGAGCTTTCAGGGCCCCCTGAACTGCCAACCTTTGTTGCAATTCCAAAGAGCGCTCAGCGACCCGGCTATCTGGGTGTTCGTTACGCCCCGATGAACACCACTTCCACACCAACAATTGGCACGCCGTATCGCGTGCGTGGAATGTCACTCGCCAGCGGCGTAACAATTGAGGATGTTGAAAAGCGACAGAACCTGCTCAGCTCACTCGATCGAACCTTCGGAGAGTTTGAAAAACAGGATCAACTGCTGGATGGGCTCGACCAGTTTGGGCAACAGGCCCACACCATGATCACTTCCACACGTGCCCGTGATGCATTCGACATCAGTAAGGAATCACCTGCGTTTGCTGAACAATTCGGCAAGTCTGGATTTGGATCGAGCTGTTTGCTCGCCTTGCGACTGGTTGAGGCCGGGGTCCGTTTCGTCACGGTCACCAATGGAGGCTGGGACACACACCGCGACAACTGGAATGTGCTGAAGACGAAACAGCTGCCCGCTCTGGATGAAGCTTTGTCTGGCTTGTTCAACGGCCTCGCCGCAAGGGGCTTACTCGATTCAACCGTCGTGTACGTCACCGGCGAATTCGGTCGAACTCCAAAGATCAATAACGAGCGTGTTGGGCGCGACCACTATCCACGCAATATGTTCATGCTGATGGCTGGCGGCGGCGTCAAAGGCGGACAAGTCCTGGGCGAAAGCGATGCCACGGGCAGTCTGCCCGTCGATGAAGGTTTCAAACCGGATGATGTGGCGGCGAGCTTCTACCACGCTCTGGGGATCGATCATACAACCGAATATCACACATCAACCGGCCGACCGGTCATGATCGTTCGGGATGGAAACGTGATTCCGGCGTTGTTTGCCTGATTCAACCAGGCAGTCATCCACTGCAATCAACGGCAATCCCCGAAGCGGGCAGCGTAATGATACAGTCGCTGCCCGTTTTTTTTGATCGTTGCGGTCGATGATTTCGTGCCAACGAAGAGCCTCTCTGAAAGAATCACTCTTCGAATACTGGTAATTCGATGCTAAAGACGGTGCCTCCCGTGGGGACCGACTCGCAGCGGATGGAACCATGCATTTCACGAATTCTCTCTGCGGCGATGTACAGTCCAAGGCCTGTGCCATTTGATTTTGAAGACACGAAGGGCTCATAAATACCATCAAGCATTCCCGGCGGAACTCCCGGTCCATTGTCTGTGACACAAAGTTTGATAACTCGATGGCCATCACCAACAATGGACTCTGACAAAACAGAATTCACTGACGAAGAAATTGACACAACCCCATCCGCCTGGTCGCGAACAGCTTCAATCGCGTTCTTGATCAGATTGAACAACACTTCCCACATGGCTTCTTCACTGCCGGAAACGACAATGTTTGTCGCCTGAAGTGTCGTGATCAAAACAACGTGGTACTGTCGTGCCAGGATCGACAGAATGTGAAGGAGCCGTTGAACAATGTGATCCGGACGACAGTATGCGGTGTCGGCATTGGCTGGCCGGGCGTATTCCAGCAATCGACCTGTTGTCTGATTCAAACGGTCAATTTCGGTCAGGATCAACTGAATATCCTGCGCGCATTCATGACGTTCCCCCAGGTCTTCCAGCACCACTTGAGCAATTGTCTGCATGGAAGAGAGCGGATTCTTGATCTCGTGTGCCAGAGAGCCGGCAATCAGACCAAGCACAGACAGTTTCTCCGCCTGCATCGCTTTACGTTCTGCTGCAAGACGTTTCAGATCGACTTGTCGATTGTGAAGTGTCGCAGCAAATTGTTCGCAAAGCATTCTGAGGGTAGAAAGCTGTTCGATACCAAGTCGGTCATTTCGGTTGCGGGCACCAAGCAGTACTGCACCGTCAACGGATTGGAAACGAATAGGAACGGCCCACATTACCTCGGAACGCACCATCGCAGATTCAACAGCGTCGTTCAGATCATCGCCGCGATCCAGACACGGAACGTCCAGTGATTGCAGGGCTTTTAGTATTTCTTCTGTCTCACGATTCAGATGTGTTTCTCCCCACATTTCGATGCGGCATGAACGCACGTTGAAAGTGGACTGGATGACACTTTGAAACCAATGAATGATTTCATTGGGGGAGTCTCCGGATCGACGAGAGAGATCCACCGCAATCCGCCGAGCGGCTTCGCGTGTTTGCATCAAATCGCGGCTAACCAGGTTTCGTAAAGCCTCGCGAACTCGCGCGCGAACCGGCGTATAGGCCAGGACGGCCAGCAGTACAGCCAGTGATTCAATAAGTACAAAGTCCAGATCAATTGTGCGTTCCACGGCAGCTGAAATCGGTGTTACCACAAGGCGGTGCACCATCAGAATGGCCACAATTGCTGCCCCGTAAAGAATGGTTCTTTCCAGGACCAGTGGCAGCAGTCGTTGGCGCAGCGTGTACCAGACGAATAAAAGGGCTGGAATTAAAGGAAGTAACGTCGTTGTCAGCCGAAGCCACCGGTCAATCGGCGTGTCTGTTGCGACGGTGCAGTAGAGGATCACGCTTAATGTCGTGAGGACTAATGCAGCAATCAATCGCGAAAAGAAAGCGGGGGCTGATGGGGCGGAAAGTGAATTGCGAACTTTCCAGAACAAGACGGCAGCCATCAGGTCCGCGGAAAACAACCAGACCAGATAGAGCGGAATCATCGGAGCAACGACAGTCAGAAAGTCCCGGGAGACATTTCTGGTGACCAGCAGGATCAGCCCGGGTAACCAGAGAACCGGCAGATACAGAAGCGTAAATCGCCAGTCAAATTCGGGACGAGGATCCAAACCTGACTGCTTCAGCCGGAATGCAGCATGCAGCATTCCGGATGGCATCAGCAACAGTCCCGCACACATCGTCACAATGACCAGCTGATCGAGCCGCAATGCCAGAAGTCCACTCGAATCCGCAAGCATAACGTGCAGGAAACATCCAGCATGCCATAGCCAGCCACCAAATACCAGCACTCGCAACCATGCCGGGACAACACTGCGATTGACTCGCTCCATCAGGACAAGCAGCAAGGCCGTTGAAACAACGGCGGAGAATCCAGTCAGAAAGGCCTCGAGCGTTTGGAACATTTTCAATCATGTCCTCAACTACCGGCAGCGACCACGAAATCACTGCATAGTGAAACACATCGAGCCACTTTCTCTGATCACTCTGTACTGACGTTACTCCGTATTCCCGCCCACACCACCAAGTTCACTCCAGTCAACCAGTTCGATATCGGTCTGTATGAGTTCCACAAAGGCAGTGCGCATACTTGTTTTGACGCCTCGCCCACCGCGTGAAGTCACCTGATACTTGGTTTGCCCGAAGCTCAGTACCTTATCATTTTCATTTCGGACTTTCAGAGTATCACTTGGTCGGCTTAGCTGAACGACTCCAAGGACCTGATCGCCAACTTCCAGTTTGATGCCACGAACGCCTTTACCTGCACCGGAAAGAACAGGGATCTCGTCGATCCTGAAGTGTAGTAACCGCGCCTTTCGAGATGCGATGAACATGGTTTCGGCATCGGTAATCAAACCGACATAGATGACATCGTCACCTTTGTTCAGCCGACAGTATTTTCGACCAGCTTTGGTTGATGGTGTACGAAGGCTTTCGAACGGTACCCTCAATACATTTCCGAGGCGTGTTGCCACCAAAAGCATTACACCGACGTCGTCGCCTGACTCTTCCAGTGACGTGACGAATCTCGGGTCTGTCGTGATCGCATTCACAACAGACACGCCATCGCCAATTTTCGCTCGTTTGGCCAGAGGCTCTCCATATCCGCTGGATACCGGAAGCTGGTCAATCGGAAGCGTGTAAGCCACACCATCACTGCAAAAGAAAACAACATTGTCCAGCGTACTTCCTGGTGCGACCGTCAGAACAGAATCTCCTTCGCGAACGCGTGTCTTGCTGACACTGGCAAGCTGGCCGACCCGCTTAATCCAGGCATCTTTGGTGATCACGACATTCGTGTTCTCTCGAATGATGTAAGCCTGCGGGTCAAATTCGACCACTTCTTCGGATGACCCCAGCTCACTGCGTCGGGCATCACCAAATTCTGCGGCAACCTCTTCCAGTTCCGTCGTAATTAACTCCCACATCTTCTTCTTTGACTTCAGGATGCGTTCGATGCGGGCAGCCTCAGCACGTTTCTCAGCCAGTTCTTCGCGAATCTTGTCAATTTCCAGCTTCGAAATGCGATACAGCTGCAGTTCCAGAATGGCGTCTGTCTGTAACTCATCCAGAGGAAACTCCGCCATCAGCTTCCTGGAAGCGTCCTTCTTGCCGTCGCTGGCGCGAATAATCCTGAGAGCGCGGTCGAGTCCGTCGAAGACAATCTCGAAGCCTTCAAGAATGTGAATCCGTCGACGCAGTAGTTCAAGCTGATACTCAAGTCGACGCCGGACAGTTTCGTAGCGGAAATCCAGAAAGTACTGCAATTGTTCCTTCAGATTCAGCACACGTGGTACAAGGCTGCCGTGCTCATCAGGCACGAGGCACGTGGCGTTGTAGCTGAAATTCTGCTCCAGTGAAGTATGACGGTAGAGGTAAGCCATCACCGCGTCGGCATCGGCCCGACTCTTGAGTTCAATGGCAATCCGCAATCCGTTTTCTTCATTGGTTTCATCGTTCACAGAAACCAGTTGCGGTAGCTTTCTGGCTTCGACCAGATCACCAATTTCCGTCATCAGCGGGCCAGTCGTCACCCCGTACGGGACGCTGTAAATGATCAGCCGATTCGGAATCTCCTTCTTTCCTTCAACATCAAATCGCCATTCCCCGCGAACCTTGATGGCACCACGACCATTCTCGTAAGCCTCCCGCAAGGCGTTCCGGTCTGTAACAATTCGTCCACCGAGCGGAAAGTCTGGCCCTTTGACGAAACGCATCAATTGCGCAACAGATGCCTCGGGATTCTGAATGAGGTGCACGGCTGCCCGGGTCACTTCATTCAGGTTGTGTGGCGGCATGTTTGTGGCCATGCCGACAGCAATCCCAGAGGTCCCATTCACCAGCAAAGCTGGATAACGCGACGGCATGACGACGGGTTCTTCGTCCGCGGCGTCATAGGTCGGTCGCATGTCGACCGTCTGATAGCGAAGTTCGCTCATCAGATTCTCGGCAAGCTTCGACACTTTTGCTTCGGTATAGCGAGCCGCCGCTGCGCGCAGACCCATAATGGAACCAAAATTTCCCTGACCGACCACCAACGGATAGCGAAGGGTGAAATCCTGAGCCAGCCGAACAAGAGCTTCGTAGACCGCCATGTCACCGTGCGGATGAAATGAACCAGTGGTGTCACCGCAGATTTTTGCACATTTTCGTGTCTTCGCATCCGCTGTCAGCCGTAGTCGATCGTACATCACGTACATGATGCGACGCTGAACCGGCTTAAGACCGTCGCGAGCATCAGGCAGCGCTCGCGAGGTGATGACCGACAGGGCGTAATTCAGGTACCGACGCCGTGTTTCATCGCTGATCGCCACGAACTGAACGTTACTGTCCGGCGTTTCCGATTCGCCGGTAAACAGCCCATTTGAGCGGCCGCTTCTGTTATTCGACTTTTTCCGAGCCACCGAGGGCGTCCTCTATCCTGCGAGTACCGGGCAACAAAAGAATCACGACAGGGCTGCACGAGTCCCACCGGTCTGGCGGCGTTTCCCGTACACTTTCGTCGCGGTAGTTTAGCTGGAACGGCCGATTTACTCACGCCGATCCGGGAAACTTCCCGTTCTGTGAGACTGACGTTTCGTAGCGGCGAATTCGCCTCGGTAGCCATTCTCCCTGAACAGCCAGTGTCACCGGTGTCTACTGATCCAGGGCAACATGCCTGGCCGAACCCGTCGGTCCGATCCCCATAGGGGGCATCAGAGTGAATTCAGGACAGACGACAAAGAAAAGAGCTTCTGAGTTTCGCAGCTCAGAAGCTTTCGTTCGTTTTTCGATTCAATGATTCGAATGAACTGGTTCGAATGAACTGGTTCTATCGCTCTGCCACAATCTGGCCGTCTGCTGACTCGGGTGGCAACTCGGGCAGTTCCGGGGCAATTTCGTCGATGCTCTCGACGATTTTTGTCAGATTTTCAGCCACCGCAAGTTTCCTCGCACGTGCGAGATCACTCAGCCCCGGATCGTTTTGCCCCAACTGCAGTGCATAGTAACCCCGAAGATAGTACGAAGTGGCCGTTTGCGTCGCATCCATACCTTCGCAGGCTGTCATCGCCGCCGCAGACTCAATTGCCTTCTCAAAATGACCACGGTCTTCGTGGATACTGCAGCAATGAGTCAAACAGGAAAGCTTCAGCTCCAGATCCTCCGGGTTCACTTCGATTGCTGCCTGATAGCCCTTGAGCGCCTCATCTTCATCCTGCAGGAGCGTGGATCGATCGTGGTGCGACCAGCTGAGAATGATCCTGTTGGAGGTTCCCGACTGAATGACACGATCATAGTCTTCGATAGCCTTCGCCGGCTGATCTGCCGACGCCGCCCATGAGCCGCGTCGGTACCAATGAAGACTCTTCAAGTCCGGGTCAGCAGACACGGCTTCGATGGTTTCTGTTTCGATCTCAATCGCCGCTGCAAAATCCTCAGCGTCAACAAACGCCTGCGATTTCGCAGTCATGAAGTCGGAGAGCTTCTGCATCGCGCGATTGCGATCGGCCGTCGTCAGATTGTTCATCGCGAGTACTGTCTTTGCGTCCGCGATTGCGTCATCGATACGACCGATCCGGGCGTAAACGATGCTGCGATTGTGATACGCCAGCAAACGTGTCGATGTCTCGGATGAATTCAGCGCGATGGCAGCGTCATAGTCTGCAAGTTGTTCGTCCAGCCGATTCAGGGATCCATAGTCAACACCGCGGTTGTACAGCAGGTTTGTAATGAGATCGATATCCCCTGACGCCAGCTTGATTGCTTCGGTTTCGTCGGCAATGGCCGCCTCAAAATTTCCATCCTGCGAACGGACCATGGCACGCACCAGCAAAGCTCGCGCACGGAACTGGTCAGTGAGATCATTCTGAGCCAGAACGATTGGAATGTCTTCACGAGCCCAGGTGTAGTCACCAGACTCACAAGCCGCTGCTCCCCGGATGACGCGGGCCTGCAGCTGCTCTTCCTCCGGCAGATCCGAAAGCTGAAGTGCCTGAGTCGTCAACCGAATTGCCTCAGGATAATCCTCACGCCGAAATGCAACACGACCAAGCTCAAATCTGGCAACTGAGGACCATGGTGATGGCGTCGCCCCGTCATTTGCAATCTCTTCAAACTGACTCTGAGCTGCCTGTAGATTGCCCGCATCAAGAGAAGCGCGCGCATCGATGATTTTCTGTTCGTGCTCTGATGTGCCACCTCCGAGAGCCCTCAGCAGCACACAGCCAAGAATGACAGTGCGGCTGATTCGATACAGAGCGGATTCGCTCTTCTGGGGCTTTGGCGCCGCGGGCACTTGAGGATTCTCTGATGGGGACACTTCAGGTCCTGCTTCGAGCGTGCCCCGATAACCGTCAATCTGGTCCTGATAGTCTGCCACGATAGCCCTCGCATTTCGATCCAGGTGAAGTACATGAAGCTCTGCTGGCGCATGCAGAAATTCTGATCCAGCCTAGGTCATGATCAATTGCAGGAGGCATCTTTCTGTCCAGCGCCTGACTTTGTCACCCGTTTAAGTCGGGAGACAACCGCAAAATGCTGGCCTGGTGCCCCTGATTGATGAAATCGTTACGAAGTGAATAGTCGATTCAGCAGGTGTCCTTGCCAGAACTCGCAACCGGCTACGCCTCTTCCTGGTCGAGCCAGTTTTTTCCACTGGTGATGTCAACGACAAGCGGCACATCCAGTGGGATTGCATTCTGCATGGCTGGCGTTATCAGGTGAATGAGTTGATCGCAGTGCTCTGCTGAGACTTCGAAGACAAGCTCGTCATGGATTTGCAGAAGCAATGCTGCAGGGAGTTCACTTTCATCCAGAACTCGAGCCACGTCAATCATGGCTTTCTTTATCAGATCCGCAGCGGACCCCTGAATGACGGTATTGATCGCTGTACGTTCCGGCATATTTCTCTGAATGCCGGTCACGGATCGGATGCCAGTGATTTCTCGACGGCGATTAAGAATGGTTCTGGCAAATCCGCTTTGCAGTGTCTCTCTGAGAACACGTTCGCAGAATTCAGCCACACCTGCATATCGATCGAAATACTGCCGAATAAAATCTGCCGCTTCGCCCCTGGAAATCCCAAGAGCATTGGCGAGACCAAACGGCGTTTGACCGTAAATCACACCAAAATTGACGGCCTTTGCCACCCGTCTTTGATCGCTTTTCACTTCCTCCACCGGGATCTGAAAAACGTCTGAGGCTACCGCAGCGTGAATATCCACACCTCGCCGAAATGCATCCGTCAGTGCTTTATCTCGACTGAAATGGGCAAGGACACGGAGTTCAATCTGTGAGTAGTCCGCGCAAACAAGTTTCCATTCCTCGATTCCCGCTCGGAATGCGCGACGCACAAGCCGACCTTCTTCTGTCCGAATGGGTATGTTCTGAAGATTCGGGTCGCTGGCGCTGAGTCTGCCCGTCGAAGCCACGGTCTGATGGAAAGTCGCGTGGATTCTTCCTGTTTCCGGGTGAACCAGTTGTGGCAGCGCGTCGAGGTAGGTGCCCCTGAGTTTGGCCAGTTGTCTTCGTTCAATGATTTTGGCAGGCAAAGGATGGACCAGCGCCAGCCTCTCCAGGACATCCTGATCGGTACAAAAGCCGGTCTTTGTTTTCTTCAGAACTGGTAGTTTCAGCTGCTTGAACAATACGTCGCCAAGTTGTTTCGGTGAATCCACGTTGAACTGAGTACCCGCGGCGGCAAATATCTCTGCAGTCAGCTGCTCAATTCTGTCTGCTGCTTTATTCGACTGCCGATTCAGTTCCTCGACATCAACATAGATCCCTTTGTGTTCGAGTTCTGCCAGCACTGTAATCAGAGGCCGCTCCAGAGATTCATAAAGGTCATGCATGCTGTCTCCAGCCAGAGCTGCTTTCAGACTCTGAGTCACTGTCACCAGCATGTGCAACCGAAGCAGCGATTTTTCGATGGATGTTGAATCAGATCGGGCGTCTGGCTTTTCGCTTTCTTCATCAAACATCGTCTTTTGACGTTGGGGCCTGGATCTCCCGACAACTAACAAGTTCCGGGAGGAATGACGGTCCGCAACGTCGCTGAGTTCATGCTCCCGAGCACCGGCGTCCAGCAAGTAGTCTGCAATCGAAGTGTCAAACAGTTTTGCTTTTGGATGGATATCCGCATTGAGTGAGGCGTGCAGAAAGGCCTTTCCATTGGGTAGCGCAATCTCACCGGCAAAACTGGAAAGCCAGGTGAGGAATGCACCGAAGAGCGACTCGTCGCCACTTCCTGCGGTGAGGTCCGACTTTCTCTCCACAAATTCAGAAAACCAGAAATGCCCCTGACCGTCGCTGAATCCGATGGACTTGAATTTCAAATCTCTCAGCAATCCGTCTGTGATAGACGCATCCAGAAATACGGTGGACGTGGCCTCGAATTGTGACAGGACGTTTGATAGTTCGGCGGGACTTTCAATGGCCTGAATCTCGTCGAGACTGATTTCACGCTTCGCTGTTTTCCCGGAACGCCGGGATGATGTCTTTCCTGCATTCTCGCTGCCGAATACGGGTGCAATCTCTCCATCCGCATCGTTGTCCCGCATCATCGCGGCGTATCGTTTGAAACCCAGTCTGGTGAACAGTTCGAAAAGAGCCGGTCGATCAGGCTCGGCAACCCTTGCGTCCTCAAGATCAAACCCAAGTTCCAGATCATTTCTCAGGGTCACCAACTCTCGACTCATTCGAGCCTGGTCAGCGAACTCAACCAAATTGGCCTTCACGATTTTTCCCGGAGCATCCGCTGCATTGGCAAGGATGTTGTCCAGGGTTCCGAACTTCTCGATCAGCGTACGCGCAGTCTTCGGGCCAATCTTCGGAACTCCGGGCACGTTATCGACGGAATCGCCAACGAGCGACTGAAAGTCGATCACCTGATCCGGCCGAACGCCCCAGTCTTCCATCAACCCGGCCTCGTCAAGAAAGACGTTCTTCCGACAATTGTAAAGCCGTACATTGGGCCCCAACAGCTGGCGGATATCCTTGTCGCTCGACACAATAACCACATCCAGTCCGGCTTCGGTCCCCATCCGTGCAAGGGTAGCGATGACGTCATCTGCCTCCCATGTAGCGCATTCCACGGCGGCAATTCTGAATCCGGCCAGTACCTCCTTAATCAGTGGAATCTGCGGTCGAAGATCCTCAGGCATCTCCGCACGATTGGCCTTGTACGCTTCGAAAATCTGTTCTCGTTGCCCGGGACCGGGCGAATCGAACGCGCAGACCAGATGAGAAGGCTTCTTCTCAAGGATTGAAAGGAGGTCACGAGTGATCCCGAAAACTGCATTTGTTGGCTGCCCCTGCGTTCCCGTCATTGGTGGAATCGCATGAAACACCTGAAACATCAGGGAAAACGTATCGATGACGTAAATGCGGTCTTTGCTCATTGGGGAGAATGCCGATAGAAATCGTCCAGTTCGCCGATCCGGAGCGGCACAGAGCCTCAATCTCCCGATCAAAACGCCACAGCGTCCGAAAAATGGGTTCTGGCTGCAAATACCTGAGTACAGGAATTTGCAAATCGAATCCTGTTTGGTAAATTTAAGCGGTTCAATTTCAACAACTGTGCAAGTGTGCACACAATAGGAGGTTTTTTGTGGTTAAGCTGCGTTTGCGTGATAATGAAAGTGTGAATGAGGCGGTTCGACGATTCCGTAAGCTGGTTGAGCATGCGGGCGTCAAGAAAGAGATGCGCAAGCGAGAGTTCTACGAAAAACCGAGTGACATGCGACGTCGTGATCGACGCCGAGCCGAAATGCGAGCTCGCCGAGCGAATCAGGAGCCAACCCTGGATCTGAATTGATTCAAACGCGGTTTGGCAGAATCGGATGATCGATCTATTCGGTGTCCGGTTACGAAAGTAGCGAGTCCTTCATGGACTCGCTTTTTTTTCGCGCAGATGCGGCATGATCGACATTTGAATTGCCGGCATGCACATTGGTTTCCAGATCAGAATTAGTGTAAGGTGGCTCCGACACCGGTCGTCATGAGCAACGTCTCGTGAGTTCACTTCCTACGGTTTTGTTGCGTTCATCTTTGTTGCGTTCATCATTGTTGCGTTCATCATTGTTGCGTTCATCATTGTGATCAGGAGTTGCTTCATGAAGTTCGTTCGGGTTTCTCTTAAGGCTCTCGCCACGCTTGTGATAGGCGTCGTTTCGACCGCATCTTCATCGGCAGCCGACGTCAATCTGGCTGAAACAAACCTCACCAGTGGAATACCAGGGACAGGACCTCTGACCGAAGAGCAGTTGAAAGACTGGCTGGCCGATTCTTCGAATCACGAAACACTCAGCATCAACCTTCCTCTGGGCTTGTCTCTGGGCCAGTCGCAGATGAAGGGCCTCGAAGAGAACCCATTGACCCGAGCCAAAATTGAACTCGGACGGCAACTTTATTTCGACACTCGATTGTCGGCAGATAACACGATCAGCTGCGCGACCTGCCACCATCCTCAGGAAGGGTTTTCGCGTCACACGAAAACCGGTGTGGGAATCGCCGGCCAAATGGGAGGTCGAAATTCTCCCATCAGCTACAACCGCATCCTGAGCGACAAGCAGTTCTGGGATGGTCGGGCGGCGTCGCTGGAAGAACAGGCGGTAGGTCCGATCCAGAATCCCATCGAGATGGGCAATTCTCATGAAGCATGCGTTGGATCACTGGCAGAAATCCCGGGTTACCGGATGCAGTTCGAAAAGATCTTTCCGGGAGAGGGTGTGACAATTGAAGCGGTCGGGAAAGCGATTGCTGCGTTTGAACGCGTTCTCGTTACCGGTCCGTCGGCGTACGACTATCAAGAAGCCTATAAGAGATTTGCTCAACTGGAACCAGAGGACCTTGAAGACCTGAAAGAGGACGCTCCGAACGTTTACGCCCAGTACGAAATGTACAGAAAATCTGTGAACGAGCAGCCGATGTCCGAGAGTGCTGTGCGAGGCATGGAGCTGTTCTTCAGTAAGCGAGTGGGCTGCAGCAATTGCCATGTTGGCGCGAATCTGGCAGACGAGCAATACCATAACCTGGGAGTCGGAATGGATGCTGCTGAACCGGATCTGGGGCGATTTGTGGTGACGAACGTTGAGAAGGACAAAGGTGCTTTCAAGACCCCAACGATTCGAAATGTCGCACTGTCTGCCCCCTACATGCACGACGGCAGCCTTCCAACGCTGGAAGCGGTCGTCGAACATTACAATGTGGGCGGAACGAAAAACAAATGGCTTAGCGACAAGATGACTCCGCTAAATCTCAACGCGCAGGAAAAGCTGGATCTTGTCGAATTCATGCGTGCCTGCACGGGATCGTTTCCATACGTCACTTCCGGGCGTCTACCTGAATAAGCCATGCTCATTGAGATCTGCCATCTCGACAAAACATGGCATTACCAGGCTCAGCCGCGGCCAGACAGGTTCCATTGAACGGAATCTTCTGTCCGCGGTTTTCTTTTGCTCCGCTCATACGGCCTGAGATTCATCTCAAGCCGTTGCAGACCGCAAGCGGGCTTCGAACTTCCCAATCTCACGCCGGAGTTCACTCAGGAACCGAGGCAGATAAAAGCTCTGGACCGTAAGCGGTTCATCCGGTTGAAACTGACTCACAGAGCGTGCATGAGATTCAAAATTCGACGGTGAAATGGCCCACCCTTCGACCGCGGCCCAACCCATTACGATATGGATATCATGCCCAGTCATCTGGCAGGCAACCCATCGCGTGTATTCATCACTAAAATCAAACGGCAAATAAATCAGGTCGCCGTCGTTGATGCTCTCAAGAACGTGCAGCCATCCTTTCAAGAGCAGGTTCAGACCACGCGTTACGGACATCGGCATGCCTGCATTCTCCGGATCCAGGCCCAGATAGTATGTTTCACCAGTCCGTTCCTCCAGGCCGATTCGTACCAGGAACCGGTCTTCAGAAGTGAGGCGAAGTGAAAGCACACTGTTTTTTTCTTCTGTCACGTTGGGCAGATCCGCTGGAGGACATTCGATCGCAGGCAAATTGTTATGCCGGAGGAAATGAAAAGGCAGAAGCCGGATTCATTCAAATTTGACGAGAACATGCTACCGTGAGACTCCACTGCGTGCAGCTACGCGGCAGGAGTTTATTTCAAGCATGACGTTTTCTCCATTCACTCAGAGAGTCTGACGTCACGAACCCAGTGGTTGTTTTTGAAGAAATCGGTCGATCCATGATACGAGTGTTATGCACGGCGCTAAGTGTTGAAACAGGGGCTCATTTCAAACTGCTTCGTGATGCTGGATTTGAATGCAATGTCGTCGATCGCAGCCTGAATCTCTGGGACGAGACCGTTCTTTCGAATGCTCTGCAGGGTTACCAGGCGGTCCTGGCCGGATCCGAGCCATTTACTCCTGCGGTATTGGCAGCTAATCCGCAAATTCGTGTCCTGTCACGATACGGAGTTGGTTTCGACGCAATCAATCTGGAAGCATGCGATGCTCAGGGAATTGTGGTGGCAACAACTCCAGGACAGAATCACCACTCAGTCGCCGAGCATGCAGTGGCAATGATGATGGCCGTGGGGCGAGGATTTCCGGCATATGACATGCAGGTTCGACGCGGCCAGTGGAACAGGGTCGCAAGACCAAGAATCATGGGCAGCACTCTGGGATTGCTTGGGCTTGGCAGGATCGGCCAGGCGGTTGCAACGCGTGCTCTTGGACTGGGGATGAATGTCGTCGCCTACGATCCGTTCCCACCTCAGGCTTTTCTGACCGAGTACCGTGTGCAAATGGTCCCTCTGGAACACATCTGGGAGAAATCAGATGTCATCTCGCTTCACATGCCAGCGGGACCTGACACTCGACATATCGTCAATCGAACAAGTCTTTCCCGCATGAAGGACGGTGCGGTGCTGATCAATACGTCACGCGGTCCGCTGGTGGACGAGTCTGCTTTGATCGATGCGCTCAAGAGCGGCAAGCTGCGCGGCGCAGGACTGGATGTCTTTGAAGTAGAACCACTGCCCGTCTCCAGTCCGCTTCTGATGATGGAGAACGTACTGCTCAGTGGTCACATTGCGGGGCTTGATAACGAATCCCACGACGACACCTGCGCGATGGCTGCCCAAACCATCATCACACTGTCACAGGGGGGCTGGCCAGAGGGATGCATTCAGAATCTGAAGGGTGTTACCGACTGGAAATGGTAGCTGACAACAATGCATTTTATCTCCAACGAAATCCGGCCGTGTTCAGCAACGCGGCCGTTTTGCGTTGGCGATAAACTGCTCCACCCGTTCAATATTCTTCTGCCCTGGTGAATCCTCGACCCCGCTGGCTGTATCCACTCCCCAGGGTGCATGACGTGTGACAACCGAAGAGACAGTTTCGGGCGTTAAGCCACCGGCAATGACAACTCGATGTCCGACAAATGCATGGCAAAAGGTGTCGATAACATCGGGATCCACCATCGCCCCGGTCCCGCCGAATTGCCCTGCAACGAGAGCATCCAGCAGAAAGACAATATTCGGTATTTGCACGGCCAGGCCTCGGCAGTGCTGAATCGCCTCTTCGAGGCCCGACCGGTTTACGCGCACAGCGCGGATCACTGTTATGTCATCGCACTCACGGTGGACCTGCTGGATGTCATCGATACCTTCGCCCCCGTGAAACTGGATGGCATCCAGATCAAGCTGTTGGGAGATTCGAATCACATCTTCAGCCGGGCTGTTCACAAACAAACCCACAACATCTACCATGTGTGAACGACGCAACGATAAGCGAGTCAACTGACGGACCGTCGGAGAGTCGTCTGAGGACACTTTCAGGGTGCGACAGATCGATTCCGCCGTCGCCGGAGTTACGAATCGTTTTGAACCTTCGAAAAAATTCAGGCCGACGGCATCGATACCGGTCCTCACCGCATTGACGGTATTTGCCACGTCAGTAAATCCGCAAACCTTCACCCACATTTTTCTTCGGTCCCTGGACAGCCGCGCCAGCGCACGGCTCATCTCAAAACATGCAGGTAAAGGCGCGTGACATTCAGGTGTCCCGGGGATTCTTACGGATTCCAGCCGGATGGGAAGATTGCTGGATTTCGCTTCAATATCTTGTGCCGAGACCACGTTCCTATCGGCCCGATTTGTTTACTGCAAACAAAATAGATGGTTTTCACCGCGGATAATCAACTGATTGTCGACGGGAGCAGGTGTGGCATCCACGGTTTCATCAAGGCTATTGACCGCGACGACTTCCAGCTTGTCCGAATCCTTTATGACTACGGTCGTGCCGTTTCTTGCAGTCAGGTAGATCGCCCCACCTGCAGCGACAGGCGATGCATAGATGGTGTCAAGTCTTGGCAGTCGTTCGGCCATGTAAAATGGCCTTCCCGTACGGAAATCAACGCACGACAACTGCCCTGTTTTTCCTTTGTGGAAGTAAAGGCGATTGCCGGAAAGAAGTGGTGATCCGATGTCTGGCGTATCTCGATCAATCGTCCAGACGACATTCTTTGAGTTCTGAATATCGCCTTTTCCCGTCAGCTGAAATGCACCGATGAACGAACCGCGATGACCGCTCCCGACTATAACCAGGCCATTGGCTGCCACGGGTGAAGCGCAGGGACGCTCGGTTTGCCCGGCGCATCGCCACAACTCCTTCCCGGTATTCAGGTCGTATGAACGAGCACAGGTCTGACCGTTCATGATCACTTGCGGTTGGCCGTTGTTGTCAACGACCAGCGGAGTTGCCCAGCACGTTGGTTCGTCGCGATCTGCCTTCCACACTGTTTTGCCTGTTGCCTTGTCCAGTGCATAAAGAGCGGAAGGTCCTTCGTGATCCCATGGAATCAGTATCTTGTCTCCCGCCAGAGTCGGCGAACTTCCTTCTCCGAATCCGTTTCGTGTTTGCATCTTGCCAAAGTCGTCTCGTTTCCAGACCAGTTCTCCATCCATCGTGTAGCAGTAGAGCCCGCGTGAACCGAAATGCGCGTAAACGTGTTCCCCGTCCGTACAGGGCGAGGCGGACGCAAAGCTATTCGTGTTGTGGGTTGGTTCATGAGGTGTCGCGACGATGGCCGTTTGCTGCCAGATAACGCTCCCATCGGCTCGACTGTAGCAGAGCACTCGAAAATCGAGTTCCGAAAGTCCTCCACCGCCTCTCCTCCCCGGGACGGGAGTGGCTCCCCTTCCAGTTGGAATCGCCGTCGTAATGAAGATCTTGTCGCCCCAAACAACGGGAGAACTGGATCCGCGCCCGGGCAATTCCACTTTCCACTTGACGTTCTTCGTCGCTGACCATTCCGTGGGAGGATGAGCGTTCTTCGCTACGCTGTTGCCATCCGGACCTCGCCAGTGTGCCCAGTTATCCGCAAGAACCGTTGTCGTTGTCGACAATAAAAGCGAACACAGAAAAATACTTCGCATAACTTGCAATCCAAAAGCGTAGGTGAGGTGCAGGCTGAGGGGAAATTTGACTTCGGCCTTTGCCGTTCTCAAATGGTAGTTCAATTGTTTGGCGTTGCGAAACTCATTTGCATCGCCGGGCGGTCACAAATCATTGGATTTGCCGATTCGATCTGCCAGACTCCGCGACACTGATTCCAGAAAACAAAAACAGACTATACCAACGTCATCGAAGGATTTGTTGCCGTTCGGTTCGCAGGGCCCAAAGTGATCACAGTCAATGATTTGACCAAAACATTTGGAGAAGGGAATACAACGGTCCGCGCCGTCGATTCACTTTCCTTTTCCGTGCCGCCAGGAGAAGTCTACGGACTACTCGGGGCAAATGGCGCCGGCAAGACAACGACCCTTCGAATGATTATGGGACTGCTGTCACCCACATCAGGGGATGTCGAGATCCTCGGACAGCATGTTTCAGTCCATCCGGAAAGAATCAAGAGGCAGCTGGGACTCGTCTCCGCAAGCGCTGGGCTCTATCAATGGCTGACGCCTCGCGAGTTGCTGGAATTCTTCGCCGGTGGCTTCGGCCTCACCCGTGCCGAATCGAAAAGTCGTGTCGGGGTATTGGCGGAGCTCATGGATCTGGGCCGATTTCTGGACCGACGTTGCGCAACTCTGAGTACCGGTCAGAAACAGCGAGTCAATCTGGCCCGGGCGCTTGTTCATGACCCTCCAGTCGTTCTGCTGGACGAACCAACGCGTGGTCTGGACGTCGTGGGTTCTCAGGTTGTCTTTGAATTCGTTCGAACTCTTCGGATCGCCAACAAATCGGTTGTCGTCTGCACGCACCAACTGGATGAGGCAGAACGGCTGTGCGATCGGTTTGGATTGCTGCACAGGGGACGTTTGCGGTACGAAGGCACCCTGAATGAATTACACGACGCGACAGGCCGCTCGACAATTGTCGAAATGTTTGTCGACATGCTCAGGGAGCAGTCCCCTTGAATACTCCGGATGATCTCAATGTTCACGGCCATCGCGACGAGCCGGCATCCGCCGAGAATCGAAGACCAGATTACGAATCGGCAGTGGCGCACAATTCGTTCTGGGATCGCGCGGGGTTACTGGTCCGGAAAGAGCTGCGGGAAACGCTCCGTGATCGTCGCACGATCATTACACTTCTGGCCATGCCGATCATCCTCTACCCGCTGCTGGGTATGACCTTTCGGATGCTGGCAGTTTCCCGCCTCACGTCCCGGAATGGTCCGCCTCAGTACACTATTTCTGTCGGAAGTGATGTCGAAGGTGTCTGGCTGCAATCCGCGCTGGAAATCGGTAAGGAAATGATCGATCTCCGGCGACGCGGTTCTGCGAATGAACAGTTCGATCCACCAAATATGGCAGACGCAAACGCTGAGCCTGCAGTTCGATCGGATGCAGAATTCCATGAGGATTCTCCCATGGACACTGAACCTGTCATTGACCTTGCTTCAGCCGATCCGGAGCCAGAGCTTCATATTGTTGTCGCTGATGAACACATCCATTTCGATTTGGAGGAGACGGTTGCATCCGGGGAGACCGATCTGTCTGTGCAGGTGGAATTCGACCAGTGGTCCGGGATTGTCGAACCCCTGCAAGATGCGAACGTCACTGTTTACTCCAACAAGAGATCAGCCATCAGTCGTGAAGCTGAACGACTGCTGGAAGAAAGGCTGGCTGCAGCTAATCTTTTCCACGCCGTCAACGTAGCACGCCGGTATAACGACCGCCTGCGTCTGCCCGTGCGCTTTTCAAACAGAACAGTGGAATCAACTCAACAAACACAGGGGTTTCTGGGGCTGCTGCCACTGGCATTGTTGCTCATGACTGTGACCGGTGGCGTGTACCCGGCGATTGACCTGACTGCAGGAGAACGCGAACGCGACACCCTGGAAACGCTCATTGCCCTGCCGATTCCAACCGTGCATTTACTGATGGCCAAATACATCGCCGTGTTCGTCGTAACGATGCTCACCGGAGCGATTAACCTGGTCGCAATGACGGCAACCGTATATGCCCTGCGCATGGAAACACAACTCTTCGGGAGCGAGGGCATCAGCCTGAAGCTGGTGATTTCGCTGCTTTCAATCCAGATCGTCTTCGCGTTGTTTTATTCCGCCGTGTTGCTGGCAATTACCAGCACCTCGCGCAGTTTCAAAGAAGCTCAGGCATTCCTGATTCCTTTGATGTTGATTTCGATCGCCCCGGGACTGTCGATCCTGCTTCCGGGATGGCATCTGAGTGGCGCCATCGCAGTTGTTCCACTGGTCAATATGCTTCTTCTGGCTCGAGACGTATTCGAAGGAAACGCAATCCTGTTGCCAGGCGTAGCTGCAGTAGCTTCGACGCTTATTTATGCGGCAAGCGCCCTTGCTCTGGCCGCAAAATATTTTGGGCGTGACGCCATGGCCGTTGGCAGTCGCGGCAGCTGGGCCGATCTCTTCCGACGACCCGAATCAGAATCAAGCGGGCCAACATTTGTGGCTGCGATGCTGACGCTGGCAACAATGTTCCCTCTTTACTTCTTCGCCAATGGACTCCTGGGACGCAGCGCCGATGCCGTCTCTCCGAACGCGAGGCTGTTATTTTCCGGAACACTAACCGTACTGCTCTTCGCCGTTTATCCGGCGATCGTTGTTATGTGGCAACGATTTTCGTTCTCTGCAACGTGGCCCATGCTTCGAGTCACTCGCGGAAATCCAACGCTGGATCACCGAATCTCACTCCTTCTCTGGCCATTCGTGGCGATACTCGGAGTCGGGACCTGGCCGTGGATTTATGAACTCGTAATGACCACACAACAATTCGGCCTGGCACAGCTCGACCCCGCCCGATTGAAGCAGGTTGCCGAGATCCTGGAACGATGGCGTGCTGTCCCGCTCGCTTTAATGATTATCTGTCTCGGTGTGCTGCCAGGCGTTTGCGAAGAATTGTTCTTCAGGGGTTTCCTTCTCTCCGGATTGAAGAAAGCCATTCGTCCCTGGATGGCCATCATCGCCTGCGGCACGATTTTTGGGGTGTTTCACGTCATCGCGGCTGAAGGAGCAACGCTGGAACGCCTGTTGCCAAGTACGGCACTTGGCTGCCTCCTCTCCTGGATCGCGATCCGAAGCGGCAGCGTTCTGCCTGGATTGGTGATGCACGTCCTGCACAATTCCACCCTGTTGGCACTAGCACATTTTCGAGATGAACTTGCCAATCTGTCACTGGGAGATATTCAGGCGGAACATCTTCCAACGAAGTGGCTGGCAACCTCTGCGCTGTGTATCGTCATTGGAATTGTCGGAGTCTGGTCGACAACCAGAGTGAGACATTCAACTTCAGAAGCTTGAGGCTTTGAGAACGCCTTGCATCCACTATCGAAAGTCGGCGGGAAACCCCGGCATTTCTGAACGTGTCCGACTTCGTGAGCTTCAGTTTCAGGTACGGTCAGCATCAGGCTTCATCCTGGAAGCCGATGAATCTGTGACAATCCCCCGGGTGACGTGCGATGTTTCGATGCAATTCCCGGCGATTTATTCGATACCAGAATCGTCCGGTGATTCCGCAGCGACAGATTCGTGGTCAAGAGAAGTTTCAGTCGTCCGCGCAGCGTCCAGTTTAACGACATACGGATAAAGCCATTTGCCCCAAATGAAGTACTGTGCCACGAAAAACAGGAACAGCACCACCATGACGCCAACCATCTGAATCGCGCCGGGGATGATGATCGAAATGAGACCCACAAAGGCCGCCCCCATAACCAGCAAAAGCATGATTGCCAGGGTTACTGTCGGCGGTCGATTTGAGACAGGGTGTCGATTCACACGAGTTCTCCAGCCTCGACCATGTCTGATAATGCCGAGTGTCTGGCTTCCATACCTTGTTCGAGTGACTCGCGAAGCCGTTCTTCAGTCAGAAGAAATCCCAACATGCCCCCGGGTGGCTCGAATGTGAATGTGTCAATCAACTTCATCTTCCCGGTTTCGACCAGCTCATAATTCTGGCGATGTTGCCACGATCGCATTGGTCCTTCAATTTGTTCTTCGAAGATCTCTGTATCCGAGATATGGGTATAGACATGGATGGAACGATGTTTGAAGCCAAATGAGGTGACACGAAATTCAATCCGCTCATTCACGGTCACGACTTCCGGCGCAGAGATAATTTCAAGCTTGAGCTCCGGATCACTGACCCGCGGAAGATTCGCAGGCGTCCCCAGGAATGCCCGCACGGCGGCAAGCGAACAGGGAAGGACAATTGAAGAAGAAAACTCAGCCATAGAGCGGAACTTTAAAGTATTCAGCGTGAATGCAACGGTAGGATTGTAGACAAGCAATCCAAATTCGGGCCGCCGAATGGCAGACCACCCGGTTACTCCCAGTTTGGAATTCCACCGGATTTTAGCTGTGCGCGATACAGTTCGTGGAACGGTCGAGTTGGCGACATCGGTGCGGATTCGTTCACGAGCAGCGGTTTGGTGTCCTTCCACCACTGTTCATAGAACTTTCGGAATTCGGCCACCACTTCGGGGTGTTGGTCAATCACGTTCCTGGTTTGTGACGGATCGACTTTCATGTCAAACAATTCCTTGTTGTTTACGAATCGGTATTGTTCGTTCCTCAATGAAAACCGTTCCCACTGATGATTGTCCGGGTTATCTCCTGTTTTCCAGCGACAAACGTGGGTGACAAGAGTGCGATCGCTCCATTCCGCTTCCGGGTCCAGCATCAGGGGCAACAGATTTCTGCCTTCCACTTGTTCTCCGGGCACATCCACACCCGCCAGCGCGGCCAGCGTCGGGGCGATATCGATATGTGCCGCAATGCGTTCGACCTTTTGTCCGCCTTTCAGATGACCATCCCAGCGGACAAAGAACGGCACACGCACTCCACCTTCATCCGGCGACCCTTTCAGACCTCGCATATCCGCGTTGTACGGCAGCATCTTTGTTCCATCTCCGGCGGTGCCCATGGCTTGTCCGAGTTTTCCTGAACCGCCCCCCGTCATTCCATTGTCGGACATGAAGATGACCACGGTATTCTCGAACAGCTTCCATTTGTCCAGTTGATCAAGCAGGCGGCCGACGTTGTCGTCGATGTTTTCGATCATTCCATAGAATCCTGCTTGTTGCTCCGTAAATCCCGCATCGAGAAATCGCTTTTTACTCGACTCCGGCGCCAGAAATGGCCCGTGCGGAGCATTGGTGGCAAGATACGCGAAGAACGGCTGATCCCGATCCTTCGTTTTCTCAATCCAGCCTAATGCAGCCCGGAAGAATACGTCTGTGCAAAACCCCTTCGTCTTCACGAATGATCCGTTGTGACGGATCACGGGATCGAAGTAAGAATTGTCAGGCGCGTCCGCACAGCTGCAGTCATAGGCCTGACCGATTCCCCCAGCGCCGTGGATAAAGGCCTCATCAAAACCACGATTGTGGGGCTGATAGGGTTCTTCGTCCCCCAGATGCCACTTACCGAAAATGCCTGACGTGTATCCGGCTTTCTTAAGCATCTGAGGCAGGGTGACTGCATCCAGGGTCAGGCGTTCTCTTTCAAGGATTGTGTGCGTAATCCCGTTTCGCATTGGGTGACGACCAGTCATCACCGCTGAACGAGTTGGGGAACATGTGGGACTCACCAGAAATCGATCGAATCGAACACTGGAATCAAACATGCGATCCATGTTGGGAGTTTTCAGCCAGGGATGGCCATGGCGTCCAACGGGACCGTAGCCCTGATCATCTGTGATCACCAGGATAATGTTCGGACGACTCCCTTCGAGCTTGCTCTGTCCTGCGGCGAAATCTGATGCCAGGGGAGCACACACTGCAATAACTGCAGAACAAAGCAGAATTCGCATTCCGTGATGGTGACGGTTCATATACGGTTCCTAACGAGTTTGCCTTGAAGAGTATCAGCGATGTTAATGGTCCGGTTTGTTCATTGTTGAAAACTCGGCCATCGACTTTAGCAGCTTTTGCACGGATTTACACCCGGTCCATGAATTATGAGCGTCGGCCGAATCGAGGCTGCTTGAGATCGGCAGGAGAATCCATCAGACTCCGCGTCCAATTATCTCACGCCATTCTCCGCGACTGCAACAATTGCCCTGCAGCTTCGCACATCCCAGCGATCCCGGCCCCGAATGTCGCCAAAGAGTGATCAGCCCACCGAACTGCCAGAAGCCAGAGACGCTGCGCCGGGAAGCATGCTGGAGTTGCTGCGAGTCGCCGTTCCACTGGTACTCAGCGCTGGCTCGTTGTCGCTGATGAGCGCTGTCGATCGAATCCTGCTCACCGGATATTCTGCCGATGCACTTGCCGCAGTCACTCCCGGTTCGATGCTGCACTGGACAGTCGTTTGCATCCCCATGGGAACGATTCTCTACGCGAATACGTTTATCTCTCAGTTTGACGGCGCCGGACTACCGAATCGGATGGCATCCTCGCTCTGGCAGGCCATCTGGCTCGCCATCGTTTGCGGTCTGCTGATGGTGGCACTGCTGCCGTGCAGCCGAATGGTCTTTGAAGTCAGCGGTCAACCATCGGCAGTCATTTCGGAAGGGTCGGTGTATTTCAATACTCTGTGTGCCGGAAGCAGTATCCTGCTTCTCTCCATTGCACTCAGTTGTTACTTCAGCGGCCGCCGCAGAACATCGGTCGTGATGTACGTAAATATGCTGGGCGTCGTTGTTAACTTCGTCCTGGACTACCTGCTGATCTATGGAGTCGGGCCCTTCCCGGAACTCGGCATTCGAGGCGCGGCTATCGCCACGCTCATCGCAAGGTGCGGTGATATCATCATCTATTGCTTCCTGATTCACCGATCGGTCCGAAGGACAAACTTCCCACTGCTCGCGCATTGGCGTCCCAACTTTGAATTACTCGCAAAGTACTTTCGCTACGGTTTCCCCAGCGGACTTCATTACTTCGTGGATAACTCGGGGTTTACGATCTTTCTACTGATGATTGGCAACCTTGGGCGCGACGCTCTGGCATCGACCAACCTGGCATTCAGTGTGAATGGTCTGATTTTTGTCCCGCTCCTCGGATTCGGGACGGCGATTCAAACCATTGTTGGCCACCATCTGGGCGCTGGACTTCCGGATGCGGCGTCAAAGACCACATGGAATGCGGTCAAACTGGGCATCGGCTGGACCGGCGTCACGAGCCTACTGCTGCTGACGATTCCCGAAGTTGCTTTGATGCCCTTTTCGGCCTTCGCTCAGGAGCGTCCGGCCGCAGCGGCAGCACTTGATGAACTGACACCGTCGGTCATCCTTCTGCTTCGGTTTGTCGCGTTCTACTCCGTGTTCGATGCACTTGCCGTGATCTTTTCCTCGGCACTGCGTGGAGCTGGCGATACCGTCTATCCGATGCTGTTGACCATGGGGTCCAGCTGGCTGATCATGGTCGTACCCGCATGGTACTTGTCACGCCAGCCCACCACGACCCTCCCGCTGCTTTGGTGGACCTGTGCGCTGCACATTTCGTTTGCCGGAACGGCAATGTTCGTTCGCTTCCAAACCGGGCGCTGGAAGCGAATTCACCTGGTTGACTGTGCAGCGCCGGAATCCGGCAGCACCGCGACCTCAGATTGAATTCAGTTCGTCCGGCTTTGGAACAACCGGTTTCCCGGTTTCGACCGTCGCCCCGCAGTTGCCAGTCGCACAGCCGCCAGTTGAGCAACCGCCCCCAACGCATGGCGCACACATTGCTCCGCCGCAGACAGTTTCCGGGACCATGTAACAACGAGTGTAGGGAACCTGCCTGACAACCTGCTTCGCGACCATCCGCGTGCACGTGGCTTCCACTTGTCGTGGAACCGTCTTGCAAACGCGCTGTGTGGAGGTGTATGGCACTCGTTTCGTGACGCAATAAGGAACCTGTCGCGTCTGAGTCTCCGATACCATTTTGCAAACCGTGTAAGGAATCTGCCGCGTCTTTTGCTCTGTCATGATGCGACACGTCCGATAGGGTATTCGCTGAACTTTCGTTTCTGTCTCCATACGGCACACACGATAAGGAATTCGCTGAACCAGCTCCTTTGGCACCATTCGGGTCACCTGAACGGGCACAGTTTTTGTAACGGTCTCCGGAACGTATCGCGTCACCTGCACTGGACAATTCTGACGAACCACCTGTGGTACCATGACTGTGTAGGGGACCTGTTGTTCGACGACGCGAGGACACCAAACACGGCGGGCGATCTGCCGAGGCGGACATTGGGTCATGCAGACACTGGGGCCACATGGTCCACACACGATTCGAGGCAGCACCGGACCGGGAATGCATTGAGTTTGAGTGACCCAGCTACCGGTCATTCGTCGTACGCAGCGAGTTTTAGTTTCAGGACGCATGACTGTGTAGCAGCGTTCCTGCTGCACGGTCTCTGTCACACACTTCATTACGGTTTGCTGGTAGGTCTGTTGAACAGTCTCGCAAACAGGCTGCATCACCGTATATTTCTGCTCTCTCACATGTTCTTCGAAAACCGGTCGCTGAACAACATATTCATGGTCACGGTACTGGGTCTCATAGACCGGCCGCTGAACACAATACGTTTCCTCACGGACAGCTGTCTCGGTAACAGGACGGCAAACAGTGTAGGTTTCGTCTCGGTAGGCAGTTTCAGTCACGTTGCGGTAGCACGTTTGCTCGACGTCTTCGTAGACATTCTCGTACACCGTCCGCATGACTTTGTACTGCTCAGGCTCGTAAACCGTCTCGCAAACGGAACGGTAGCAGGTTTCGCTCATCACTTTACACGTGGTGTAGCACGACGCCGGAGCGCAGGCCGTCGTTGGGCAGCATGAATAAGAGGGCACACCACAAAGTCCCCCCATTGCCGTTCCGGACACAAACAGGAGTGCTGCCACGCCAGAGAAAATGATTTGCAATCGCATCTGTTGAACCTCCGCCCTCGATTCGGAAGTCCGCAAATCCGTTCGCGGAACTATGGCACTCAGTAGCTGGGCCTCGTTTGCTATTAGACCGTTGTTGTTTGGCTTCACCAAACCCAATCACTGCTGAGTTGTTGAAAAATCCCGGGTGGTCTTTTGAAAGAATCCACCTGCGTAAGAATCCTAAACCACAGAGCGCAGGATGCGGTGGCAGGCTGGGGAGTCTGAGGCAAACTCCTGCGTGCAAAATGTCAACATCCGCGCACGACCATACTTAGCGCTCTGGGCATTAATTCAACCACGTTCCGCGCAAATGTTCCCAGCGCAACACAACTACTGCACTTCAGCATTCGGCCAGCGCTTCGGCACATGGCACACGCGGCTTGAGGAAATTTCACTGTCGCGATGCGGATTGTCGATTTGACAATGCGTCGGCGTGTCCGCTGCGGGATCATTGAAATGTTTTCCACGCAGGTTTTGCTGAACCATCAAAGATAACTCAATCGCTACCAACTAACACACAACATAAACCCAATGGCAGCAGCGTGTTACAGCGGTGCAGATATCTTTTGGCCGAAATGCATCCGAATTGGCACACCGTTGGCAATGTACTTATCACAGTGACGACGAATGCACTCAACTACTGGAAGCTGAGTGTCAGAATGAATCAGAACACATCACAGGAGGTCTGGGACAATGTTAGTACTGACACGAAAAACCGAAGAAACAATCCGAATCGGCGATGACATTGTTATCAAAGTGACACGGATCGGAAATGGAACGGTCAAGCTGGGGATTGAGGCTCCGATCAATGTCCGCGTGCTTCGCGGCGAACTGGCTGCTGTTGAAAAGCCCGTCGCCGCACCAACAGTCTCGCTCCCCGGATTTGGTTTCGGTGTGCTTTCAGACCAGTTTCCGCACGTTGCCTAACCTCCTTCATTATCAAGTTTTCCCAACCTAGACAGTCTCAACAAATTCAGGAGAAATGGACATGACGGCCTTAAATCAAATCACACGACTTGCCCTGGTATCGATGCTGAGTTTCTGTGTTCCAGCAGCCGCCCAGTATCGGGGCTACACGAGTCCGACGGGTGCGTACGACAACAATACAAATAATTACCTGAGCACGCCGGGCTACAACTGCCCCAATGGGCAGTGTGTTCCTCGGTATGACAGCGTGGATCGGCCTGCAGCGTCCAATAATTGGATGCCGGAAATCAGAGACATGCAAAGTGATCTCGATACATGGAGATCACCAAATGCTTCGTCTGGCAATCCCTTCCACCGGGCTGCCGGATATCGGGGGACCAGCGGCGGGGAGTTTCCTGAACTGCCGGTGAGTTACTCTTCCGGTGCAGCAAACGGATATGGGAATGGTCGAGAGCTGGATTGGAGAAATCGCTACGGCACACCAATCAATGATGGATACGATCGAGGTCTGCAGGATCCCTTCCGGGGACTGAATCGCGGTCGGAACAGCGACGCCGATCCATTCGGTTCGGGCGTAGGCCATCGACAGACTCGGTACCGAATTCCTCTGGATCGGAGCAATCCGGACGGTTCACAGTTTGATTCACGCGACTGGAATCAGCCACAGTTGAGTCGTGATCGATTTATCGGCCCCGCGACACCATCGTACGAAGACAGATACTCACCAACACCGGGCCGCGATCCGTTTGTGCCAGCTCCAACACCCATTGGTCGCATGGACGATGAGGCTGATGCTATCAACAAGTTAATCTCCTCACGATATTCGAACCCAGTAAATATTCGAGCGATTTGGGCGATGTCCGCCAGCCAGGCCACAAACCTGTTCGCGGAAGTTTCACAAAGAATTGATGAGCGACATCTGCAGCCAACGTCCTACGATGTGCGAGTCCGTCGAGCATTACGAAACCTTGTCATGGCACTCGACAATCCCGCTTTTACACAGTCTCTGGGGATCTCCTCGGATTCGTTTCGCCTTGATGGTTTCCGGAACACTCTGTCCAGCATGGCTGGTTCCATGCGAGTTTCAAACCAGTCCGATGCCCGCAATGTTATGAACACAGTCATGCAGCAGGCACAGACAGTTCCCGGACTTTCACCAAACGTCGTTGCCTTTGAGTTTGCAAATGCCAGCATCGACACTCTTGATAAGTTTTCAGGAATTGAACCCAAAGATCCTGCGGTACCAGGTGCCGCCGTTGAAAAGGAGACGCGTAACGCATCGCTCGAAGATCAGATTGTTGGTGTTGGAGTTGAAGTGAAAGAGGACCAGCGCGGACTGCTGGTTGTGAAATCTCTGCGGGGCGGACCTGCTGAAGAAGCCGGCATCCAGTCGGGTGACGTGATTGTCAGTATTGATGGACGTTCTATCGAAGGCGTGCCTATGGTCAACAGCGTCGATCTGATGAAGGGCTCTGCTGGCAGCAGCATGGTGGTTCGCATCTATCGAAGCGGTAAAGGGGAAAAGAACTTCTCACTCGTCCGTCGCTCAATTCGAGTCTGGACTGTAAACGACACACGAATCCTTGATGGCACACAGATTGGTTATCTGAGCCTGAGCCGTTTTGCTCAGAATTCAACCGCCGAACTGGATCAGGCACTTTCTGAACTGCATTCGCAGGGAATGAATTCTCTGATCATTGATCTTCGAGGTAACCCAGGCGGACTGCTGACGACTTGTGTGGAAATCAGTGATCGATTCCTGCCCTGTGGTACGATTGTCTCAACGAAAGGTCGGCTGAGCACGGACAACATGCTCGAACAAGCCACATGGTCGAGGACCTGGAACACTCCACTCGTGGTGCTGGTCGACGGAGACAGTGCAAGTGCAAGTGAAATCTTTGCTGCAGCCGTGCAGGAGAATCAGCGTGGTGTAGTTGTGGGTACAAACTCGTATGGTAAGGGAACTGTTCAAACGCACTTTCCACTCAACTCAATCAGTGGGAATCTTCGCCTCACAACTGCGAAATTCTATTCCCCCAATGGTCGGGAGATGGCCGGTCAGGGAGTCAAACCCGATGTGCGAGTGGAAGACGCGGACGGTGTTGCGAATGGCGACAAGGTTCTGATGCAGGCCGTTCGGATTGCTCAGAGTACACAAGTGCAGGAAATGGCCAAAGCAGCTGGAACCTGTCGCACCGGACAGCCATCTGCCGCACGAAGTTCATCACTTGAGAACTTTAATGACCCAGCCCATATCGTGACAGCGGTTCGCTAAACCGAAAGCCGATCACCGGCACGGATGGACCAGGATGGTCCGTTCCGGCTACTGCCGCGGATTTAATTTTCGAGATCTCAAGAGGAGAACCTGATGTCACCACCAGAATGGGTGTCAGCAAGTCTGAAACCAAAAATAAAACCGGTTGACTGAATACCATGGTATCGGTCAACCGGTTTTGCGTTTGTTCTTCAGCGTTGACTTAAGACCCAAGGAGGTAAGCTCGCAATTCTCGGATCAGGATTCCGCAGCGTGTTGCAAACGTCGTCATATCCGGAGCCCGACCATGCGGAATTGCCGTGACAACCACGCGGCGCTGCGTTCGTGGCTTTCCATCAATCTTGCTGACGATCCGGGCGGATTCGAACTTCAGTTCAACATCCAGTGGCTGCCGATCCTTTGAGCCACCCCACCGCCGAGTGAAACCAAGAGCCCCCATGCGAAACTTAATGTTTCCATGGTCCTGATGCTGAATGATGACCTGATATTCACGGATGAACGCATGAAGCTTCATCGCGGTCAGTTCGAGTGAGGTGGCTACTTCAATCTGGTCGTTGAACGTAAACACGCCATTCACCGTGTTGAAATAGGGAGATTCCTCCTCCTGCGGCTCTTCCTCAACAGTCTCGTCCTGTCCTTCCCAACAGGTGCGGTTTCGTCCGGTTTCCTTCGCTCGGTAAAGGCAATTATCAGCTCGTTCCAGCAGAGTCTGCACGGTGTCACCCAGACGAGCAGTTGAGACGCCGAAAGAAGAGGTAACATTTAAGGTGCTCACCCCACCAATGGAACTCTTTTGAATCGCCTGGCGCAGACGTTCGGCTCGTCGAACAGTTGATGGCAGGTCGGTATCCGGGCAAAGCACAACAAACTCTTCACCACCGTATCGTCCGATGGATTCGCCAGAGTAGGTTTCGTGCTGCAGCAACCGCGTGAGATCGACGAGCACTTCATCACCTGTCTGGTGTCCGTATGTGTCGTTGATCCCTTTGAATTTATCGACGTCAAGAAAAATGACACTCAGATTCCGAGTGCCCTCATGCGCGTGAAAATCTTCCAGCAAGTGTCGCAGCTGAGTTTCCAACTGCCCTCGATTTGCAACACCGGTCAGAGCATCCCGCGTCGCAGCCAGTTTTAATTCTACATATTCGCGGCTTTGCCGCCGGACACCACTCTTGTTGCGAAGCAACTGAATCGCACCGAACGGATTGCCGGAGTGATCTGAAATTGGAATGGTATACACGTCGACTTTGAAGTGTCGGGATTCGCTGTTCTTCAGCAACTGGCTCGAAAACTGTGCGCGGTTGTTCTTCATGACCTGCCCGACAGCAGACTCATCCAGCGACGCCGGGGCGTCTTTATCTTCTGTCAGCGAACGCAACTGCACGTCGGTCGGCTGCCATGATCGACCAAGCATTTTATGCAGGGTATGCCCGGTCATTCCCGGCATTCCGTCACTCCAGATGCAATATCTGCCTCTGGAATCGAGCAGGAAGTAGCCGTCGTACAATTGCTGAAACTGGTACAGCGTATTGACCACCTGAGACAGCAATACGATGCTGTTTCGGAGTTCACCTCCCAAGTCGCCTGACGGTTCATTCTGCTGAAACGGTTCCGTATGCCGAAATAAGGTGTCGCCTTCCAGTTCGTACCATCGGGCCAGCGTTCTAACGACATTGCCGTCGTATCGACTGCCCGATTTTTCCTCGAGCACCGCCATCACTTCCTGGTGAGTCATCCCACGGCGGTACGGCTTGGCAGAATTAAGTGAATCGTAAGCATCCGCAACTGCCAGAATACGTGCTCCCAGAGGAAGATCCTGTGGGATCGCTTCCATGTCGACAACAATGCTTCCACCATCGAAATTGTGGTAAAGCATAGACAACATCGACACAACTGTGGGATGCGTCTGAAATGCCTGCAGGAGATTGACGGCCGCATGATGATGCAGAAGAACAAAGTCGTATTCTTCGCTGCTGAGCTTGCCTGGCTTTTTCAGGATGTGCTCAGGAATTCCAATCTTGCCGAGATCGTGAAGCAGCGCCGCGGTTTCCAGCTGACGTCGTTGTTCGTCATCCCAACCCAGAAGTCTCGCGACACCACTCGAAATGGCCGCGATACGCTGACAATGGGTCAGAGTCGAGGGGTCTCGCAACTGCATGGCTTTGAGCAGCATCGATAAGATCGACCGCGGAATGCATTCAATGTCACTACCATTGCTCTGCCGCAAAGCGTCATCTGAAATATGCAGAAGGTTCGAGAGAATCGCGCACGTATCCGTTGGGACGGCTGGGGCTAACCCCGCACATCCGCCAGAAAAAATGCTGGTACTCGACTTCGTTGCAGACAAGGTTTTGCTCGAATTGGCTGTGTCGACTGAGTTCACACGGCAGAACTGCCAGGTGCGGCATCAAATCAACAATTGACGATCGGTCGCTTCAAACAAATGTATGCCATTCTGAAACACGATGTCGGTAGATTGGTGAGAAACTCTAACGTCCGTTGACTGCAACAATCCTTAGATTCAGCGCATCTGGAATAGTGAAATCCCACCCATCGGATCAAACCGAATGAGCGCAGTAACTGGACATCGCTGACACATCGCAGCGTCGCGAATTTTCGTCCGGAGGATTCCGGACGTTTCATTAGGGGAAGGCCAGACAGCCGCACCTGCAGAAGTCAGCTCGATTTCCTGACTTCCATCTATCCGGCCCCCAGTTCTCTTGAGCGAACTGTTGACGCTTCCACGGCGTCCATTAATGCCGCGCGCAGCCCCCCCTGTTCCAGCGCATGAAGGGCCGCAATTGTGGTTCCGCCGGGACTGGTCACACCATCTTTTAATTCTGCAGGATGGCGGCCCGTACGAAGCACCATCTCTGCCGCACCTAATAATGTCTGAGCAGCCAGACGAGTGGCTGCAGCGCGTGGCAGTCCCACTTTCACTCCACCATCGCTCAACGCTTCGATGATCTGAAATGCATATGCTGGCCCGCTACCCGAAAGGCCTGTCACTGCGTCCAGAAGAGATTCCGGGAATACTTCGGCCAACCCGGCGGTCTGCAACAGAGTGGTGATCAGTTCCACGTCGCCTGGAGTCGCATGCTTTCCGGCACTGATTCCACTGGCACCTTTACCGACCAGGCATGGTGTGTTTGGCATCACCCGAATGACACGAGTTCCACTCGGCATTCGCGATTCCAGTTGCTTCAGGGGAATTCCTGCGGCAATTGAAACGACCAGATGATCCGGCGTTACTGAAGTCGACAGTTCCTCAAGGGCCGCAAACATGACCTGCGGCTTGACGGCGAGGAAAACAATGGTTGCATCGCTGACCACGTCGCCCATCACCCCCGATATTTTCACGCCGTCACCCACCGCAGACAGAAAACGCTCTCGTGCCTCCTCGGATGGATCGCAGGCACTGATTGCCGTTGGTAGGACGAAACTCCTGGCAAACCCGGACGCCAGCGCGGTTGCCATCTGGCCCGCTCCAATGAAGGCAATCTTCTCGTCGTCAAAGTTCATTTGCATCAATTTCCGTGAGACTTTTGGCAGCGGCGGTGGCAAATCTGTACTGAGTCCACTTCAGAACCCATAAACTCTTTCGGCATGCTACCGACCTGCATCAGGCTCGCAACTCAGTTTCGTAATCCACCTCTCATTGCCAGTAATGAAACAGTTCCGGTACGCGAGACATTTTCAGGAGTCCGATGAGATGAGCATTTCGCAATGATCGAGGAAGTAACGATCCCAATGACGCACGAGACAATCGAATCCGGATCCCGTACAGAACCGTCGACAAGTACAGAATCCGTTGAGCAATTGCGATCGTTCTGGAATCTGGATCCGGACACCGTTTATCTCAATCACGGATCTTTCGGGCCATCTCCTCTGCCCGTACAGAAAGCTCGAAACGAATGGACGGAAAGGCTCGAACGGCAGCCGATGCGATTCTTCTGTCAGGAGATGGAAGAACATCTGGAGATCACTGCCGCAAAGCTGGCGGGCTTTCTGCACACCAAACCAGAGCGACTGGCTTTGATTGACAATGCGACGGTCGCAATGAACGTCGTTGCAGATTCTGTCGTGCTGGGCGCCGGAGACGAAGTTCTTCTCACGGATCATGAGTATGGTGCTGTCCGAAACATCTGGAGCAGAAAATGTCAGAGTACCGGCGCCAGACTGCAGTCGGTAGAGATTCCGTTGTCCCTGGGATCAACCAGGGACAAAACAACGACGGAAGACTCCGAATCCGAAATTGTCGACGCCATCGAAAGACGAATCACACCCCGAACACGACTGATTGTTGTCAGCCATGTCACTTCGGCAACGTCCTGCATACTCCCGGTGAAGGCCATCTGCCGGATGGCACAGCGTCATGGTGTTCTGGTCTGCATTGACGGACCGCATGCCGTAGCCATGCTGGACATTTTCATGGAGGACATTGGTTGCGATTTTTATTGTGCCAGTTGCCACAAATGGCTTTGCGCTCCGTTTGGAAGTGGCTTTCTCTGGGTGCACCCACGGCACCATGGAAAAGTGCGTTGCCCGGTTGTCAGCTGGGGTGGCAGCATCGCCGGCCGAGCCGCTTCCTGGCAGGACCGCATCAACTGGCTGGGAACACGGGACCCGGCCGCCTTACTGGCAATTGGCGCAGCAATTGACTTCTTCACGCCAGAGCGACTTCAAACATTTCGCAGCCACGCACATCGACTGGTAACGATGGCACGCAGCGAGTTGCTGAAGCATCCGCACACCGGACCTTTCTTCAATCCCGCGCCTGATACTTACGTGAGCATGTGTGGCATGGAATTGCCGCAGCCTGATGGTTGGAAACCCGGATATCATGGGCACCCGGATCCCCTGCAGTTGTCGTTGCGAAAGGATTTCGGCATCGAAATCCCGGTAGCTTCGTGGAATGGACACCGATATCTACGCATCTCGGCGCATCTGTACACAACAGAGGCCGATATCAGGCGATTGCTGGAAGCGATTTCATTATGATTGTCGGCAGGACACGCGCAGCAAGATGAGTCGCCCCTGGCAGGATCGTTGTTGTCGTGGAATGGGACTCGTGAACTGATTCTGTACACATCTCTTCGAAGGAACAGTCGTGTGAGTGCGCTTTCCAGCAGCCAATTGAAGGAACTCCGTGAGTTCGACACGCCCACCATCTGTAATGCCATCGAGCTGTTCGATGTCAGGCCGCGAACATCCGGGTACATTAACTCCAGCATTCGCAGCTGTTTTCCGGAGATGCCCCCACTGGTGGGATACGCGCTGACATCCACATTTCGCGCGCAACAGGCCCCACCAGCTGGTTCTTCCTACGCTGGCATCGATGGACAGCTGAAGGCATTCGAAGCGCTACCTGGCCCACCTGTGATAATATTTCAGGATCTTGATGCACCGTCAGTTGCGGCAACGTTCGGTGAAGTGATGTGCACCACCTATCAGAACTTTGGAGCCGTCGGGCTGATCACCTCCGGCACAGGGCGGGACCTGGACCAGGTAAGAGCCATTGGTTTTCCTGTGTTTACCAGTGGAACCTGTTGTTCGCATGGATACTGCCACATCATGGATGTTGGCGTCGAAGTTTCAGTTGGTGGCACCACCATTCATCAGGGCACATTGATTCACGGGGATTGCAATGGCGTGACAACCATTCCACTGGACATCGCTTCAGAGATTGCTCAGGTCTGCCGCGAGCTCATTCTGGCTGAGAAGATTGTTCTGGATTACGTTCGCACTTCAGATAAATCGCCGGAAGGCTTTACGAAGGCGAGAATGGCAATGGCGGACCAGTTTTCTGCAATACGCAAACGCGTGTCACGCGCAGCATCCGATGCGTGATTCCAATCGTAAGTTCAGAACCATGCACATTTCGGGGATTTAGCTTCCAGGCGATCAGCATGTCAAAATTTGCCGTCATCCTTCCTGCCGCAGGGCAAAGCAGTCGATTCAGTGGGTTTCGAAGGAAAAAGCCATTCGTTGAACTGAAGGGACGCCCCGTCTGGGTCCGCACGGCAGAACATTTTGCAAACCATCCGGACGTTTGTCAGACCATTCTGGTCGTGAGCCCCGACGATATCGAATGGTTCAAAGAACAGTTCCGCGCGAACCTGGCATTCATGACACTGACACTCGTGGAAGGCGGGAAGACCCGTGCAGAAAGTGTAGAAAACGGATTGAAAGTGGTAGCTGATCAGGCTGAATTTGTCGCGGTCCATGATGCAGCCAGACCGTTACTGACAAAACAGTGGATCGACAGCGTTTTTGATGCAGCTCGAAAATTCGGAGCCGCAATTCCCGGATTGCCAATCAGCAGCACAGTGAAACGTCTGACACCGCGGAACAGCATTTCTGAGACGGTTGACCGGACCAGCCTCGTTCAGGCGCAGACACCGCAAGTTTTTAAGAAATCGCTGCTTCTGGATGCATATTCTGCCTGCAAAGACCTGACGGCGACCACAGATGATGCATCAGTCGTCGAACAATTCGGGCATGCAGTCTTCGTCGTCGATGGATGGCCCATGAACATCAAAATCACCACACCGGAGGACTTCCGGCTGGCGGAATTATTCGTCAACGCTTTGCCAACGAAGGGTGGGCTGAAGAATCTGCATCCTTTTTCCGATGACTTGTTCGGCTGAGCGATATCGTACGCCATCGGTGGGTAGCCCAGCCCGTATCATGGAGCGGAATGGCGGCCAATAATCAGCGTGACTCCACGTCTCTTATCATCGAGCGAACCCAACGGCCAGTACTTCCATGTGTTCCGAAAATGGAAACATGTCGAATGGCGTCAGTTGTTCGAAGCGATAGGTTCCTGAAAGCCGCACCAGATCCCGAGCCAGAGTCATGGGATTGCAGCTGGAATACAACACCATTGGTGCCGGCGTGCGGTCAAGTAACTGAAGGACCCCTTCATCAAGTCCTCGCCTTGGTGGGTTACAGATGACCGCGTCGAATGCTGAACCATTGCTGTCTGTCGAAAAGCTCGTCCGTGTCGCCTGGCAGGTCGCTGCATCAGCCACTTCAAAATGTGTTTCCAGGTTCTTTATGGCAACGGCAGATCGTTGGGCACAGTGAATGGAATCCTCGGAAATGTCGAATCCGTGTATCGACACGCCTCTGCCATCCTGATTCTGGCCGCCGATCGCCAGTAATGAAAACGCCCCGACACCACAATACACATCGAGCACCCGAGTACATCCGTGGGATTGCAGAATGTTGCGAGCTTCGCAGTACAACCGGGTCGCAACCGCATGGTTTGTCTGAACAAAACTCTGCGGTCCGTAATACAGCCCAACCGCGGAGGCTTCGTTGGAATCTGTGCTGGTCTGGTCTTCCGATAGCTGATAGAGAATCCGAAACTCACTTGAGTCAGAGATCGGGATTTCTGTATCACCGGTCAGCTGTGAAGTTCGACCAGGCTGCAGATTAACCGACAGCACATCCACCGATGACAGAACGTTGTCCCTGTGGCAGCGCCACAGGCTGCGAATACGATCGACAGCCTCGCGGGAACGAAGGACGAACTGAAGCATCATCCGCCCGTCCAGAGGAGAGACCGTGACGATGATATGCCGCAGCTCGCCTTTCCCTGTCGTAACCGACCAGGGATGCAGACGATATTCAGCAATCAACGGCTTCAGAGATTCAATGAGCCCGTTAATGCGAGGATGGTGCAGCGGGCACTGATCCACAGCCACAAGTTTTCGAGTTTGATCCAGAAAACCAAACTCCGGCGCCGCTATACTGCCACTGATGGCTATCCTGGCACGGATACGTGCCCCTGCGGCTTCACTGATTCGGAAGTCCTGAATGCGGACGTCAGGAAACAGTGCAGCCAGCGCGTGATGTTTGGTCGTCACCGTTTGGTGATAGGGTTTATCGAGTTGCGAGCAGGATCGACAAATCCCCTGCTGAAAATACGAGCATTGCATGGGCGGAGCTTAGCGGGATGCATCCTGTTGCGTAAACTCTTCTCAGGCGGAGATTCGTCGGCACTTCACAGAACCACCCAGACTCAATCCCGGTATCGCTTGTTCTGCAGAATCAGGAAGGGTTCACCGGGAGCCTCAACGTGGCAAGAAGAAGATCTACAGATATCGGATCCGTTTTCGAATATCTGTATTCACGCTTTGATAGCGGCTTGTCAGATTGCCAGGGTTGAACAGAGTCGCTCGACAGAATTCCATGTCGTCCCAGCCAATGGCATTTGTGAAGATTGGTTTCAGATAGTCGATCCCGAACTGGGACAAGTGCATTCGTCGAGCATCGTACATGCTTGGATGGACTTCTCGCGGATGAATCTCTCCCCACTGATCACGAAGTCTGTTGGCCGAAACTGAACTCACAGAAAACCCGTGGTCGCTTTGATACTGCAACGTTGCAATTTCGTTGCTGTACCCATTCATGAGTAGTTCGACGGCTTTGCCGCCGAGCTGGGAAGCATTGAAGCGATCAAACAGAATTGGCCGCCCTCCCCGTTGCGTGTGTCCCACTTTACGGGTGAATAGCGCAGAAGAGGCGGGTTCAAATGCCCGATTTTCAAGGAACATATCGTCACCGAGTCGCTTCGCCAGCATCTTCTGCAATGCATCCGCAGCGCCGCTGTAGCGAATGTTTCCCGCGGGATCGTAGGTTGGCATGGCAGCCCCGAGCTCGATTCCGTCCGCTGCCGCCGTAACGCCTTCGCCCACAACGATGACACAATGTTGTTGAACCGAGTAGATCTGTCGGACACGTCTTTCCAGTTCGTCCAGATTGAACTCCACCTCTGGTATCAGAATCACGTCAGCCTGACCGTAGGCCGACCCCAGAGCGATGTAGCCGGATTGTCGTCCCATAACCTCCACGATTGCAACGCGACGATGACTTTCTGCCGTCGTTCGAATTCGTTCCACACATTGAGCCACAACAAAAACAGCGGTTGCGTAACCCGGCGTCGCATAGTTAATGATGTCAGAGAGTCGCAGAACTTCCTGTCCACCGGTCCGACCTTCAATGTAGCCAGGGTGGTTCGCACAGGGCGTGCGTACCCATTCGTTTGGTTCATCGAGATAATTGAGCCCCAAATCATTATCGATTGTCTTGGGCGCCAGCACACAGGGCAGGAATTCAGCGATCGGCTGCATGCCATTGATCGTGCCGTCACCGCCGATGCAAATCAGTCCGTCGATTTCCAGTTTTTTAAGATGAATTCGTATGGTTTCCAGATGGTCGGTTGTGTCACGATCGATGTAGGTGCGTGACGAACCCAGCAGAGTCCCGCCCTTGCATGGGTCCAATTCCGGAATCGTTGTGAACAGCGGATTGAGATGAACGTGCGGCACGCGTGGATCGAGTAACCCTGCGTATCCCCGCTGGAATCCAAAGACGTCCACTCCGGCGGTATTCGCTCGCTCGACGGCACCGTAGATCGTCGCATTCAGGGCGGGAGTGTCACCGCCTGCCGTCAGAATTCCAATTCGCTTCATCACTGGGTTAACTCCTGACAGACACGCGGCATTCCAGGAATCCGCGGCCGTCGACCATCCAAAAAACAACGTTGAGGGCAGGGATAATACGACGTCAGGCGGCATGTCGACAACATCACCATCCCGCAGCCCTGATTCAGACGCCTGTGGCTTCGCGTATTCACATGTTGACTCTCCGAAACATAACGCTAAGTCGCATTCCACGCGAATTCCGAAGCCAATAGGGACAACACCCCAGGCCGACGAACAAGTGCATTCCGGTCGGAACGATTATCCAGGCAGTGGTTGGTTTCGGTGGCGCCAGAACCGTGTTAGGCTAGGCATCGAAAGAGGTTGGACCGGCTGATTCCAGAGAGGACCTGATAACCCCCAATCCTACACACATCGTCAAAACACGACACGATTTCCAGTCCGCCGAATCTGACTGTCCGTTGAAAAACCGGGACAGGCACGCAGGACGACTGGATACCATCGTGTTTTAAGGCCGTCTGCTCGAGCCCGTCCCGTTTTTCAGCAGGCTGCTAAGCTAAACTGATTCCACTTCATCACCAGACACAGCTCTATTCTGCAATGACAAGGTTTCCCAGCGATTCTCGATTAACCCCGGCATGTCGTCGAGTTGTCCAGAGATGCCGTCGGCTGGTTGAGGATACAGATGATTCTGACATCTGGTCCGGCCACCTACTGCTCGCATTGCTTCTGGATGAAAGTCTCGCGTCGGCCGGACTAACTCGCCTGGGTATCGACAGAAACTGGTTACAGGCAGGGCATCTCGGTGATGACGTCGCCACCACAGCGGCGATGCTGGGTATTGCAGATGGCAGTATGGCCTTTCCACCGGAGTTCTACGCGTCTGGCGACTGTCAGGACAACAGAGCAACCTCCACCGGACGGAATGCGGATGGTGCAGATCCAGTGACACTGGCCGAACTGGAATCACAGATCCGACAATTTGAGGCGCAGGATGATAACTCCGCTGCCACCCCTTCGGACGCCGTTCGGGAAACCACCGACCCGGACTGTCTGATTTCCATCATCGATCGGGCGATTTCAATTTCTCGACGCTGGCCTGGTGAAGATGGAGTTACGAGCAGCCACTTGCTGCTTGCGTTAGTCGAAGTAAGCGAGACTATTCGGAGAACATTCCAGAATCACGGAATTGAACTGACGGATATCACCAACGAACTGGGCCTTTCACATTCTGAAACAACAGAACGTCTGGCTGTCAGTGTCACTCTTTCTCTTGATGGCACGGCCCACAACAGCATCAAATCGTTCGATCACGATTCCGGAGCCCCAACGAACGCGCATCCGAACTTCATTCAGCCGTCACTCACATCTCCCCCAACAGTTGAGGCTGCATACGACGCTGTCTGGCGATTGATTGATGCGAATCTCAATCGTTGTCGAGAAGGATTTCGTGTACTTGAGGATCATTGCCGGTTTGTCGGCAACGACGCCACCGTCAGTCGCCTGCTCAAATCACTGCGTCATGAACTGGTCGCCGCCGAGCAGGAATTGCATCCGCGAGAGCAACTGCTCCGGTTTCGCAATACTGACGAAGATGTCGGAACCAGCATCACAGTGAATGGAGAGGCGTCTCGATCGACGGTTAACGACGTGGTGATCGCGAATTGTCGTCGCGTCCAGGAGTCACTTCGCAGCCTTGAGGAATTCGGTAAGCTGGTTTCGCCGAATTTTGCCGCGTGCGTCAAACAGATTCGCTATCAGATGTACACAGCAGAGATACAGATTCACGGAACTCTGCCTGCGTCTCATCGGGACTCCCCGGTCACTACTCGGATTGATCGACTGCATCGCTCTCAGTTGTATGTATTAATCACAGAAAAGTTCTGCCGTCTTCCCTGGAAAACGGTCGTTACACAGGCTCTGGAGGGAGGGGCCGATGTCCTGCAGCTCCGGGAAAAGAACCTCAACGACCGGGAACTCCTGAAGAGGGCCACGTGGCTGGTCAGCGCCTGCCGGGAGCATTCCGCACTCAGCATCATCAATGATCGCCCTGACATTGCCGTCGCATCCGATGCCGATGGAGTTCACGTCGGCCAGGAAGAATTGACGGTTGACGACATTCGTTTATTGACCCATCGTGACCGTCTGATTGGCGTCTCGACTCACAACATTTCACAGCTGGAAGAGGCTGTCGCATGCGGTGCTGACTACGCCGGCGTTGGCCCCACTTTCCCAACGGCCACCAAATCCTTTGAATCGCACGCAGGACTGGAATTTGTTTCGGCCGCTGCTCAGTGGTCAAAGTCGGTGCTTGCAGGCAGGCCTTTTCCGTGGTTTGCAATTGGAGGAATTACAGAAGCCAACGTGGCCAGAGTAACCGAAGCCGGCGCGGAGCGTCTTGCAGTGACGGGTGCCGTCGTTGCCTCTGAATCGCCGTCCGACGTCTGTGCGGCCTTCGTCAGAATACTCAAGGGGCGTTAGTCGAAGCCGTTCGCCTGGCAGTAACGATGTCGGGCTATGCAAATTGGTGGTACCTGAATGCGAGAACTAATGCACCAGTTGCTGGATGATTCGTTGCGGTTCATCTTTCCGCCTGTTTGCGTTTGTTGCAACCTGTCGTACGTGCCACAGACCGAAGGGACGGACAGTTTGTCTTTCTGCGGGGATTGCTCGGAGTCACTGCTCGCTCCAACTGAACATGCCTGCCAACGCTGCTCAGCGCGGATCGGACCGTTCTCAAAGGACGAAACCGGGTGCATCCATTGTCGCAGCCATCGATTCCATTTCCATTCGGTCACCTGCCTCGGCATGTACGAGGACCATCTTCGAAAGGTCATGCTCTCGGCAAAATGGTCGTTTACTTCCGTCCCGATCGTGGCACTCTCCAATGCTCTGATACGGAAACAGCGGACTGCACTCGAAGCAACGAATCCGGACCTGATTATTCCTATCCCTCAACACTGGCGAAAGCGTCTCTTCAGGCACTTCAATCCGGCATGGCTGATCGCAACAACAATTGCAAACAAGATTGGCGGAAAGTGTGACGCACATCTGCTGCGCAGATGCAGAACCACGAAGCCACAAAAACGAATGTCCATCTCTGCCCGTCGTAACAATCAGAAGGACACATTCGCACTTGTCGACGAATGGATGATCCGGGGAAAACGGATACTCCTTGTCGATGACGTCCTGACAACCGGTGCGACATGCTCCGAAGCAGCCAGAATTCTCAGGAATGCCGGCGCAGAAGAATGTCACGTAGCTGTCATCGGACGAGTCCTTGATCACTCGGCATAATCAGCAGGACCAGGTGCTGACACACAGGCTTGCCGCAGCACGTTTGGGAGAAGTTAGTGTTTGCAGCCGCAGCCACCCTTTCCGTAGCCCCCTGTTCCGCATCCGGATTTCGTTTCGAGCGGAATGATCCCGTCGGCGTTTACAGGCTGGACGTGAACGATTCCGAAACCATTTGCGGCGGCCAGCAGTGCGAGTCGAGTGGTTTCGGCATCGCGTCCGTTCAGGACATAAAGAATCAAGCGGTCGCTCAAAGTCCATTCCGTGTCTATGAGTTCCAGCTGAACTCCCCAATCGCGGATGCGCTGGCTCCATTCGATGAATTGTTGCTCGGCATTGGAACGCAACTGTTCCATTCGATCGATGTCCTCCTGCGTAGCCATCCGAAGGACCTCTCCCGTCGTCTCCAGCTCCTCACTTGTCGAAGTGGTCTCCAGCACCTGCACAAGCTCTTCGCCGCGATTTGTCGTGACGATGACCGCTTCACCTCGGCAGAATTGCTGGAAAGGGGCTGTAAACAGGAAACGAGCGACCTGTGGGACAGATCCGTAGCGAGCGAGGACCAGTTGCATTTTGTATTCAATTCTCAGCCAGAATTACCAACCGTAAGTACTTAATATCAGACATGTTGCGACAAGATGCCTGCATGAATCTGCGATTGACCAACAACCACTGAGATCACTAAACTTCCGCACCGCCCAGGAAGGGCGGTTACCGGTCGTTATGCGTCATTGTCACAATTCGATGCCGCGTTGCAATGAAGTCACGGAGGACGTAATGCCTGATCACGCGAATATCTCAGCTGCTCAGAAAGCGGGTCAGGTCATTTTGTCGTTCAATCAGGCGGACCACCTTCGCGAAGCCCGGCGGATTATTCAGCACGAAGCCGCGGTCCTGCAGAGTGTGGCCGAATCGCTTTCGATTGATTTCTGCGAAGCGATTTCGCTGATGCAGGACTGCAGCGGAACCGTCATCACCACCGGTGTCGGCAAAGCTGGCCTCATCGGACAGAAGATTGTCGCAACGCTTGCCAGCACCGGCACTCGGGCAAGGTTTCTTCACCCAACAGAAGCACTGCATGGAGATCTGGGGACCGTTGATATCCATGATGTCGTGCTGGCATTTTCAAACAGCGGTGAAACGGACGAATTGACACGCCTGCTGCCATGTTTCGCCCACATGAAAGTGCCGGTAATTGCGGTGACCCGAGATCGGGAGAACAGCCTTGCCCGAGCGGCCAGTGTAACGATTGCCTACGGTCATCATGTTGAAGCAGGTCATCTGGCATTAGCACCTTCCAGCAGTACTACAGCGATGCTGGCGATTGGCGATGCAATTGCACTTGTGCTGAGTCAGGCGAGGGGCTTTTCTTCGACCGATTTTGCGAGATTCCATCCGGCAGGGAGTCTTGGGCGAAAGCTGACCCCTGTGGATTCTGTGATGAGGACAGGAACTCAGGTTCGGGTCGCTCGGGATTCAGAGACAGTTCGCGAGGTGATGATTGGGCACAGTCAGTCGGGGCGTCGAACCGGAGCTGTGATCCTTGTCAATCAGGATGGGCGGCTGTCGGGACTGTTCACGGACAGCGATTTGGCACGCCTCTTCGAACATCGCCGTGACGAACAGCTGGATCAAAGTATCCGTGAAGTCATGACCGCAAACCCTGTTACCATCAGCCGACATGCTGTGCTGCCTGCCGCAATCCATCTGATGTCCGAGAGGAAACTCAGTGAGCTTCCGGTCATTGATGAAGAAAAACGACCCGTTGGCATGCTTGACATCACAGATGTGCTTCATTTCATGGACTCAACACAGCAGCAGCAGTTGTTGAGTGAACTTAACCCTGCCGCCGTCGCGGCCTAGATAATCCGCAGCCTGACCGCATGTCGAATCGCGAACTTTCCCGTGGACCACGAACACTTTTGACAGGACTTTTCCTGTTGGGGGTTTACGTTGCCTACGCCAGGTTCACTTCACCCTGGTTGAATATCGAACGCACACGCCAGTCGATGTCAGCTCCATCGGCACCTGTTGTTCGCACGGCCGACTTTGCTCCCGTTTTGACACGGTGGTTTCCCCAGGATCACTGGGTATCAGATGCAGGGAAAAAGTTTCGCGATGGCGGACGGTATCTGGTGTTCAATGAAGTTGCATTATTCAATAACAAACATTCCGTTCGGGTAAAACCGGTCGCAATGCTGTGGTCATCCGGTGAGGATGATGAGCAGCCCATTCGAGTCACAGCCGCCTCTGCTCAGCTTGACCGTTCCACTCCCTTTGATCTGGAAGAAACGGAATTTGGCAGAATTACAACAGGGTTTCTCTCCGGAGACGTTCGGATTGAAGGACCTGATGGCCTGCAAATCAAAGGACGCAACTTCCATATCTCCGACAAGTCAATGAAGATCTGGAGCGGCTCTCCGGTGGATCTGGTTTGGCAGACACATACTGCAAGAGCTGAAGGCGGCGTTGAAATCAAGCTTTTAACCTCCGGCAACGAAGACCAGGGGCTGATGGCGATCAGCGATATCCAGTCCGTCCATATGAACGGGCGAGTCACCTGTAACGTACTGATCCCCGACAGGAACAGAAAACGTGAAGCAACGCACCTGACGATTAACGCAGCCCGGGGATTTCACTTCGACGTACAGACCCTGACATCAACGTTTTTCGGCTACGAAGACGAAAAGCCGCGACCTGACCGACAGATTCTGATCGAACGACCGCTGACAAACGGCTTTGTGGATAAACTGCTGTGCACTCAATTAACACTCCAGCTGCGACCTCGCATTTCCAGCGATGCAGGCAACTCACACGTCGCCCTGAACGCCGAAAGTGATGGACCACAACGGCCAAAACAGGTCGAACTGCATTCCATCCGCGCCGAAGGAAGCCGTGTCGTCGTCTATATGGAAGAGCAGCAGCTGACAGGTACGATGACGGACATCCGCTATATCGTCGACCGGCGTATGCTCGAATGCTGGAGCAATAAACAGGATGCCAATGGTAACCCTTTCCCGATTCGGCTGATTCAGAAGGGAACAGAAGTTCTGGTCCCCCACATTGTTGCTCGCGCTCTCGAAGATAATTCCCTGGATTCGATTGATCTTCGCGGTCCGGGCCTGATTCGTCACCAGCCTGACAAGAGCGATTCCGCGACTGCGAAGTCGGATCGCGACCCTCAGGGAACCATTGAAGCACAATGGCGAGAGTCGTTGATCTTTCGACAATCTCCGGAGCCAAGAATCACGCTCACCGGAAATGCTCAGGTTATTCAGCCGGTCAAAGAGTTTCGGCTGGCGGGCCAAACGATTGAAATGCTGCTTGCCTCCCGAAACCCCGTCCCTGATCCAAACATTCCACCTCCGTCAATCGATTCAGCAGCAGACACAACTCACAACGCCTTTGATTTTTCGGACCTTCAACCGAAAGAACTCATCGCACGTGACAGAGTTCGAATCGCAGCACCACAATTAAGCGGGGACGTACGGAATCAGCTGACGGTAAAGCTTTCAGATGCTGCTTCAAGCGAGAACGCCCGTACGCCCACAGCGGCAGGCACTATGCAAACCGCCTCCTTTGAGGCGTCGAATCCAGGTCAATTGATCGGCAACCGTCCAGAATCGGACAAAGCCAGAGGATTCATGCACTTCGTATCTGACACGATGGAGGCAACTCTGCTTTCGCCGGAATCCACACAGGCAAAGAGGCCATCTGCTCCAACAGACTGGACAGACATCTGGATCAATGGCAATGTCGAAGTCGATTACACAGCCCCGGACCCGGATCAGTCTTTTCATGCGGAAGGCAACGTACTGACCGCCGAAAATGGCTTGAGTGCGGGCCGCGGAATGAGCCTGTTCGGCTCGCCTGCGACAGTGGTGAGTGCCAATCGACTGATTGAGGGGCAACGAATTGATGTTGATGAAAGCGATGAAAAAGTCTCTGTCGACGGGAGCGGTCGAATTCGACTTGTGCTCGATCGCGGTTTCGATGGAATGCCTCTGGAACGTCCTTCTCCATTAGACATTTACTGGGCTGACGGGATGATCTTCAGTGGCCGGACAGCCAGCTTTGTCGGCGATATCCGTTGTGTTCTTTCAGATGGACAATCTCACGACATCCACCTGACTTGTGCTGGCATGCAGGTGGACTTCACGCGAGACGTGCGCCTCAGTCGATCCGGGAGAACCGGGAAAGACGTTGCAAAAAATGAGTTTGATGTTGCACCCGCAGGTGATGGGGACAGTAAAGCCGCCCCGGATATCAGTGAAGTCAGGTGCGTTGGGCGAGTGCATGTTACGCTGAAACAAATGGAAGCAGGCGTCGTGACAGCCACTCATGAAGCTGACTTTTCCGATCTGACGGTAAACCGTGAGTCGGGAGATTTTGTCGCCTCAGGTCCCGGATGGATTGAATCCACGCAGCCGGATCGAGGGAATAGGCTCAAGGTTTCACCCGGTGTTATTGCTCGTGCGAATCAGGCTGTTCAAACAAGTGAGAATCCCTTCGTGTACGCCAAAGCGTCATTCATCGGATCACTCTCAGGAAACCTGAACAAGGAACTGGTTCAGTTGAGCCAGCACGTGGAAGGAGTCTTTGGACCAGTGCGAAGACTGGGTGACACCATTGACATCGATATCGTGAACAGCTCTGACCTGCCGCCACAAGCCGGAGTGCTGAGATGTGAAAAGCTTTGGGTCATTTCCCTGCCTCAGGCAAATTCCGAACAGCGAACCTTTTCGCTTGCCGCAGAGGACAACGCACGAATCGAAAGCCGTAATCTGGATGGGCATGCAGACAAGATTACGTACGACCACTCCAAGCAACAGCTCATCCTTCGCGGCGAAGGAGATCATAAGGCAACGGTTTCGCACCGTGCATCTGACAACAGCAACGTTCGAACATTCATCGGCCAGAAGTTGGAATACAACCCCCAACAGAATACTCTGAAAGCCAACCACATCACTGGACTCCGCACAGAATAGTTGCGAGTGATGCTGAGTGAACCCAAAAGTGATCAAATTCGAAGCTTATAGAAGCTGGCGGCTGTTTTGCCAAAAATCTGTTCTCGTTCGGATTCGCTGATTTCCCCCAAAGCCTGATTCAGCGCATCGAACACCTGCTGATAGGTTCCGGCGAGTTCGCAGACGGGCCAGTCGGACCCAAACATACACCGTTCCGCACCGAACGCTTCAAGAGCTGTGAAGACATAGGGCCGCAGATCGTCAACGGTCCAGTTGTTCCAGTTCGCTTCCGTAATCATCCCACTCAGCTTGCAGTACAGATTTGGGTAGGCTGCCGCGGCTTTCAGATCCCGCGACCAGTCCGCAATGCTGGCATCTTCGATGTTTGGTTTCGACAGATGATCAATCACCATTGGCAGTTCCGGTAAAAGTTGTGCCAGGGAAACTGCGTGTTTGAGGTGCCGGGTGTAAAAGAGCAAATCAAAAGGGATCTGGTGCTTCTCCAGGACTTTCAACCTCTGCAGCACATCCATTCGGAGTATAAAGTCATCATCAGGCTCATCCTGAGTGATGTGTCTGACACCAACAAACAACGGATCTTCCAGAAACTCCTGCAGCTGGTCCTCGCATTCCGTCGACGCCAGATCCACCCACCCCACGATGCCTGCGATAAAGGGATTGGCCTGCGCAAGTGAAAGTGCCCATCGATTTTCATCCAGATTGTGCTGCGTCTGTACGAAGACGGATGCATCAACGCCTGCCGCTGTCAGATGGGGCACCAGGTCTTCTGGAAGATAATTCCGACAAATCTTTTGATGCTGCAGCGTCCGGAGCCAGTCATATTCGAACGGGAGGTCCAGCTGCCAGAAATGCTGATGCGAATCAATGATCATCGGAATGCTCCGTTGTGATGTAGTTCAGGATGTCGAGGATTTCGTCCTGAGTGAACTTGTCCAGCAGAGCTTTGGGCATCATCGAAGTGGCTGAGGGTATGATTTCTTCGATGTCGGCTCTGGCGATGGACTCTGGCTCTGGCCGTTCCGGATTCGTCAGCAGAAAAACAGTTTTATCGTCCTCCGATTTTATGATTCCGGACTTCGTTCGGCCGTCGGACAGTACGATCACCTGTACGGCATACTTTGGATCAATTTTCCACGACGGTTCGAGCATTTCGCGAAGAATGCCGCGTTTGTCATTCTTCCATCGACTGACAACGTCCGTGAGATCCGGACCAACCGCCCCTCCGTCTTTGTGCATCTTATGGCACTGCAGACAGGTTGCTTCCCTGAACAACGCCTTTCCGGCATCAAGCTTGCGTCCCTCAAGCGATGCCTGAATTGCCTCCGGAAAATCTGCGAGTTTCCAGTTTTGAACAAATGACCTGTTGTTACCCAGAGGATCCGTCGGGGCGACAGGCGAACGTTGCCACGCATCCAGATCCGGTACCACGACCATCACCCCGTACATCCGCATCCAATGCCGCGGGAATGTGCAGACATAAGGGTATTCTCCCGGCTCTGTCGGCGCATTAAATGTCAGCCTCACCTGTTTGCCGGCTTCCACCATGTTTGTCGCGAACAGCACGTCTGATGTATTAGGAACATAGGGCAGATTCTGAAATCCGGGCGACGGTCCTAATTCCGCGCCGGCCGCCGCAACCTGCTGAAGTTGACCCGGTCTGGTGATCACAAAATTGTGGGGCATCAGGTCTTCGTTCTGAAGAACAATCTGCACGGGGCGTCCCGCTTCAACGGCAAAGTACGGCAGGTCATATCGCATTTCTTCATGAACGGTCCTGATACGAACTAAACGCACAGAGATTGCACGCATTCGATGTCGCAGTTCCTTTGCATCGACCTCGCTCAATGTCTTCAGCAACTGCTCTGCCAGCACCATGCTGTCGATAAAAGAATCGGAAGTACGATCGGCTGTTTCAACTTGTTCCGCATTCGCCACCAGGCGAGAGGCCACCTGTTGAGAAGTTTTTGCCACACGGAATTCGTCAGAAATACTCAGCAACGCCTTCACCGCGCTCTGCGAAACCGACGGCTCCGAAATCTGTTCGCTTGTCGGAGTTGTGGTATCGAACGTTTCCCCTGTGATATAGGCGGAAATCCTCTGGAACGAATCTTCTTCTGAGGTTGGGATACCTGCCAGCACGAGCAACACCTGACTAACCACCTGAGTAGTCGATTGACCATTGAGCATGGACAAGACTCGGTTGCGTTGGTCGATTCGTTGCCGGGGCGGCAGGAGGACAATTGCACGGAGCCATGCGATGCGTGCGTCGTCGCTGACGACATTCTCCCAGGCCAGATCGCCTTGACCAGTCGCGATTAATCCCGCAAGGCCGGCAGATTGCAAAAGAGCATTCTTCTGACTGGCGGCATTCAGGATCGCAGCAGACTGATCGGTTAATTGTTCGACAGGAAGGTCAAGCATCATTGCCGACAGCAATGCCGCCGTTGCCTGATCAGCATCATCAACAGGCTTTAGCCTACCGATGGCAGCCAGCAGTTCCTCCACGACCGAAGTTGCCCGAATCCTGGCCAGCGCCTGGACGGCCTGATCGCGGGCTTGTCGCGCCATGCCGGCGCGAGAAAGGATGGCCGCATGTACGGGCGCGTATTTCTGATGATCATCGCTTCTTTCGACCAGCAACAGTCGTCGATTATCCAGTCGTTTTAACTGGTATTCAACAATCTTCGGGCTCTTGTCGAGAAAGACAACCGGCCGTTCAATCGGCTGGTCATCTTCGTGCCCGTGTTGCGAATGTCCGTGGTGCGCGTGCTCGTCGGCTTGAATTCGGCCACAGAAATCAGACACAACACAAAACGCTGATATGCAGAAACACAACGCGGCGGAATAGCGACGCATAGTTGACGAATGCCTCTAGTCGAGAAAAAGAAATTCTTTTTGGTTGAGTATGATGTGGCAGACATCCGCCAATGCATTCTGATGGAACCAGACCTCGCTCGGATTCAGATTATATGTCGGTGCCAATTCATTCGCGAATGATACCAGAAGCTCAACCTCGTTTTCTTCAGGCGAGCGGGCCAGTGCCTGCCGGAAGGCTCGATCCAGCAACAACCTGGCAGAACGATCCGGTACGACCTTGTTTCCCGGATCGTCCAGAGCTTGTTCAACTCCGCATTCCTGGATGAGACGAGCTGACCACACTCGTGCCTGCTCCGTCACGAATTCACTGTTCATCATGATCAGTGCCTGTGCGGGTACATTCGAGGTCCCGCGGCGTCCAACCGAGGTCGCAGGAGCGGGCGTATCGAACACCAGGAGAAATGGTGACAAGAAGTTTCTGTTCACAGACTGGTAGATGCTTCGGCGGCCATTTCCGTCAAGCGGACCGCTCTGGCCAGGCCGGCCCCGGCCCTGCATGAACTCTGTCAGATACACAGGCACGGGCGGACCATAGCTTGTTGGGTCCAGCCGACCGGAGACCGTGAGGATCGCGTCGCGGATCACCTCAGCTTCCAGCCGGCGCACATGTGCGTGATGAAGCAGAGCATTCGTTGGATCAACAACGCGCCCCTCTTCCGTCGATTGAATACTCTGCCGATAAACTCGTGACGTGACAATGTACCGAATCAATGACTTCATCGACCAACCATCGCGGCGAAATCGCGTGGCTAAATGGTCCAGCAATTCAGGGTGCGACGGCACTTCTCCGAGAACACCAAAGTTGTCTGCCGACGGCACAAGGCCCCGCCCAAACAAGTGAAGCCAGATTCGGTTGACCGCGACTCGTGCCGTCAGCGGATTGTCCTCCGAAAGCACGTCCTCCGCGAGCCGCAACCGTCCGCTTCCGGATTCAGCATATGGGGTTTGACGATTCAGCGTTTCCGGCATTGTCGACAGTGCGGTCAGAAAATGGCGTGGCACCGGCGGCCCCATATTCTTATGGCTTCCGCGGATAAAAAGATGCTCATCTTCACCCGTTCCTTCACACATCACCAGGACCGGATCACCGGCAGGAATGCTCGCCGCCGCCGATCTCCATTGCTCTACGGCGTCAGACTTCGCAAGAAGATCATCCTGATCAGCCGTGTGCAGCAAACCAAGCCGTAATGCCGTCGATGGCCACGTAGAACGACGTCGAAGTTCATCGGTATACGCTCCCAGTATCTGCTTCGTAATATCCGGTGAAGCCACTTCCACCGACTCAAACGTTGCTGCCAACTTCGCGGCAAGCGACCGATTATTCGTACTGGCCACTGGTAAAATGGGAGCATTTTCCCGTTCGGAAAAACGAACTTCCCGAACGGAGAACCATCCATCGCTTTCATCCAGAAATTCCAGATGACACTGATGACCGAGGTATCGCTTCACATCCCCGTTCAGTCGGATCCACCGCAGTTCACCCTCAGTTTCGATGTTCTGCCGAGCTCCGCGAAACAGCAGTTCACTGAACTCATTCATTACGTATCCGTCGATCACAAGTCGGATACGTGACCCCCGTCCTGCAACAAGTACCTGAATCTCGGGGTGCTGCAAGCGGAACGTAGGAGACTGCAGTGTTCCCCGAAGGTTCAGTGAGGTGGCGGCTGAAGTGACGTCCTGACACCGAGACAACTTTGGCTGCATGTCATCCTTCTGCAGGCCCGTTGCAACGTTTCCGTGACCAATTGCATCCGCCGAAGGGATCGGACTCAAAGAATTTCCCACACGCAACAAATCCGCATCGTGCGCGGCCCTGAACTCTGATAGTGCGAGCGAGCGAAAGGCCTGACCATAAGCGAACCATCCCTCTGGCAGGCCATTCCGAAGGTCAGCGAACACGACGGGTGAACTTTCCTTCTTGTCGGGCGCCGCATCGGCTGTGCCGGAAGGATTCAACACGCGAGCAGACTCTTCAGCGATACGTCTCGACCAGGATTTCGTTGTCGCCAGAATTGACCGGTCAATCTGAATCTGTGGTGTGTCTGAGTCCGGCTTCACCACCTGCAAGTCGGCAATCGCAGCGTACAGAAAGTCAAGATCATCAGCCCCTGAGTCGGTTGGACGTTTGTCGGTTGCTGTCATCGCTTCCTGTAAGAGTTGTTTGATGGCAGGCGATTCAGATTCTGAAACTGCTGCATCCCGCAGGACCGCCGCCAGCCTCTGGAGCGACTGTTCTTCAGTGACATCTTTCAATCGAGCAGCAAGTGCGTCATGGACGTCACGTTTCAAAGTCGCGATCTGGTCGGTGGCTTCATGCATTTTTCCATCTGAATCCAGCCATTCAATTCTTCGGCGTGAACTCTGCAGGAATCCCGACAAGGCATAGTAGTCCCTGGTCGTGATCGCATCGAACTTGTGATCGTGACAGCGTGCACAGGAAACCGTCATACCGAGAAACGCTTTGGAGAATACATCCAGCTGATTGTCGACGCGCGCTGCCTCTTCCCCTTTCACATCGACCGGCGCGTGCTTGTCTTCGCCCAGGTACCAGAATCCAGTGGCTATGATGGATTCATTAAATGCGTGTTCAGAATTGAATCGGGGATTCGGCAACAGGTCACCCGCGATGTGTTCTCGCGCAAACTGATCGAAGGGAACATCAGCATTGATCGCCCTGATGACGTAGTCACGGTATTTCCACGCATACGGCAGCGGAAAGTCAAATTCGTGCCCCAGCGTTTCGGCGTACCTGACCAGATCAAGCCAGTGTCTGCCCCACCGTTCGCCGAAGTGCGGGGACAAAAGCAACTCATCAACAACCCTGGCGATGGCATCATCATCCGAATCTGGATCGTTGTAGAAGCGTTGCTGCTGATCGATGGTGGGTGGCAAACCTACCAGATCAAAATACAAACGCCGAAGGATGGCACGGCGATCCGCGTCGCCTGCTGGTTTGAGTTTCCGGCCCTGCAATGCCTGCAGGATAAACCGATCAATGTCCGTGCGAACCCACTCGGACGCATTCAGCGACGCATCGAACGCTTCCAGAGAAGGTATTTCAGGGGCTCCAATTGGCTGCCAGACCCAGTGAGACTCGATTCGCTCCTGCATCGGAAACCCAGCCCGCTCACCCTCAGCGACTTGATGAGGGGGATCGTCGCCGGAATCCGGCCACGGTGCTCCCATTGAGATCCAGTTTTCCAGCAGTTCAATTTCCGCGTCCGGCATCCGTGTTCGCGGCGGCATCTCAAAACTTTCATACCTGACAGCCGAAATCAGCAAACTCTCGTCAGGTTTTCCCGGCTCAACTGCTGGTCCACTATCCCCCCCTCGCAGAATGTCGTGCAGGTTCGACAAACGGAGCCCGCCCTTAACTTCCTCGCCACCATGACACTCGCCACAGCGAGATTGCAGCAACGGCTGGACCCTGGTCCGAACAAATTCCATCGCTTCGGCATTCGCCGCGTCTTTTTTGGTCGCAGATTCATCCGATCGGGATGGCGCGGCAGCTGACAAAAGAAGCAGAACAACGCATAACAGTCGCGGGCAGACAGGCCTGCCTCGGCCGTTGAGCCAAAAAACAGACTGAGCCCGAATCCTGAATGAATTCACTGACAGAATGACAAAACGTTGCAGAGGTCGATCCATGATGGTACTCGAACGTCATTTAGCGGGAGGAGGGAATTTTCCAGACCGCACAGAACACATCCTGCCTGCGCGGAATCGGCGGGAGCCGTCATTGTCGCAGTGGTTGGGTACGGAATTCAACCACACGATCCGGATTCAGGTTCAACCAGCATGTAATCGATGTCTGAAACAGAGGGAGTTCTAGAATGCCGACTGTTCTTCTGAGTCCAACTTTTCCCTCAACAGGCCCGCAGACGACTCGAAGAAACGCTTTCGACGACCGGGAGTCCCCGAATCACTGGTGGATTGTTCCTCCAGATCAACAAGGTTGGCATCACAAAGACGACACCCAACAGTCTTGAGATGAAAGTCTATGTATTCGCTGGATTCAACAGAGAGTGCTCCCAGAAGGTACCCTCCCAGCTCAGTACGGGTTGGACAACTCAGACGCCCCCGCTGCCAGATTTCTCCGACGCTGCGTCCACCCTGATCACGGTGCCTGATGCAAACTGACACGCGTGAACGTAACGCTTCGTCCACGCGGAGCTGCTGCTCAAATTCAGCCATCCGCGCAGCTGGCAACTGTTCATCGAGCCAGGCAATGACTTCGCGTTCGGTCCATGTCATCGGCAAGGGTTTATCCGTTGAGAAAGTGGCAGGGTTCAGATTGTGACGTACATCAAAATCAGCGGATATTCTGGCATCTGAAAGTGGTCTTCCGTCGGCTTGTGAGTGTGTCAGTCCTGAGTTAGAGTCCGAGACACCCTTCGCACATTGCGGAGCAACCGTTTCCACTGGCTTCCTGAGAGACACCGGTGATCCAGTATCGCCCGTTTCACAATACCGACCCGCCTCGATTGCTGCAACTGTGGCATTCCTGCGCGCTGGGGCCAGCCGCGGCTGAAGGGTTTTCGAGTGACATCCTGGAGTTGTTCTCGTTCTCACAGCCGTTCTTCGACCGCAACGGAATCATTGTGGCGGTTTTCGAAGGTCGTGTGGTGGGAATGGTGCATGCCGGATTTGCAGCGACTGAGGACGAAAGCCGACTCGATAAGAACCGAGGCAACATCTGCGCATTGATGGTTCACCCGGAATTCCGGCGGCAGGGCATTGCAACAGAGCTGATTCGTCGAGCATGTGATTATCTGAAAGAGTCCGGTTCAAAGAGTGTTGAAGGCGGAGGTGGACTCGATCGAACCGGATTCTACGTAGGAATCTACGGCGGTCTTCAGCCGTCCGGATTTTCTGAATCTGCAGCTCCCTGGGAACCTGTGTTTGCAAAATCCGGTTTTGAGTTTTCGACGCGTACGGTCGTGATGCATCGCGATTTGTTTGCTATCCGAGACCCGGTCAACTCCCGGTTGATTCGAAATCGCCGTAACCTGAACATGATGATTACGGACCGACCATCGGGACAATCATGGTGGTGGTTTGTTCGATTCGGACATCTGGATTCTTTGCGATTCGAACTGCAGGAAAAAGCTTCCGGCGGGATCGTCGCCTCCGGGCAGATCATCGGCATGGATGTCTTCATACCCAAATGGGGCGTTCGATCCGTGGGAATCCGGGACGTCTATGTTCCCGAATCCCAGCGCCGGCACGGCTACGGCCTCGCACTGATCCTCGAGATCTCTCGCCGACTGCGGGACGAATCAGTACAGCTGATCGAAGCCCATGTCGATTCAGAAAACCAGGCGGCACTCGACCTGTTTGGGGCAGCCAAATTCGAACCAGCCGAGCACCTGGTTACGTATCGCAAATCGCTCGTCTGATGTCAGCCGATACTATGAACACGAATCAACCTGTTCGCTTTCTGGCAGTGGGAGGCACGATCGACAAAATTTACTTTGATTCTCTGAGCGAGTATCAGGTGGGCGCGCCGGGGGTGGAACGGATCCTCTCAGAACTTCCGGTGACATTCGAATACACTGTGCAGTCTGTTCTCAGAAAAGACAGCCTCGACATGACGGACGCCGATCGTAAGCTGGTCCTGCAAGCCGTGGTCGATTCACCTGAAGACAGAATTGTCATCACACACGGCACCGATACCATGGTCGAAACGGCCCGACTTCTGCAAGCCGCCTCAGAAAAATGCATCGTCCTGACCGGGGCCATGCAGCCCGCTGGATTCAGCAACAGCGATGCTGTATTTAACATTGGGGTCGCAATCGGCGCTGTCCAGTCAAGGCCCAACGGTGTCTGGATTGCAATGAGCGGTCGAGTCTTCGATGCGGCTCATGTGCGCAAGAATCGAGATAAGGGTATCTTCGAAGACGTTCCTGCTGAGGCCGGATGAAGGTGCTGAAACTCGGCAACATTCAGATCCAGGGCCCCGTTGTGCTGGCAGCACTCAGTGGCTACAGCGACTGGGCAATGCGGTCGCTCGCGAGAAGTATGGGCGCGCCATACACCGTTCATGAAGTCATGATCGAATCCTTCGTCAATAACCTGAAGGATCGGGAAAAAACTCGGCGGCATTTGCTGGTCACCGACGATGATCATCCTGTTGGCGCACAACTGATGGGCACGGTGCCGGATGAATTCGCCGGGGCTGCAATCAGGCTTGTCCGGGCGGGTTTCGATGTGATCGACATCAACTTTGGTTGCCCGATGAAACGTCTTCGAGGTCAGTGTCGGGGAGGCCTTCATCTGGGGCAGCCGACCGGTGCAATCGAGATTCTGCGCCGAGTTCGGGACGTCGTTCCCTGTGAGATCCCGGTGACGGTCAAAATGAGACGAGGTCTGGATGATTCAACCGAAAGTCAGGACAACTTTTTTTGCATTCTGAATGCAGCGTTCGACTGTGGAATCGCAGCGGCAACCATTCATGGTCGCACGGTTCAGCAAAAATACATCGGCGGCAGTGACTGGAATTTCCTGAAACTGGTTCGCTCGCATTTCCCGAATCACACCCTGATGGGCAGCGGTGACCTCTTTACGGCCGCGGATTGCATCAGGATGCTGAAAGAGACGGGAGTAAATGGCGTGACCGCCGCGCGCGGGGCAATCGGCAATCCATGGATCTTTCAGCAGGCCAGATCACTGCTGGATGGGTCTTCCCTCCCGGCAGCTCCGGATGTCTTCCAGCAACGCGAGATGATTAACGACCATCTCCGGAGAGCTCAAATGATCTATTCACCGGAGCTCGCAACCAAACAGTTGCGAAAGTTCTGTATTCGATACGCATTGTGGCATCCACAGTCGATTCAAGTCCGTGATGCCTTTATCGGAGTGAAAGATCCTGACCAATGGCAGGCTGTCATGAACGAACATTACTCCGTCAATATGCCGGGAGTCTGGCCGCAATTCGATGATACCAGCGTCTCAGAAAACTGAACCTGTGTTGAAGTTGGGCCGTTGAATGCGTTAACCTCTGGATTCGCGAACACATTCTTTGTCACTTCTCCTGTGAGACCAACGTGCAACTTTCCTCTGAAGACCTCATTCTGGTAACCGGAGCTACCGGGCTTGTTGGCAGTCATGTTGCCGAACAGGCCGCGAAGCAGGGTCTGCGAGTCCGTTGCCTTGTTCGAAAAGGTTCACGAACCGACTTGCTGAAGGACCTGGGCGTGGAACTGATCGAAGGTGACCTCGATCAGCCTGACAGCCTTCGGACCGCCTGCGATGGTGTCAGCGTTGTTATCCACTGTGCAGCGATGGTGGGGGACTGGGGCAGGACGGATGACTATCGCCGTATTAACGTCGACGGTACCCGTGCTCTGATGGACGCCGCGCTGGACAGCGGTTCTCTCAAACGCTGGGTTCAAATCAGTTCTCTGGGCGTCTATGAAGGCCGCGATCACTATGGCACGGATGAGACCTCTCAACCAAGCACAACGGGAATCGATGGATACACTTTAACAAAGGTGGAATCCGAGCTGCTGGTCTGCGAATACGTTCGAAATAAGGCGTTGCCGGCCGTCGTCCTGCGCCCGGGGTTCATCTATGGCCCACGGGATCGCACAATCCTGCCTCGACTCCTCGAACGCCTGCAAAGCGGCCAGTTTGCCTATCTTGGCAATACTGACAAGCTGATGAACAATACGTACGTGGGGAACTTATGTGAGGCGATTTGGCTGGCCATTGAGCGGGACAACATCGTCGGTGAAGTCTTCAATATCCACGACCAGCGTTCGGTCACCAAGAAAGAATTCATGGACACGGTCTGCGATACTGCGGGGATCAAACGACCGACAAAGGTCGTGCCGCTGCCCATCGCCCGAGTTCTCGCATCCGGAATGGAAGGGCTCTGGCGATTACTTGGTAAGAAACAGGCGCCCCTGCTGAATAGTGCTCGAATCAAATTCCTCGGGCTGAATCTGGACTTCAGCATCGAGAAAGCCAACACAATGCTGGGTTACCGGCCTTCGATGGATTTTGCAGATGCAATGCCGCTCACCGTTCGAGCGATGACGGCCGCATCCTGAATTTGTTCGCCGTGTCCTCAGGCCAATGGCCCGCCAATTCCAGGATGGATCTGCTTCCGTGGAATGACACTGAAGGGCCAGCGTGCGTGCTGGAACCATTTCAGGGGTACATCCTGCACAGAATCAAAAAGGGCCGCCCAGTACAAGACTGAGCGGCCCCGGGAGGATTGGTTGTCAGATCGCTCCAACAACCAGCAGTGACTCCCAAATCCAGCCACCGTCCGATTCGGAACGGCAAGCCATTTCAATCAGGGATGACTGGCTCCAGTTTTTGCGGTCACGAATCAGTGTGACCGTAAGAGATCTCAAATCTTCACAGCCTTTACCGTTCGAATAATCTCGGCAGCGACCTTGTAAGGATCAGCATTGGAAGCAGGACGGCGATCTTCCAGCCAGCCTTTCCATCCGTTGGTCACAGTCGCAACTGGAATACGAATGGATGCACCACGGTCCGACACACCAAAACTAAACTGATCAATGGACTGTGTTTCGTGCTTACCGGTCAGACGCATATGGTTGTCCGCACCGTAAACCGCAATATGCTCTTTGACTCGGGGAGCAAATGCAGAGCAGATCTTTTCGTAAGTGTCCTTACTTCCGCATGTTCGCAATGTGTCATTCGAGAAATTCGCGTGCATACCGGAACCATTCCAGTCGGTGTCGCCAAGCGGCTTTGGATGCCACTGAATCCATACGCCGTACTTTTCAGCAGTACGCTCCAACAGATAACGGGCAACCCAGACTTCGTCACCAGCCCGCTTGGCGCCTTTTGCAAATACCTGAAATTCCCACTGTCCTGTGGCAACTTCGGCATTAATACCTTCGACGTTCAGACCAGCTTCGAGACACAGATCCAGGTGCTCTTCGATAACTTCGCGACCGAATGCCCGATTCGCGCCAACCGAACAGTAGTAAGGTCCCTGTGGGGCAGGGTAACCGCCCGGTGGAAATCCCAGAGGGCGATTGATTTCACTGTCCCAAAGGAAGTATTCCTGCTCGAAACCAAACCAGAAATCGTTGTCGTCGTCGTCGATTGTCGCACGACCGTTGGACTCATGAACCGAACCGTCTGAGTTCAACACCTCGCACATCACCAGGTAACCGCTCACGCGTCCAGGATCTGGAAAGATGGAAACCGGCTGCAGAAGGCAATCCGAGGATCCGCCGGGAGCCTGATTCGTGGAACTTCCGTCAAAGCACCAAACAGGACACTCTTCAAGTGTGCCCCCGAAGTCCTTGACGATCTTAGTCTTGGAACGGAGTTCCTGAGTCGGCTTTGAACCATCCAGCCAAATGTACTCGAGCTTTGATTTCGACATGGTACTGCTTAATTCCTCCCGATTAACTTTGAGTCTTCGCGACGTCGATGAGTCACCTCTCATCGTCATGCTCTCGCGAACTGAGCCCCATCCCTGAACGAGAAACCCGGCTGACGTCTGACGTCGACGTCCATTCACCGATTTCCAGATTTCGTGTCAGAGGCAATACCTATGACGCCCGCCTGCCTCTGAAACGGGCATCTCTGCCAAATCCTTCGGCAGAGGATCGTCAGTCGTGGTCGATTTCTGACGATTGTTCCGTATACAGCATGATTTGTGCCAATTCGAGCAACAGGAGACCCGTTCTCGAAAACCTTCAAAAAACATCTCCACCATTGAGTCAGGCTTTACCCGAATGGCCAGCGGGCCGCAGACTCGTGTGGTCTTTCAAAGCGGAGTTTTTGAAGAGCGTCCGGCGATTTCAACAACGAACTGTGGCACGGCATAGCCGGGTAGCCGGGCTCGAAGGTGTTCGATCAGTGCTCGTCCAGTTTCCGGCTCAACTTCGAAATGGGCCGCCCCGGCAACGCGATCGAGCTGATGCAGGTAGTAGGGAATCACTCCCAGATTGATCAGCCGTCTGCAGAGCAATTCCAGAACATCGGGATCATCATTCACACCTTTCATCAGGACCGCCTGGTTCAGCACGGGAAAACCCTTTCGGCTCAGCTGCGAAAGCGCGGCCGCGCAGTCTTCGACAATTTCAGCCGGGTGATTGGCGTGGACGACGAAAATCAACTGACTCCGAAGCTGATCAGACATGCCCAGCAACTCTGGTGTCACTCGGGAGGGAAGAACGATTGGAAGCCGCGTGTGAATTCGAATCCGTTCAATATGGGGGATGGCATCAATCAGCCGACAGAGTCGGTTGAGCCGTTGATCGGTGAGCATCAGCGGATCTCCGCCGCTCAGAATCACCTCAGAAATCGTTGCGTCCGTGGATAGGGCTTCCAGAGCAGGCTTCCATTCGTCGAGTGATTTGGGTTCCGCTGCGTATGGATAATCGCGGCGGAAGCAGTAACGGCAATGTACCGCGCAGGCCCCCGTTGTAATCAGGAGGGCTCTGCCGAAATACTTCTGGATCAGGCCTGGTGTTCGACGGCTGGCAAGGTCGCCGACGGCGTCCGGGACAAATCCAAGCACATCGGCCGATTCTTCGATCGTTGGTAACACCTGCAGCAATAAAGGGTCCGACAGATGACCCGGTTTCATTCGCTTCAGGTAACTGACTGGCACCAGCACGGGAAAACGATTGTCCGCGTCCACGGCCGTTTCGCTTTCAAGCGAATGGATTTTCAGTCGCCGAAGCAATTCCCCCCTGGACCGTACGGCACCGGCCATTTCTCTTTGCCAGCGAACCTGAGCACCGTCATCAGCCACCAGCTCGCCCTGCGGAAGCACACTCAGCCCATTCTGGTGGATTTCAGAATGGCTTTTTGGATTGGAGACACTGGGAACGGTCGACATATCGATTCACTCCGGGCTTCGGTTTTGCTAACGTCCGGCCGCCAATTTGATCTTTCCGGAGCGTTCGTCAGCTGTTCCGTTCGCTTGTTCAGTCCACTTTTTATAAACGATAACAAAGTCAGAGAAACCACTCCAATGGCCACGATCAACGCCGGCGAATTCAAAAAAGGAATAAAGGTTCTTGTTGAGAATGAACCCTACGAAATGCTGGAATGCCACTTTGTGAAACCCGGTAAAGGTCAGGCACTTTACCGAACAAAGCTGCGAAATCTGCTTCGAGGGTCGCTTCTGGAGCGAACTTACCGAAGTGGCGACGGTCTCGAAGCGGCCGACGTCCACCGCAGCGATGGAGTGTATTCGTATCGGGACGGCGATAACTACGTTTTCATGGATAACGCCAGCTTCGAACAATACTCGTTGCCAGCAGCAGTCATCGAAGATGACATGCGTTTCCTGATGGAAGGTAGCGCCGTCGGCTTACTGTACTGGAATCAGCAGCTGATCAGCATGTCTCCTCCGCAACAGGTGATCATGGCCGTCACGTACACTGAGCCCGCAGCGCGTGGCAATACGGCGACAAACGTCACCAAACCAGCAACGCTGGAGTGCGGCGCTGAAGTGCAGGTCCCGGCGTTCATTAAAGAAGGTGACCGGATCAAGATCGACACCGAAAGCGGAGCTTACCTGGAACGAGTTCAATCATGACGGAACCGCCGCCAACAGCATCCACCGGTCCTGAAATCGCTCAGGCCGAAATCGAGACCGTCCCACCCGCGACCGTCCCGCACAATGGTCGACTCTATATCGAAACCGTAGGCTGCCAGATGAACATGCTGGACAGCGAACTGGTGGTTGCTGCGCTTCGAAAGGATGGCTACGAACTCACCAGCGCGCCTCGCGAAGCGGACACGATCCTGTTCAATACCTGCAGCGTTCGCGAACACGCGGAACACAAGATTTACAGTGCGCTGGGGCGACTCAAGTACAGCAAACGCCGACGGCCCAACCAGGTCATCGGCGTGATGGGCTGCATGGCTCAGAAAGATCAGGAACTGATCTTTCAAAAGGCGCCGCATGTAGATCTTGTTGTGGGAACGGGACAATTGGCCGAGATCCCGCGATTGATCAGGGAAAGTCGTAACGACGAACAACGTGCACACCGCACAGCCTTGAGTCTTGGCAGACGTGATGGATCGCGACTGGAAGTATCGGAGAGCTTTCAAAGCTACGATCCACTTCGTGATCCCGAAATGAGACCCACACCGTTTCAGGCTTTTGTGCGGATCATGATCGGTTGCGACAAGTTCTGTACCTATTGCGTCGTGCCAGCAACCCGGGGACCAGAGCAAAGCCGTTCTCCATCGCACATCATGGCGGAAGTGAAAGTGCTTGCCGATCAGGGCGTGCGGGAAATCACATTGCTCGGGCAAACGGTCAACAGTTATCGCCACACCGAAAACGGTCGACTGTACCGGCTGTCCGACCTGCTCTACATGATCAGCGACGTCGAAGGAATTGAGCGAATCCGATTCGTCACCAGCTTTCCCCGCGACATGTCCGACGATCTGCTGCAGGCGGTCCGGGACCTTCCCAAAGCGATGAAGTATCTGCACGTTCCGGCTCAGTCAGGGTGTAATGACGTGCTGAAGCAGATGAAACGCGGATACACCGTTGAAGAGTATCGCGAAATGATGCACCGCATCCGGGCACATATGCCCCACTGTGCGGTCAGCAGTGACTTCATCGTTGGATTCTGCGGCGAATCGGAAGCATCGTTTCAAAAAAGCATGGACCTGATTCGAGAGTGCCGGTTCAAAAACAGCTTCATCTTCAAATACAGCAAACGCAGTGGCACAAAAGCGGATGAGATGTTCGAAGATGACGTTCCGGAAGATGTGAAACGACGGCGGAATAACGAGATGCTGGATCTGCAGAATCAGATCAGCGAAGAAGACAACGCCGAGTTCATCGGCCGGACGGTAAGCGTACTCGTTGAAGGCCCCAGCAAGACCGCAGTCAAGAAGGCGGCACGCGGTGAAGCCCCTGCGATCGGAGAATCTCCGGCAATCCAGTTGATGGGGCGTTCCGAGTGTGATCGCATCGTCGTGTTCGAAGGCAATCCGCGTCTTGTGAGCTCCACAGTGCGAGTTCAGGTCGAAGACTGCACAAGCACGACGTTGATCGGCTCAATTGAAACGATGGAAATTCAGCACGGATCAAACAGCATACTGCCGATTCTGGCTTGACTCCTGTTTGTAGCCGCAATCGCGAAGAAATCTCGGGGTGTACGACGGGCGTATAACTCCCAAACGCTGATTCACCAGAAACTTCCAGCACTGATTCGGAACCACGAATGGACCTCGGCCTCACTTCGAAAGTCGTTGTTGTAACCGGTGGTGCAAGCGGAATCGGTAAGGCCGCGGCAGAAATGTTCCGGCAGGAAGGTTGCCGCGTAGCAATTTGGGACCTGAAAACAGATGGACCGTCACACTGCGATACCGCAATTTCCTGCGACATCACGAATTCTGGTGAAGTCGAAAAAGCCTGGCAGGATACCGTCACGCAGCTCGGAAGAATCGATATCGTTGTTCACGCTGCTGCCATCGGTTCCGGAGAATTCGGGTTTCCGTATTTTGATGTCCCACTGGAGGCCTGGCCCGAGGTTCTGAAGGTGAACATCGTTGGCATGGCAAATATCGCCCAGGTCGCCGGGCCCGCCATGGCAGCTCAAAAAGCTGGCGCGATGGTTTTCATCGCCAGCGTTGCTGGGCAGATGGGTTCACAAACGGATCCCCCTTACAGCGCCAGCAAAGCAGCGAATATCAATTTTGCTCAGTGTATGGCCAAAGATCTGGCGGCGTTCAATGTCCGCGTGAACACGGTTTGTCCGGGCATGATTCAGACACCTCTCAACCGATCCGTCTGGCAGGCGTGGTACGATAAACAACCCGAGAACCAGCGGCTTTCATACGAAGAATGGGCTGGGCAAAAAGTCAGCAACGTGGTTCCGTTAAAACGGTGGCAGAAACCAGAAGATGTTGCCGCTATGATCGTTTTTCTGTGCAGTGACAGGGCATCAGAGGTTACCGGCCAGACAATCAATGTCGACGGTGGAACAGTCATGCACTGGTAAGAAAGCAGTCGCCATCTGCGATAGTTACTTGACGATACTGCTCAAGCGTGCAGAATCCGCTTACGGCAGCCAACGAGGCTGCTGGGATGCGTGAAGTAGTTTGAATGCTCCCTGGCTGAATGACTCTAAGGAATTGAATACGATGAGCGGCCCCATAGTTCGCACCGGTACGACTCCAAAATTCTGGAAGAACTGGGACAACGTTTTCGGTGATAAGTCCGGCAACGGAGGAGCGGAAAAGAAGGAAGTGAATGCCTTCGCCAAGCCGAAGAAAAAGACCGCCAAAAAAGCGGCACCCAAGGCGGCCGCTCCAAAGAGTTCAGGAAAGAAAAAGGGAAAGAAGAAGTAGTCGCATCACCGCCCCGGGATCCAGATTGCCGGGGCGTCTTCTTTTCCAGTGGCACTGATCTCACGGGGTAAACGTCGAGCCTTCAAACGCAGATACGGGGGAACAAAGCGGCCACGATACCCGAAATGGGAAACATCGACCTGATAATTCGCACGTTTGGGTTCGCGAAAGTCCTCGACGACAAACCCTGAACGGCAGAGTCCGCCAATCAGATCTTCCAGTCGATGCAGATATTCAGTCGCCCCGGTCTCACGATAGCTCTCGTCGCGTTGCCGCGGAATCGGACCGTCGTGGTAGTATTCGACGCCAATCACAAACTGCTGCCGTTCATTACGATGACTGATCTGCAGGCTGACTGGCTGCTTGTGCTGGCTGATGTAGGTTCCGTTGTCCCTCAGAACCCGGGCGACCTCAGAATACACGGCTTTCACGTCGGGGACATAGCAGGTACTGACCGGTTGATGCACAATGTCGAAGCACTGGTCAGCCAGACAGTTCAGGTCATCCATGGATCCCTGAACCAGCTGAACCCGGACGCCCCGTTTCTTCGCCTCCCGTTCATCCAGTCGAAGCATGGAATCACTGATGTCCACAACCGTGACATTCGCTCCAGCCACCGCATACAGAATCGACTGCCAACCGCCCCCCGACGCCAGGCAAAGTACGTTCAGACCGGCCACGCTGGCAGGGAGCCATCCGCGACCATCCAGAACCTTCATCGGGTCTCGACATTCGGCATCCGACGCAACTTTGGCAAACTGACTGCCACTATCAGCCAGGTCATTCCACGCCTTCTGGTTGCCTGAACGATAATCCAAAGGAAGCTCTTTCGTACTGAGGTCTGGTGCAGGACAGGCGAAATGCCATCACAACTGGGGACAATTGACACCAAGTGCGAGACAATTCGCGGCACACTTGTTCCAGAGACCGGTGTGGGGGAGCATACCGGACTGTTGTCCCATCAATCCAAATCTGTCCCGGAACCCACACCCAGCGAATCAACAATGCTTGCGAAGCGTATTATCCCTTGTCTCGATGTGCATGCCGGTCGCGTTGTGAAGGGCGTCAATTTCCTGAACTTGAAGGACGCAGGCGACCCGGTCGAAATCGCGCACAAGTATGAACAGCAGGGCGCGGACGAATTGGTCTTCCTGGACATTACCGCGAGTCACGAACAACGCGACATCATCCTTGATGTTGTCTCCCGGACTTCCGAAGTGATTTTCATGCCACTGACAGTGGGTGGCGGCATCAGAACACTGGATGACATCAGAAGACTGCTGAATGCCGGGTGTGATAAAGTCTCGATCAATTCGACGGCTGTCCGGGATCCTGATTTTGTACGTGAAGCCGCGCTTCGATTTGGAAGCCAGTGCATCGTCGTCAACATCGATCCAAAACGCATTCAGAAAGATGGCAGAGAAGTCTGGGACGTACACATCAACGGTGGACGGATTCCGACAGGTCTGGAGGCCGTTCCCTGGGCTCAGGAAGTCGAACAACTTGGAGCGGGAGAAATCGTTCTGACATGCATGGATGCTGACGGAACGAAGGACGGATACGATCTCGAGATCACCCGCGCCGTCGCAGATGCTGTCCGGATTCCTGTTGTGGCGAGCGGCGGTGCCGGATCGCCGGAGCACCTGTATCAGGCCGTCACTGCTGGAAATGCCAGTGCCGCACTTGCAGCCAGCATCTTTCACTACGGTGAATACACCATCGAAGAAACCAAACGTTACATGGCGGAACGCGGTGTGCCCGTGCGACTGTAGCCTTGCCTCACATCGCTTTTGAATCGCGCCAACGCGGCATTCCTGAGAAGGGCCCTCGACATCCGGTGGGGCTGAATTTCAGGTATCGACATATCTCAGCGACCGTGGTTTCGCAGAACTGGATGTGAAACAGTTCAGGCTTTCTCTGGCCCATTGCAGTTGACACAATCAGCCGTGACTGAAGAGTCGAATTTCTGTCGGACAACTTCGCCGTTCTCAAAGGGATGAATGCCGTGAGTGAGTTTAATGTCACCGACGATCAAGTGGCCCGGTTCATTTCTGATGGGTTCGTGATCGTTCGCGGCCTTTTTAACAGTGACGAGATGTCAGGGCTTTTGAAATATGCCCGGGGCGACCAGGCGCTGATTAATGAATCGTATGTACGGACAGATGCTACCGGCGGCGAAACACGATTAGCCCTCCGGAACGATCTGGATGATGCATCCGTCTACACAGCCGTTGTTCGCAGCAACAGAGTCGCCGGGACAATGGCAAAACTGCTTGGTGACGAGGTCTACCATTACCATCATAAGATGACGCTGAAGGAACCTCGAGTGGGCGGGGCCTGGGAATGGCACCAGGATTATGGATACTGGTACAACTTCGGATGTCTTTACCCGGACATGGGCAGTTGTATGATTGCCGTTGATCAGGCAACGAAAGAGAACGGCTGTCTTCAGGTTATCCGTGGTTCTCACAGAATTGGCCGAGTCGACCACATGAAGGTGGGAGAGCAGGTGGGAGCAGACCCTGTTCGGGTTGAGGCCGCGCTCGCGCGACTTGAGCTGATCTACTGCGAAATGGAACCTGGTGACGCCGTCTTCTTCCATGGCAATCTGCTGCACCGTTCCGACAAGAATACGTCGAGCAATTCGCGATGGTCACTGATCTGCTGCTACAACACCCGCCACAATGATCCATTTGTGACGGGCGGTCGACATCCCAATTATTCGCCATTGGAAATATGGGAAGACGGCAGAGTGATGGAATCCATCAGACGCCAGGTTGGCAATCCATCCTGACAGGACCCGGTGCTCACCCGGATCAGAAACCTTATGACAGCCCTGCTGTGATCAGGTCACTGAGGTATTTTCGTGATCGATTGATCTCAGCAGTGACTTCTTCGGCCGTTTCAAGAATTGGTATCCCCCGCGGGACCGGATGCATGAAGATTTCCGTCCATCCGGTGTAATCAATATCCGCCAGCGCTTTCAGAAGGGGGCGAAAATCCAGTGGGCCTCGCCCCGGCATTTGCAGTAATTCCTGTTCCTTGGGGAGTCGCGTCATGCATCCATCTCCGTGCTGCCACGCATAGAACATCGCAAGCGATGGCCCCAGGGTACGAATCAGGTTCGCAAGCTCGTCCGGGTCCTGTGCAAGATGGTACGGCGCCAGGGCCACCGCCAGATGACGGGAAGGACTTAGTTCCGCCAGATACTTCAGCGAATCCGCGGTTTCAAAAAGATTGTTACCATGATTCTCAATAGCAATGGTGACGCCCGTCTCTTCTGCGACAGCCACATGGGGTTTCATTTGCTCAACAAACGCCGAGACTGCTGCTTTCAGTTCTGAACCCTTCAGACCCTTCGGGCCTACTCCTCCCGTAACCATGGTGGCGCAGCCAAAGCGACTGGCAAGTCGCATTTCATCCTGCAGACCAAACGGCCCAAGTTTGTATTGGGTAATACAACCAAGCGATACCTGATGTTTTTCCAGCATCGCCCCAAATGTGTCCTCGCCAATGTCAGCCAGTTGTTCGCGCTGGTTGCCATGTCGCTTTGGCCAGATGTCGATGGCCGTCGCGCCACACTTCGCGACTTCAGGAAGTATCTCCCCAATGTACATGTAACCATACATGCATGAGCCGACGATGTACTTCAATTTCAGACTCGATTCTTCATCGCGGAGTGGTGATGAAGAGGTCTTTGACGGAACAGAGCCCCTGGTTGCATTACTCGAGAAAAGGCCGGCGGCAATCCCGACTGCTGAACCCGCAAAAGAATTCAACGCCTGTCGCCTTGTGACAGAAGATTTGTCGTTCGAATGAATGTTTCGCATCGATTGTCCTTCGGGGGCTCAGTTTTCGACGGCTGTCACTTGTCGCGAGGAAAGCAGTCCCCCTCATCGCAGTCTGCACTGATCTCCTGGCCGGCATCACGAACTACTTGATGAGTGCGCCAGCGTCGTTCATCACGAACCTTACGTTTTCCAATGCTTTTGGGAATTAAGGAATCTCCTGTTTTCGTGTGGTTTCGAAAACAGTACAGGTCAGCAGCCTGCTGGAAAACGGGACTGGCTCGAGCAGGAGACCTTATAACACGACGATCTCCAGTCGTCCTGGGTGCCGGTGCCGGTTTTTCAACGCACAGGTCAGGCGTTACAGGACTTGAAATTCCGGACCGGCTGACTGTGGCCAGTGATCTGATGACTCCGAGAAGCCGAATCCTGGCCGTGACGTTCGCCGAATATCGCGTCTCCGGTTCTCCCAGGCAACTGCTCATCGGTCGGCGGTGATCTCGCCTGGAATCAGGGATCGCGGCACTCCCGAATGGGTTGTCGCCCACTTTGTCTGGATATCTCAGGGTCTCTCGCAAGACCGGGGCAGGCCTCTGGAACATTCACAGTTCCGTGCGATTCTTACTTCCTTCTGGGGCCGATCTCCGTCTTGTCCGGCATAATTCACAAAATTCCGTTTTTCTTTGGCGGACCAGGACCTGCAACTCGGCTACTCTTCCATTGCTGGTCCTGTCTCCATCGAAAGTCTCGCACGATGCTCCACACTTCTGTGTTTTCCCGGCCATTTTCACGTGCGCATGCGCGCCGCAAGCGGCAGCTCTTCCGTCAGGCTTCGAGTCCCGAAGTTCTGGAATCGCGAGCTTTGCTATCCGGTTCCGGTGGTACGACGTGGGCAGATCCGTCGAATTTAACGGTGAGTTTTGCGCCGGATGGCACCGACGTTGTCGGGCAGACCAGCGATCTGTTTGCAAAGCTGGATGCTTTGGCATCGCGAAGCGAATGGCAGAAAACGGCGTTTCGAGCTTTTCAGACCTGGGCGACTGAAGCGGACGTCAACATCGGCGTTGTTGATGACGGCGGTCAGGCATTCGGCACCATTGGAGCCACCCAGGGCGATCTGCGTTTTGGTGACATTCGGCTGGCTGCCGTTCCACTTGCGGGTGATGTCTCGGCCCTTTCGATTTCCAGTGATGTTGCGATGTCGGGCACGTGGGTTGGCGACATTATTATCAATTCCGAAGCAGACTTCACTTCCCTCGATCAGTTCTACGCAGTGATGCTGCACGAAGCCGGTCACGTGCTGGGACTTGAGCATTCGGACGACTCTTCGTCACCGATGTTCGCCTCCCCGAATACCGACCGGAATTTGCAGCCAACCACTGCTGACATCCACGCCCTGCGTTTGGCGAATGGTTCTCGCGTGCCAGACGCCAACGAAAGCAAACGTGCCAACGATACCATAAAACGCGCCACGCGCATCAAGTATTCAGCAACATCCAGTGGATACGATGGGCAGACACCTTTGCTGTCTTACGGTGACATCACAACGCAAGAGGATGTCGATTATTTCGTCCTGCCCACGCTCAGCAATTACAACGGTCCGTTGACGTTTTCGCTGCGATCAGAAGGGCTTAGCCTGCTTTCTGCAAAGATCACTGTGCTGGATGATCGCGGTCAGATCATCGCAAGCCGCACTTCCGGCGGTCGGCCGGGCGGGGATCTGTCGGTGACCTTTCACCATGATGACGACGATTCCGAATACATCGTAAGAGTGGAGGCCGATCCGCAGGCCGGTGTCTTCGCAGTTGGCTCATTCGCTTTGGTGACAACATTTGAAACACGAAATCAGGTCTCCGGAGAAACGTTGAATGAAGTTCTCCGGTTACGATACGACTTTCTTGCAGAAGAAGAACGGCGTGTGCTGTTCGACACCGGTGCAGAGCCTGCGTTTTTTGATGACCTTCATCTGGATGACACCCTGGCAACGGCGACAAGCCTGAAGTCTCTGCCCCACTTCGCAGAATTCCGCGAATACGAAACGACGGCAGGAATCTCTGACCTGACCGACACCGATTTCTACTCGGTGAAGGCACCTGATTTCAGCGATAATGATTCGCGCGTCATGACGATCAGCGTGCAGGCCACTCGAATCGGTGGCCTGTTGTCGGATGTCGCGGTTTACGATGCGAGTGGTATCGCGGTGGATGCGAGGGTGATCACTCACAATGCGGGAACGCTAACGGTTCAGGTCTCGGGAATTCAGTCGAAGAAGACGTACTTTGTGCGTATCAGCAGTAGTCAGTCGGCAGGTCGATTTGCAACGGGTAATTACCGGCTGAGTGTCAGTTTTAATCAGCCGGAAGTGGTGCGGAATCAGCTCTCCACAGGTGAGTTGAGTGCTGTCGATGGAATTCAGGGATTTGCCTTAGACATCAATCAGACTCAGCTCTTCCAGCTGGCACTGACCAGTACCATCGTCGGCACCGAACCAGTCGCTGTCCAGCTTTCCATCTATAACGCCCGGGGCGCACTCATGCAGAGAGTGGTGGGGCTTGCTGGAGATACTCGAACAGGGCAGACATTACTGTTGACCGTCGGTACCTACTACGTTCGGGTCCAGGCGATTGGCCGGAACAATCAGCCTGTCCCCCGGATCGACTGGTCAGTCGAAGGTACAACGATGACGGATCCGACAGGCCCGATTCTGGGTGATCCAACCAGCGAGCCACCATTACCCGATCCGACACTTGACCCGATCGACGTCGTCGACTGGCCCGCCGTGATTGACGATCCTCTGATTGAAGATCCGTTGATTAATGATCCCTGGTCCGAAATTCCTGACGACCCTTTTCTCGACCCGTTCTTCGATCCAATGACGGATTCGCTGCTGGTGTGGTACTGGATCTGACCTCAGAATACGCATTCCGTGATCAGATCGTGCGTGGGGCGACCACTCGTTTTTGATTGTTCCAGGTTGTTCGCGGCATCACGTCGGCTTCCGCGAAGTCAGCTGATACCAGGATTTCCTCCGCTATGGATTGAGCCCGGCAGCCATGGATACCATGGACAATTTCTGCTTTGGCATGTGGCGTCCCGAGGTTATGCTGCCTGTCGTTGATACTTGTTCGGAGGGGCACTCGCTGAACGTCATCTCTTTGAAGCGGTGGAAATCTCTTCAGATTCCGTGGCGGTCAGGACACCGGGAATCGGCTCCTCTGCTTCTGGCGGCCAGTTCGCTATCCAATGTGTGTCTGGTGTGACACCGGAATATCTCATGCCCCACAATCGTACATTCGACTCAGAATCAGCATCTGACGAAGAACTCCTGCGACAGTTCGAAGCAGGTAAGGAAGATGCGGCAACCGGACTTTATTTTCGATACGCCAGGAGGCTGTTTGGGCTGATCCGTCATCAGATGTCTCCCATGTTGCAGCGACGCGTGGAAGCAGATGAAATTGTTCAATCAGTTTTTCGTTCCTTCTTCCGCCGCGCACGGGCCGGACAGTACGACGTTCCTGAAGGTAATGAACTCTGGTCTTTATTGCTGGTCATGACACTAAACAAAATCCGTACAAAGGCTGACTACCATACCGCTCAGCGCCGTGATGTGAGAAAAACGTCGGTTCAGAAAACTCAGGAGATTGATCGATTTGCCTCGGTCGCCGGAGCCGGTGATGAAGAAGCGCTGGTCATGCTTCAATTGGTGATTGACGACCTGCTGGAACACCTGCAACCTCAAAAGGCAGAAATGATACGGCTTCGCATTTCCGGATGGGAGGTTCAGGAGATTGCCGATCAAACAAAACGTTCCAAACGAACTGTCGAAAGAACGCTGCAGGAATTCCGCGATCGACTCACCACCGAACTCTCCGAAATCTCAGACAACGATGACACCTGATCCCTCCCTCAATGACAGACTCGTCAATGTCGATTCGTGTGTTGAAGCCTACGAGTCCGCCTGCACAGTCAACGGCACGGCTAACCCTGACGAATTCCTTCCCGAACGCACGCATCCTGACTTCCGCACGATCGCCATCGAATTGCTGCGCGTCGACCTGGAATACAACTGGAACGAAGGTCAACACGATCGACTGGATCAGCACTTTGAAAACTACCCGGATGTACTGAATGATTCCGATGCCATCAGCCAGCTTGCGTTTGAGGACTATCGGCTGAGACTTCAGGCGGGACAGTCCGTGACACCGCAATTCTACGCAGCGCGGTACGGCGCCAATGTGACCAGCTGGCCGGACACTGCACAAGCCTCAACATCGGATTCGTTGCCTGCCCTGAGTTCCGCCGAGATTCACGACAATCTGCCGCCCACATCAGACCGAATCACACCGTCGCAGCCAGAGGCTCATCGAGACACCGCTACGAAGTTTCAAACTGCAGCTTCCCGGAGTGAGCTGGTCGATGTGGCTATCGGACGTCGGTTTCTGAGCTTCGAGATTCTGGCGGAACTTGGCGCGGGAATTGGCGGGCGAGTCTTTCTGGCCCGACAGCCGGCACTGGCAGAACGCAACGTTGTGCTGAAAGTTACACACCACAGAACCATCGAAGCGCAACGGCTGGCAAGCCTGCAGCATAGCAATATCGTGCCTGTGTATTCCGTTCACGACGGCGAGAAACTATCCGCCATCTGTATGCCGTATCTCGGCTCCACGATGTTGAGTCACTGGGTGCAACACTTGCGAAGTCAGCCACTACCTGCCACAGCATCCCGGTTTCTGAAGACCTTTGCACATGCGCGAAGTTTGCAGGCAGTCAGCCTGAAGGAAGTGATTCGACAGTCGCTCGGTGAGACGGCAGTTGGCCGTCAGGCCATCAGAGAATCAGACGTTTTCACGTTTCCATTGCTGCAACAGGCTCAACAAAGTGAGGACAACTATTGCCGACTTGTTATTCAACTGGCAAGGCAGCTCGCCGACGGGCTTTCTCATGCCCACCAATGCGGCATTCTGCATCGGGATCTCAAACCAGCCAACATTCTGCTGACGGATGAAGGCCAGCCCATGCTGCTGGACTTTCATCTGTCGCTGCAAATGAATGATCACGCAACAGGGCATGAATCGGCTGGGGGGACTCTACCTTACATGAGTCCCGAACAGTTGCGTTGTCTGACTGACGATCCCGCCGCCGCTGTTGATCAACGGGGTGACATTTATTCGCTGGGAGTCATTCTGTTTGAACTGCTTACGGGACAACTCCCGTTTGCGACATCAACCGGCAGGCTTACTGATGTCATCGCCCGAGCCATCGATGTGCGTTTGGCCGTTCCTTCCCCGCGAACCATCAATCCGTGCGTATCCCCTGCCACAGAAGCCATTGTGCAGAAGTGCCTGCAACCCGACCTGCACGGCCGCTACCAGAATGCGCAACAGTTGGCCGACGACCTGCAGCGCCAACTGGAACATCGACCGCTGCTGACAGCCGGTAATCCTTCAATCAGAGAGCGGGTACAGAAATGGTTCCGCCGACATCCCGGAGCAACCTCAACCACAACCGTTTCTGTCATCGGCAGTCTGCTGCTTCTGTTTGGTCTTGCAGCATGGAATGTGCGAGAACACCGACTGGCGACGCTGCAGGCCTTTCAAACATTTACCGAGGTTCAACAGCAATTTCCTGAAGCGATGGCTGCTCTCTCAGTTCCCTCAAGTGCTCCCAACGAACGAGAGATCGCACTTGAATCGGCGAAGCAACTGATCTCCACGTACGATCTGACTGCAGACAGGCCCTGGACCGACCGGCCCGCATTCCGTCTGCTGCAGCCCAGTCAGCAAACATACCTCAGGAATCGCTTTGGTGAGTTGCTGTTCCTGATGGCCAGCGCAGAATCTCCGCTGGTATCCGGTCATAAGGGTGTGGAACAGTCGAGTGAAACGGCAACAGTCACCTCGAAGAGTGATGTCCACGAGACCAATGCTCTGTCTTACAACCGCCTGGCCGTAAGTTGCTACGCGGATACCGATATCCCGAGCGCGCTGTTTGATCAGCAGCGTGAACTTCATGAACACAATGGCCTCGAACTGCAGTCACTGTCAGCTCGCAAGGCAGTTTCACATGATTCTGCGGCCGATCGCGTATCCGAAGGCACATACTTGCTGATGCACAACCGCGTGCATTCGGCTCTGAAGATCTTTGAAGAACTCGGACGACAGTTGCCGGACGATTTTCAGGTTTGGTTTCGTCTGGGCATGTGCCGCTATCAAGTCGCGCAGTTTGCGGGAGCACGCGAATGCTTCACCACGTGCCTGGCCATCAGTCCGAATTCTCATCAGGCCCTGTATTGGCGCGGCATGACCGAACTCAGGAACGATCAGTTCCCGACCGCTCGACAGGACTTCCAGCGTCTGCTGGATGAAAAGCCGGGCTACGCGCGGGCTCTGGTTTGCCGCGGCCTTGCATGGATGGGAGAACATCAATGGAAGAAGGCAGCGGACGACTTCAGTTCCGCGATTGACCTTGGATTTCCTCAGACACGCATCTACTTTCTGCGAAGCCAGTGCCACCAGAAGCTTGGCCAAGAAGCTGCGGCAAAAGCAGATCGCGATCTCGGATTACAAATGACGCCGACCGATCCAATAAGCTGGGTGTCCCGTGGAATCGCCCGTTTGTCCGCGAATATCAATGGTATGCCGGATGCGGAAGGGGCAATCGATGATTTCCGCTGCCATCCGGATCAATTCACTGGAACACGAAGCGTATCGCAATATTGCTCATGTTCTGGCAGAGAAACTGAACCGCACTGAAGAAGCTGTGGCCGTATTGAACGAGACCCTCACCGAAACCAACGAGGATGCTTTATGCTGGATGGGCAGAGCTGTTCTGCACGCTCGCCTGAACCACACCGAAGCGGCCCATGCTGATATGGCAACTGGACTGAAATTCAGTCAAGCACCGCTGGTGTTGTATCAGGCCGCGTGCGTGCATGCTCTGGCACCTATGGACGATACATCCGTCGCACAGGCGCTGCGACTGGTGGGGCAAGCCCTCGAAAAGGACAGTTCACTGATCGGGTTGGCGTTATCCGATGCAGATCTCAAACCACTGCAATCAAACGACCGATTCCGCAAACTAATCGCAGCCGCTCGCATCATGCAGCTCATGAATGCCGACGAACCTTCGAGCGCAAATCTTAAGAAATGAAGAAGTTTCCTGGCGGTTCAACGCGGTTGAAACCACTACTCCGAAATGCAGGCGGCATTCGTGTCTGCCAGGGCAGACTGAACTCAGATGATCACACCGAAATGTGAGCGGCGAATCGCGTCTTAATCATCTGCCATGTATTTGCACAGTTCGTGCACGCAGCATTGTTGTCATTTACACGTGCCCTTTCCTTCATTCGCTGCTTGTTGCTTCATTCGACGGAGTCTGTTCATGAAACGACACGCTACCGATGCGCGAGGCCTGATGCGAATCAACGCACCTGCATCACGATCCGGATTTACACTCATTGAACTTCTGGTCGTGATTGCGATTATCGCAATCCTGATCAGTTTGCTGTTACCAGCTGTACAACAGGCTCGCGAAGCAGCTCGTCGAACACAATGTTCCAACCATCTGAAACAGATTGGTCTGGCCTTTCACAGCCATCATGACCAGTACGGATTCTTTCCGACTGGCGGCTGGAACTGGAATACCCCGCCCAGCTACAAGAATGGGCATCCTGATGTAGGCGCCGACCGCGCGCTGGGTGGGGTTTCCAGATTTTGCCGTTTATCGAAGCATCCAGCGTGTGGCAGGCCGGAACAGAAACGGCCGTTGGTCAGACGAACCCCATATTCTTCTGTCCGTCCAGACGCAGTCCACAAACGGTGACAACAACTGACAACTACACGCCTGCTCTGACGGGTTCAACAATCAAGCGGGCACTATGTGATTACGCAGCTGCCAATCGCGATGGGTCCGGAGTTGTCCAACGATTTGTGCCGCGCCGAATTCGTGACGTGACTGACGGAACATCAAACACACTGCTTGTCAGCGAGAAACGCCTGAACCAGGCATTCCTCGGTCAGGAGCAGGACGACGACAACGAAGGCTACACGGCCGGATGGAACTCCGACACATTACGCAGTACGGAGAAAGTTCCGCTCCCCGATTTCAGCGGACTCGGGGACGGCGACGATCGCTTCGGGTCGTCCCATCCGGGTGCATTTGTCGCCGTACTCACCGATGGCTCGACTCGCAACATCAGCTATTCAATCGACGGTCACCTCTTTAGAAACATTGGTGACATCCGTGATGGAGAAGTGGTCTCAGAATACTGATCGACGAAGGTTGATCCACAGGGAAGGATTCCGTCAGTCGCCAGCTTCGTGTCGCTTCAGTCGATCCATTTGCTCCGTGTCCCAAAGAGCCGGCCGTCCGCAGTCATCTGACGTGTCGGCCAGAGGTGAAACGAGTTTCACATATGTCTTGCAGCGTTGCTGTTCGCACTCAGCGGGCAGCAGTAAGGAGAAACCTCATGAGCCATTCATTATGGCACAAGTACAGAAGACCCCTTGCCATTGCCGGGATTACAGCGAGTGGTATGTTGGCGATCAGCGTCATCACGCTGCGTGCGGATTCCGTAGCTGATCTTTCTCGCCAACTGCAGAACTCAGATCCTCAGGTCCGTTACGAAGCAGCAAAGCAGCTCGAAGAGCTGGGCCCCAACGCTCACGCCGCCGTCAATGAGCTGGCCGTCACGATGTCGGATGAAGATCCCAAAGTCAGATATCGATCTGCAAAAGCTGCTGTCCAGAATGGGAGAACTGGCAGCAGCGGCGGTGCCTTCGCTGATGGAAGGCCTGAAGGATCCGGAGCCGACGTCCGTTACTACTGTGCGAAAGCACTCTACAAGATCGGTGAAGCCGCAGAGCCCGCAAGAGATGCTGTTGCAGCCGCACTGTCGGATGAAGATGCGGACATTCGTCGCTATCTGGTGAAGGCACTGAGCGAGATCGGCGAGGAACATGAACCGTCGATGCGGGCAGTGGAAAAACTACTGAAAGATCCCAGTCAGGAAGTTCGAAAGGCAGCGAAAGATGCTCTTGAAGACATGCAGGACTAACCGGCCAATGCCGAAGAGTCATCCCGTGCGAGTTATGGACGACGCGATTGCCTTGATACCAAACATGTGTCAACGGCGTCCTCGTATTGCCTTGTATTCTCATGACACGATGGGAATGGGGCACCTGCGAAGGAATCTCCTGATTGCTGATTCTCTGACTGCTCAGCCGGTTAATGCCGAAGCACTGATCATTTCCGGTGCCAGAGAAGCGGCTTTCTTTGCTGAGCAGGCGGGTCTCGACTGTGTGACACTGCCGTCGCTGCATAAGGACCTCTGCGGGCGGTACACCGCGCGCAATTTCGATTGGTCCCTTGAACAGATCCTCTTCTTTCGTTCTCGAATTATGTCCGCAGCGCTGGATTGTTTTCAGCCGGACGTACTGATCGTTGACAAAGTGCCGCGAGGGATCGGCAATGAACTGGATCCGGTGCTGAAGCAACTGCGTCGAAGAGGGCATACGCACTGCGTGCTGGGTCTGCGCGATGTGCTGGATGATCCGCACATTGTTCAGGAGGAATGGTCGGCCGGAGCATGTGACATTGCTGTCGAACAGTACTTCGACGAAGTCTGGATGTACGGAGATTCCGCTGTGTATGACGGCGTTGCCGAATATGGCTTTTCGAAAAGCGTTGCCGACAAAACGCGATTCACGGGATTCCTGGATCAGACAACGCGACTCAACGGTCGAACCAACTTTTCGCTGCAGGCGAATCCCGGTAAAGGCACACCGCTGGCACTGTGTGTGGTCGGCGGTGGGCAGGATGGCTTCGAGCTGGCCGCCGCCTTCATTCGCGACGGCGTTCCGTTCGGCTGGACGGGGGTTGTCATTACCGGTCCCTGCATGCCGCTGCCACAGCGAAATGAACTGAAACAAATGGCGTCAGCGAATCCGGAAATCGAAGTGATCGATCGCCTGGTGGAAACTGACGAATGGCTCAGCCGCGCCACCCGCGTTGTCGCCATGGGTGGATACAACACCGTGACTTCCATCCTGTCTTTTGCCAAACCAGCTCTGATTGTGCCGCGAATCAAGCCACGTCGTGAACAAATGATTCGCGCTGAACGACTTCAGTCACTGGGATGGACATCGGTGCTTTCCCCTGACGAGGTGCAGGTCGGATCAATTCGCCGCTGGCTGGAATCCGAAACAGTTCCGACGCCCGACACAACCTCAATTAATCTGAACGGATTGCAAACGATCAACCGGTATCTGCAGTCTGTTGTTCCCAGGTTCGCGACCGTTAGTGAACCCACGATCCGTTGAGACGGCATCGATTTTGTTCGAAAGAGAGATCCAACTCATGAACTTCAATACTCTGAAAGTCGGCTACGTCGTCAAACGTTATCCGCGATTCTCTGAAACCTTCGTCGTCAACGAGATTCTCGCTCACGAAGCGGCCGGGCTTCCCATTGAAATCTTTTCTCTGCGGCCTCCCGTGGATACCCACTTTCAGGATCTGATTTCAAGGGTCAGGAGCCCCCTGACGTACCTCAGCTGCGGGCGTATCAGGACGAACGAATTGTGGGACGCAATAAATCGCTGCGCTGCGGTTCATCCGGGGACATTCGTTGCCATGGATGGCCTGCAACGTGAAGATTCACTGGATGTCTATTGCGGCCTGCAGTTGGCAATCGAGGTCGAACAACGTGGAATCAACCATCTGCACGCTCACTTCGCGACCAGCGCTGCCGCCGTGGCAAGAATTGCGGCTCGACTGGCAGGTATCACGTATTCCATAACAGCTCACGCTAAAGATATTTTTCACGATAGTGTCAGTACGGAAGATCTTGCTGTCAAAATCCATGACTCTTCTGCAACAGTCACTGTGTCAGATTTCAATCTTCGCTTTCTGACACGTCTGTTTCCGCATTTCAGAGATCGGGTTGTGCGTATCTACAACGGGATGCACCTGAGCGACTTCCCGTTTCAATTGCCCATAAACCGTCCCGCTCGAATCGTGGCTGTCGGTCGGTTCGTAGAAAAGAAGGGCTTTGGTGATCTGATTGATGCGTGTGCCATTCTGCGAGATCGCAATGTTAGTTTCGAATGCATACTGGTTGGAAGTGGTGACCTGGAACACGCTCTTGCCGCACAGATCCAGCGTCAGCAACTGTCCAGTCACGTCGTCCTGGCAGGTCCCTGTCCGCAGCGCGAAGTCAAACACCTGATCCAGAATTCAGCGGTAATGGCCGCGCCTTGCGTGCTGGGCGCAGACGGCAATCGCGATGGGTTGCCTACCGTGCTGCTCGAAGCCATGGCCCTTGGAACTCCCTGCGTGTCCACGGATGTCACCGGAATTCCGGAAGTCATTCGCCACAACGAAACCGGGTTGCTTGTCGCTCAGAATGCCCCCGAATATCTGGCGAACGCACTGCAGCTGTTGCTGCAGGATGCGGACATGCGAAAACGTTTGGCTACGGCTGCTCGGCAAATGGTCGAATGTGAGTTCGACGTCGTCCGAAGCACGGAACAATTGCGAGCGATGTTTGGTGAATCCGCCGGCAGGATCCAGCAACCCTTCTCAGAAGCCCGCAGTCAATTGGCTTTGAGCAGTCCGTAAGACAACTGGCCGCCAGGAGTCAAACCATTTGATATTGAGCGAGAGAACAGGGTATGAAGGTTGCATACGTGTGCGCAGATGCGGGAGTGCCAGTATTTGGTACGAAGGGTTGCTCGATCCATGTGCAGGAAATCGTCAGAGCGTTTCTGCAACGTGGCGACACGGTGGATCTGTTTGTTGCGAAAGTCGGTGGTCATACCCCACCCGACCTGTCGAATTGCCGGGTTCGCGAATTCAGAACGAGCAAACAAGCGTCCGTTTCAGAACGCGAAGCCGCCCGGCAGGAACTCGCCGGAACGATCGCTCAGGCCATCCCAATGCAACAGTATGACCTGGTGTATGAACGCTATTCGCTGTGGAGCGACATGACTCAGATGCTGGCAGCCCGCAATAATGTTTCCTCAATCCTTGAAGTCAATGCCCCGCTGATTGACGAACAGTTGACGCATCGTGAACTACTGGACAGAGAATCGACCGAACGTATTACATTGAACGCCTTTCAGCATGCTCAATCCATCGTGGCTGTTTCCAGTGAAGTGGCAGATTACATCCGTCGCTTCTGCGGTCGAAAATCAGGGAGCTGCCCGGCAGGCTTGCGGGTTGTGCCGAATGGCGTGGACGTGAACCGTTTCCATCCCGAAGTGGCAGTGATCGATGGCTCCGAAGACTTTACGATTGGATTTGTCGGATCGCTGAAACCCTGGCATGGAGTTGAATCGCTGATTACTGCCTTTGCCCGATTTACAGAGGCCTATCCAGAATCTCGTCTGAAGATCATTGGCGACGGCCCCATGCGAGACGTGCTGAAAGCAACCGTTGAACAGTCGGCTTCAACTTCCAGACAGCGAATTACGTTCACTGGAGCCGTCGCGCCCAATCAGATGCCACACCACCTTGCGTCGATGGATGTCGCGGTCGCCCCGTATCTGAAGAACGAAGGCTTCTACTTTTCTCCGTTGAAGGTGTACGAGTACATGGCGTGCGGTCTGCCGGTTGTTGCCAGCGACACTGGTCAGCTATCGACCCTCATTGACCACGGCACCAACGGACTTCTATACAAGCCAGGCAATATTGATGAGCTTCTGAAGGCTCTTGTCAGGCTTGTTGAATCGACTGAACTACGAGAGAAACTGGGACAGGCTGCGCGTGCCACGGTCGTGCAACAGCATTCGTGGCAGCACTGTCTTGACCGCGTTCTGAATGATGTGGTCTGCGCCACCGCGTAGACGAACAACTGTCATTTCCGCCGAACTCTGGTCGGCAGGGACTGAGATTACTCATATGACACACAACGATTCACCTAATTTCCGGAAGTTAATCAGGCTGTTGCTGCCTGGCTTCAGAGCACAATGGCAACGTGTGGCGTTCGCGGTTGCGTGTCTTTTTCTGAGCGTTGCTCTGCGTATCCTGGAGCCGTGGCCGCTTCAGTATGTGCTTGACAACATGATCATGAAGATCACCAGGACCAATAGTCTGGCTCTGATCAATGCGTCCAATCCGTTTGCGTCCGTCCATACTTTACTGCTGGTTTGCGCCGTGACCATGATCGGAATCGCAGTGCTGCGGGCCCTCTCCGACTATTACCGCACGATCATTTTTGCGGTCGTCGGTAATCGCATCGTCACGGACCTCAGGTCGCAGGTCTACCAGCATGTCCAGAATCTGTCTCTGGGGTTCCATCAACGTGCCAGAGGCGGAGATTTAACGATTCGTCTGGTCGGCGATCTGAACATGATGAAGGACGTTGCCGTCTCTGCCGCGCTGCCTCTGATCTCCAGCTGTCTGCTGCTTCTTGGCATGGTCGCAGTGATGCTGTGGATGAACTGGCGACTGGGTATGATTGTGCTGTTTATCTTTCCGGCGTTTTGGTTTGTTACTGTTCGAGGCAGTCGAAAGATCCATCGATCAGCAAAAAAACAACGACAGCGAGAAGGAGCGTTAGCCGCAACGGCTGCAGAAGCTCTGTCGGCTGTGAAGTCCGTTCAGGCGATGGACATGGGAAACGCGTTCTCTGAAGCTTTCACTTCCAGTAATGCGAAGAGTCTGAAAGACGGTGTGAGAACGAGCCGATTGACGGCGGGCCTCGAGCGTACGGTGGATGTGCTAATCGCGGTTACATCTGCGGTCGTGCTTTGGAGAGGAGCGGTATTCGTCCTGGACGGCACTCTCACACCCGGTGGGCTTGTGGTGTATCTCGCCTATCTGAAGCGAGGTTTTAAACCGCTGCAGGATTTTGCCAAGTACACCGGGCGACTCTCAAAAGCACTCGCTGCGAGTGAAAGGATTGTCGAGCTTCTGCAACAGAGGCCGGAAATCACGGAGAGCCCGGAGGCCATCACGGCACCGGAACTGACGGGCAGAATACGATTCGCTGACGTGCGATTTGCTTACGGACCTGATCAGATGGTCTTTCGGAATCTGAATTTCGACGTGCAACCCGGGCAGCACCTGGCGGTGGTGGGACCATCCGGAATCGGCAAATCGACCTTGTTCAGTCTGATGCTGCGTTTGTTTGACCCTCAACAGGGCACCATTTACTTCGATGGTCATGACATCCGTCACTGGACGCTCACTTCGCTGCGTCGACGAATGAGCGTTGTGCTGCAGGACAACGTGGTATTTGCTTCCAGTGTGCGGGACAATATCGCAATGGCCACGGAAGACGCGGCCATGGAGCAGGTGGAAGAAGCGGCGCAGATTGCGATGGCTGAAGATTTCATTCGGCAACTTCCTGACGGCTACGAAACGGTCCTCGGAGAACGAGGCGTGAATCTGTCGCAGGGGCAGCGTCAACGACTGGCGATTGCTCGCGCGGCACTACGCAAAGCACCATTCCTGCTGCTGGATGAACCAACGTCAAGTCTTGACCCGGAAAATCGCGCGAAAGTAATCGCATCACTGCGAAGAGTGTCTGTCAACAGAACCACACTCCTGATCACACACGACATGGATCTCGCGGCCCAATGCGATGTCATTCTTTGCCTGTGCCCCGATGGCACCGCCGACATAGGAACGCATGAAGAACTCCTTCAACGATGTGAATCTTACGCTTCCCTTTGCCAGACGCCCGAGCTGATTGCCTGACCTTTAAATGCTGAATTCAACCGAAACCATGCTGACATCATTACCTCCAGACGTCCGCAACCTGAATTCAGTAGCGGCCGAAGCGAACGCAAACATCGTGCGACAGGATTCATCGCTGCCCGGCCTGCAGAATCTGCTGCAGCCGCAATCTATGGAAGCTGCCATCGCCAGTCTCTTGCGGGCGAGGGCTCCGATTGATGTTCGGCTTCATTATCTGAGATACAAACCACATCGCCGCTGCATTGCGTTGCTGGATGTAACGACTGACGGCGTTAGCGCACTGGTCACAGCCACGGCCATGACATCAGACAGCTGGAACAGATGGCAGCAGAAAGCACAACTTGCTTTGGCTGCAGGACATGTGCGACATATCGATGACTGCCGATTGAAGCTGGAACTCTTTCCATTTGACCGACATCTTCGCCACATCGTCAAATTGTCCAGGGAAGAATCCTGTAACAGGCTTCTTCGACGCATTCTGCCGGATATCCACGATTCTCGGCGCCAAAGTACTGAAATAAAGCTGGAGCGACTGGCCTACAAACCTGCTCGACGCTTAGTTATGAGTGTGGCTTGCGACGGAACGTTGCCGGGAAATGAGATCCGCAAGTATGTTGTCAAGTTTCACTCGCAATCAACGTTCAAACGGGTAGCCGACCGGGTTCGAGCCATCGGACGCCTGAACCTGTCGGATCCGATGACGGTTCAATGCTGCAAAAGGTATCAGGCAATTGCAACACCATGGGTTGCAGGACAGAATCTGGCCAGTCTGCTGAGCGCTGACGTATCGGCGATCCCATCCTCGACGCTGCAGGATGTCGGCCGAAAACTGGCCGAACTACATGCCTGTCACCTTCCCGTCGGACTCAACCTTCCGATTGCCCATGCCGCGGATCAGGTGGGTGAACTGCGGCGTCTGGCGGACGACTTGTCCTTTCTTTATCCCCCGCTGGCAGAAGACGTCCGACGGGTGATCCGTTCGGTGATCAGGTCAATTCCGAACGGCGACCGGAACACACTGATTCATGGCGACTTCTATGCAAAGCAGGTGATTGTGGATGAACCGTCCATTCGCTTTATCGATTTCGATGCCGTCAGCATTGGCAGTCCCTGGATTGACGCAGGAAACTTCGTCGCAAAACTGCACTGGAGTCACGTTCGTGGTCAGATGACGAGCGAACATCTGCAATGGGCCATTCATCACTTTAGATACGGCTATCGAGAACGCGGTGACTGGAATGAACCTGCGTTTCGATGCTTTCTGGCCGTCGGACTTCTGAAATCGATGCCGCATACATTCCGGCAGGCCGCAGAGAACTGGCCCGGACTTTTGTCACAGCTGCTGAAAACCGCCGACAAGATCATCGCTCATGATGCACACACCAAAGTTCATCAATTTCACGCTGGTGGTGCGGAATTCGATACCACGGAAAGCTTGCCAAACCGAGACATTTCACCTGCTCGACTCAGTCGTGTGTCAGAGAATCCGCACCTTATCACGGATTCTGTGCGTCGTGCGATGGGCAATTCGCAAACACACCTGGAATCTCCAATTGCGCAGTTGCAGTTCCGGGACGCCAGTGTCGTTCGAATGAAGCCGGACCGGCGGTGTCTGGTGGAATGCCATTTCAGCAGCGATGAAGCGCTCTCGCACGGTGTGAATCATCAGGGCACGGTTGATGATCTTTGCGTCATTGGAAAAATTCGCTTCAAAGGACTCGACCATGCGACGCCTCAGCTGCATCGCAGATTGTATCAGGCAGGGTTGCACGAAAGGTCCGCGACCCGCGTGCCTCGGTTCCTCGGGACTGTCCCCGCCCTGAATATGTGGCTGCAGGAGAAAGTCTGCGCTAACAGTGTGACGGCTGATGCCCGGACACCATTGGAAGTTCATGCAGCCGTTGGACGAGCGTTGGCGGAACTACATTCAATTGATGTGAATGTGGATCGTCATCATTCCATTCACGATGAAATGCAAATCCTTGAACGTCGATTAGGTGAAGTCAGCACGCGACATACAGAATGGAACCGCGATATTGGTCTGGTTCTGAATCGATGTTCTGAACTTGCGGCAGGCCTTCCGAAAACTCCGGACTGCCTGATTCATCGAGATTTCTACTTCGATCAGGTGCTTTATGACGGTACGCAGATCACGCTGCTGGACCTTGACCTTGCAGCCATGGGGACTCCGGAGCTGGATGCAGGCAACTACCTCGCCCACTTGCTGGAATATTCGGTCAGATCACCGAGGGACCGCGACTACTGCCGAGACGCCGTATTTGCCTTCGAAGAAGCGTTCGTTCAGGCTTCATCTTCGGTCACGAGCCAGTCCGTCGCTGCATGGACGATGATATCGCTCGCCCGACATATCTGGATTTCGATTCAGATACACGAACGCCGACACACGACCGCTGAACTGCTGAAACTTCTTTCGAAACCCGACGTTCCATTCCCGTTAATGCACCGATAATGCAGGTCACCATCGTCGACCCGAAATTCCGATCACCGATCAACTGGCAGCTGAACGTCGCAGCCGACATCAAGCATCCTGACTGTCAAGCCCCCAACGATGAGACAGCGTGTGGTCGACACCAAGCTGATCACAAATTCTTGCGACAATAAAGTCGATCAGATCGCCGATCGATGAGGGTTGATGATAAAACCCTGGCATCATCGGCAGAATTGTCGCGCCAGCCTGAGAAAGGCGGTGCATGTTATCGATGGCAATTGTGCTTAACGGTGTTTCCCGAGGCGCCAGCAGCAGCGGCCGCCGCTCTTTCAGATGAACGTCTGCGGCACGCTGAATCAGATTTGTTGAGGCTCCACAGGCAATGGACGATAACGTGCCCATCGAACACGGACAGATCACCATTCCCCGGGTACGAAAAGAACCGCTTGCAATTCCCGCGCTATAATCATTCGGTTCGTGAACGACGAGAGAACCTCCGGGAGAACCTCCGGGAGAGCTGCCGCAGGAAATCCCTTCGACGGAACGAAATCCCCACCGACCGCAATGGCCCGTCGTCAGAGCAGTAGCAAAGAACTGTCGCCATTCGTCGAGATTGGAGTTGTCCCCCGGTGGCGTTGAGGCAATCTCACGATGGGCAACCTGCCGTGCAGCACCGCTCATCACCAGATGCAGCTGAATGTCGGACTGAAGCAGAACCTGTGCCAGCCGAATGGCGTATGCGGTACCGCTTGCTCCCGTGATCGCAAGCACAATCACATCGGACACCGGTTTGTGTTGATTCATCTGCCTGAAAGACATCAATTGTTCCAGGAATTGCCTATCGCCATCAAATCAGCAGAGTTGCTGCGATGGCGATACCGCAGCCAGCTTGCCGCATTAACAGACGGCATTCAGGCCCCACACTTTATATCCCGCTTCGCACCATTCACGGCTCTACGGTCCAATGCTCCACGGTCCGCACAGATGATTATGGGGCCTCGATTAGCTGTGCCAGCTTCTTCTTCAACTGCTCGGCCAGATCCGGATGCTTGTCTATGATGTTCGTTGTTTCGCCCGGGTCTGCTTTCAGATCGTACAGCTGAAACTGTTGAACCTTTGTGTTTGTCAGTTCCTTCTCGACCACAACATTCCGGGCTGTTTTGCGATCATAACGATGCAGTTTCCACTGACCTGATCGGAATCCGAATGTCCCACTGCTGCCATTATCCTGTTGCACCAGATGTTCGCGGCCGCGAGCCCCATCTTTCCCCAACAGGCAATCCATCACATCCTGGCTGTCGCTGAAAGCATTCTCCGGAACAGGCTGATTCGTCAGCGCCGCGCAGCTCCTTGCCAAATCGATCGTGCAGACGATTTCCTCGGAGACACCTGGCTGAATCCTGCCTTTCCATCGGGAAATAAATGGTGTGCGAGTTCCCCCTTCGAAAACGCTGTACTTGCCTCCTCGAAACGGGCCTGCCGCCTTGTGCGTACCAATTTTTTCTATCGCGCCGTCTTTGTATCCGTCATCAAGCACGGGGCCGTTGTCTGAACACACAACGATTAAGGTGTTTTCGGCGATGCCCAATTGATCCAGCGCATTCGAGATTTCACCTACGCACCAGTCGAACTCCACGATAGCGTCGCCACGAAAACCAAGAGATGTCGCACCCTGAAATCGTTCATGAGGGATGCGGGGGACATGAATGTCATGTGACGCGAAGAAGAGAAAGAAGGGGCGGTTCTTGTTCTCTTTCATAAACTTCACTGACTGCTCGACCCATTTATCAGCCAGATCCTCATCCCGAAATCGCGCCGAATGACCTCCGGTGTAAAACCCAATCCGACTGATCCCATTGTGAATCGTGGAATTGTGGCCATGCGACCAATCCATTTTCAGCGAACCCCGATGCGTGATTCCTGTGGGATGGTCCGCCGATGGTTGCGAATTACCAACCCAAAGTGGGTCTGCAGGGTCCAGATTGGGGACTCGATGGTTATGAACATAGACCTGCGGTACTCGATCATTGGTTGTCGGCAGCAGGAAACAGGTGTCAAACCCAATTTCCAAAGGCCCGGGTTTCAATTCTCCGTTCCAGTCCGGGCCTTCGGGGCCCCCAAGCCCCAGATGCCACTTTCCGATAACAGCCGTCGCGTATCCCGCTGCGTGCAGGATGGATGCAATGGTTTCAGTGCCTGGCTTGATGATCGCCGGAGCATTCGGAGGAGCAATGCCGGTTCGTTCGCCGCGAAACGCGTACCTGCCTGTCAGGAACGAATATCGAGTCGGTGTGCATGTCGATGCAGAACAATATCCATTGGTGAATCGGCGCCCTTCCGCCGCAAGCTTGTCAATATTTGGCGTCTGTACCGACCGCGCGCCGTAACAGGATACGTCGCCATAGCCCAGGTCGTCGGCCATGATGACGACAATATTAGGATGTGGCTGGGATTCGCGGGCTTGAGCGGCCAGGCATGTCGCTGGGGTCAGGTGTGTGAGGAGCAGGCTGAACGCAATGGCGCTGACAGACTGCCTGAAGTTCGCAGGGATTAGCAACATTCTGGTTGTCTCGAACGTGTAGTGGTGGAAGGGCCAAAGTCTCACTTCGTGCGGCAAATACTGGAATGAGTAGATTGTGACCCGAAAACTTATGGCTTTCGTGTAACTTTCAAGTCTGTTCTGCGAAAAAGGCCACACAGCCCGGGCGGCAATTGATGTGGCACTGGGGAAGGCAGGAACAGGAGTGTCCAGTCCGCACGCCATTTTATCGTCCGGCAGCAACCGGACACAACCGGACGGTTACGTTTATCGCCGGGTCGGTAGTTTGATCGGTGGGGAGAAAACCTGGATGCAGGAAACCAGACGCAATCAAACAGACCTGAAGTCTTTTGTCTTCCCATCGTTCGCAGAACCGAAACGACCAGGGCCGCGTTCATCAGGAAACCTTTGCCGGACCTGCCGACCCTGATCCGGAATGGTTTCACCAATTCGGAATACGCTTCCATTGAAACCCACACTGGCTAAGCCAGCGGCACACTTCAGTTCGCTGCAATCGGATTCCGACAAACATTCGACGGTGCCACCCCGCCGTTTCCGTTCTTTCAGCACTCCGAAAGAAACGATTCCTGACACCTTTTTCTTTCCAATGAAACACCGACCAAAAACAAGCCTTCTGGCCCCTACATCGAACACCGAACCCATGCCTAAAAAAATCCAACACGCCCTCACGAACCAACAGCAATCAACTCAACAAGAATCACGCTCGAAGATCTTTCTTCAACGTCATTCCTGGCAAACCCAAAGACCGTCGCTGACACATTTTCCCATCCGAGAAAGACATTGCCGAAGAACGCCGGCTCGCTCATGTCGGCATCACTCGCGCGATGGATCATCTGACACTGACTGGCGCGGCATCACGAATGAAATGGGGGCAAGCGACGCGAGAGCAACTGCAGCCGATTCCTGTTCGAAATGCAGAACGATCCCGGTTCAAAACTGAACGAAGAACACATCGGCGAAGACGGCGAACGTTCATCACTGGTCCCTATCGATTTTCGAACAGTCTCACCCCAATCCAAAATCACGCCCGTCGCATCCCCCTTCTCACAACAACACAAACCGGAACTCACGCAAAATGAATTCGAAGCCCCGCCGTTTCAGAACGAGCGAACGATGGAAGAATGCCATTGTGCCAGGCTGGCGTTACACCATTCGCACAGTGCGTAAAGCGGTCGCGGATATAGCCTCCCACGCACTATGCCCCACGCGGAATGTTTGTCGGTGTTAATGACCACTTATTGGCCGCTCGCCTTGGGTATCATCGCTTGATTACTAGTGTCCTGGCGATCATGTCGTGCCACCCTTGCTTCCTTCTGGACCATATGGCCCAGATAAATCCGAGGCCAAGGGGGAGATAAGACACGATCTTTGTAAAATTGCGTCCAAACGATCGCGCTATGCTCAATCGGTCGCCGTTCTCATCCGTGACTCGAACGCCTACCAATCGCTTTCCCAAAGTCCCCTGCATCGCAGAGCCTTCGAGTAATCCACAGTAGATGATGTAAACGACGAAGGAAAAATCCCTGATTTGATTTCGCCGCGCTAAGAAATCTATCCGATTGTCGATGTCGTCCCTTGCAGCTACATACTGCCGAACCGCTTCGTCAAAGCCCAGGAAGAAGTAAAAAATGGAAGCGACGGCCAGAGTGATCGGTACAACATCGATCAGGTACGCAAGCAGACGAGCACCAAATCCTGCCAATGGTCTAGTGAATGCGTCCATTTCGGGCTCGTGGAAACTGCCTGGCGGGTGATACGGATTCGCTGGCCCGGCAATCTCTCGCAATATAGGCGCGCCTACGACAGGGCGTGAAGTGTAAATAGCCTTCTGTGCGACAGGTGAATCAGGCGGGAATTGTGCATCGTGTACTGCCGGGGCACTGGGAATATCAATTAAGGTATTGCAGTTGGGGCATCGGTTGTCGGCAGTTAAGGCATAAGTAACGCCGCACTTGTTGCAAAATGCTGAAGTCATCGTTGCTCTGGAGATTCTGTTTGCTTGCATGATTCATCACGGCGATGAATGCGATGCACGGCAGTCTACTGACGGCAGGATGCGCTGTCACGAGCGTCGGGGCTTGCGTGAGTGGACAATGAAACAAACTTGTGAGGCACTGTCGGGGCCATCGGCTGTCTTAATTTGTTTCAAGATTGGAAGGCGGTCTCCTTCCACGATTGTTGATTTTTGATCATGGCGTAGAGAGTAACGAGTAGTTTCGCATGACGGCGAAGAGCACGGGAGCCATGCGCGCGCGGAGCGTGGGCATCCTTCGTACGCTTCGTTACCCTCCAGGCAAACTCAAATGGTGTCAGAAACCGATTATTTAGACTTGGGCCGCCCTTGAGGCAGAGTGATGATTTCCAGGCCTGGTTTCTGTGTCGCAGTGGTGGACCAGGCTTCGTCACCGAACGGAGAACCTCGGTTGACGCTCCGGCGGAGTGCGGTGAGTTCCGCTTCGAACTGAGGCGAAATGACATGTTCCAGCCATCCGGGACTTCGGCGAAAGGGCCATGCCGACAGAATTTCCTTCTCGGCCGCTGTGCCTGAGTGCCAGCGATCGAGGCTGCTCCAACGTCATTCTTCCGCCCGTGTCACCAGATTCGCACGCAAAGCATTTCGTTCCACATACCGTCAGGAAGTGGTGATCTTCCTGCACTGGAGATGATTTGAATCGTCCCTGATAGACGTGCCCTGAACCGGTCGATGGCGATCCGCGTGCCATCGCTGCGTGTGAGTCAGGGTCAGCCAGCCAACAAATCGAGACAGCTCACCCTCTTCCCGTGGCCACACCACCAGGTACCAGTGATTTCCCATCAGGCAATAGGAAAGCAGCCGTGTTCCTGTACTGGCCACCGCTTCCTGAAGCACGGTCTGGAACGCGATGAAGTCTTCATTCTACGTAAAGATCGGCATCCGCGCGTTCGCACGGTTCAGCGCATGATAAACCCAACCACCCGGAGCCGCTCGCTTTGGTCTTCCCATCACAAAACGATAATCAACTCACTCGCAGTTGCCAACAAACGGTTCCTGACACCTTTTAGCTTCCCGAGGATTGGGGTACCAAATTCTCTGTCCAGTTATCATCTGGTCCCACTTTGGAGATCCGTTCTCCAAGAACTGTCGAACCATTCTTGATTCGAATGCGAATGTCGGCATCGGCAACACCTACGCCGGTACTGTCGATGTTTGACGAAGTGCTGTAGTCGTCATTGGCGACGGGATTGTCGATTGTCCAGGCGGCGCTGGCAACAGGTGTCTGAAGCAGACACGCGACCACCACAGCATGTCGAATTGCATTGTCCAGAGTTTTCCGACTCATAACTTCTTCTCCCTCATGAATTTTGAACGTTACTTCCTTAGAATCCCTCCGTACCCTCTCTGCCGCTTCGTGTGGCAGATGCTCTCCAAATATCCTTATCAATATCGTTGCCGACAAAGCGAACAGACCCATCTGCCAGTCCAATGTTCACACCTCCGGTATGCAGGCTGTTGGCGACATAGGATCCAAAGAGTATGCTGTCCTGAAACGAACACGACTTTCGATTAGGCGTTTGCGAGTGGTTATACAGCGTATAGGCCCCATTTCCGCTGAGCCAGTCTCTGCCACGATCGATGCTGCTTAAGTCTGCTGTGGTTGGCAGGGCGTCGCAGGCGGAAAGAAAATCTTCTAGGTCAGCATCCTTTGCGCCACCAAATCGCCAGACAACGCGAAACGGTGCCTCTCGTTGCTCATCTGGGCTGGCGTCTGTACTGACAAGAGATTCAGAATAGGCGACTGTGTTTGAAAGTCCGTCCACGATCTCGGCGGCGGCAATTGGCTGGCCACCGAATCCGTCAATTGGGCCGAACATGCCCAGAAATTGCCCGTTGGATTGAACTCCCGTCCCACAATTCCCAACATAATTTGTCTTATTTGTATTTACGGACACGCCATCCATGGGGCAGTGCAGCAGAGGAATTGGAGTGTTTCGGACATCGGAATTGACCGGCGAATCGTAGTCCTGAAAATCAATTCTCGAAAAAATAGCTGTTTGTTCTATGTCTGGTAGAATCCTGGCGAACATCGATATGCCATTGATGTTCCCTGGCGGGAACAAGTTATAGCGATCGTGGTAATTGTGGAGGGCGACGCCGAGCTGCCGAAGATTTGACGCACAATGTGCCCGGTGGGCCGCTTGTCTCGCCTGCTGGACGGCGGGCAGAATCAGGGCCAGTAAAATCGCAATGATTGCTATCGAAACAAGCAATTCCTGAATTGAGAACCCTCGCCTAAGAATTACCAATTCGCACGAGAGGGCATATTCGCTGTACTGTCGTGGGTAGCGGTTACTATTCATCACCATCACTCCCTTTCGTGCCGCCCTGGTAGCCTCACGCGTGGTTCGTATCGTGTTTTTTTGAAGTTGGCAATTCATGTCGGCAGTTCGAGAGATCCTGAATTGAAACTGACTGACCATCATTGTCCCTCGGTCGCGCGGGGTGCATCCGCTGAATGGAGGTCGTTGTTGCAGGAATTGAAAAGAGGGGTACCCTGATGGGTGAATATTTCCTGCAACAAGAGGCTTGGAGCCTCGCAGACCCAGGGAGGGTACCCCCATGAAAGTAGAAGTTAATGTAAGGATTGATGGCCGGGAAGTGGCAACCGTGGAAGAATGCATTGCCGGACCGGCGATTGAGGTCGAGCAGCAGACAGAAGCTTTGAAGGATCGGGTCGGACAGGTGGTTCTGGCGGAAGGCTTCTTGCAGTTAGCCGCAACCCTCAGACACCCGTGTTGCTGTGGGAAGTCGATGCAGAACAAAGGTCAGCGGACCGTCACCATCATGAGTCAAAGCGGCGAGATCTCTTTCAAACGGACTCGGTATTGCTGCACCGAATGTGGCCATTATCAGACTCCTGCTGATCGCGTGATCTGTTGTGGTCGACACCGCGTGACACGACATCTGGCGAAGCAGATTTCCCAACTTGCAACGATCGAACATTTCACGCGGCTGGAACAACTCATGGCCGACCAGCACGCTGTTCACATCGGCCACGATGAAATGCTGCAACTGGTTCATGATGTCGGAGGAACTGTCGATGCTCAGCGGCAGATGGAAGCCGTTCGAGCGATCGAGCGTCCATCTGCAATCACAACCCGGGTCCGGCCAAAGCAGGTTTATGTCAGCTGCGACGGCATCATGTACTGCACAAATCAGCGGGAAATATGCCCCAATGATCCCGATCGACATCGCATGATCTGGCGTCAAATGCGAGTCGGTTGCGTGTACTGGCAGGATGAAGAAGAAGAGCATTGGCACAAGCAGGTGATCTGGGGTCAGGAAGACCTGCCGACTTTCTCAGCATCGTTGTATCGACTGGCGTGCGAATGCGGTTATCGCGAAGCAGAGGAAAAGATTTTCGTGGCCGATGGTGGCGAGTGGTGTTGGGGCATTCAGGACCAGTACTTCGTAGACTCCATTGGTATTCTGGACTGGTATCATGCTACCGAACACATCTGGGACTGCGGTAAACAACTGCATTCTGATCCGCAACAACCAATTCAGGGCAGCATTCCTCCGCTGCCGCTGGGTTCATTTGGTGACGACAGTTCGCTCAACGAGACCGTCCGTTTTTCGCTGGCGCAGCACCTGGCTGACGTCTCTCATGAAGTCACACGACTTACGAACAATCTCCGCGTTTCCGAGTCGCTGAAAGAAACACTCGAAACCGCTGCTCGCTGTCACGATCTGGGCAAAGCTGATCCCCGGTTTCAGGCGATGCTGCTGTACAAACCGCTCAACATTGCCTTCATGCAGTCGAAGTTGTGGGCGAAGTCAGGCGTGCCCGGTTTCAACGCCGCGAACACGCTTCCCACGAACTTCCGTCACGAAATGCTTTCGCTGAATCTTCTCGACCGGATCGACATCGGAAAGAGTGACGAAGACGTATTGCGACACGTCGTGGCCGGGGGGGAATGAAAAAAGCTCCCCAGCTATCCGCTGAGGAGCTTTGTTCACAAGAGTCTTTGCTTGCAAAGCTTTAAGTTAATACACCCGCCAGGGCTCGAACCTGGAGCCTTCGGTTCCGAAGACCGAGGGCAACAAAAAACCCGCTCTGAAAATTCAGAACGGGTTAGTCTCGAGATTGCTGTGCGAACACGAATTAACCAGCTGGAATTGATTTTCCGAGGATTTCAACCACCGGATTAATATGCTGAGGCTCTTGCTCAGAGGTTTCGAACCCCGTTGGCCGTGGTGAGAATGCAGACTGTGCAGCATGGAGAAGAATCGCGTCTTTGATTCTTTGGTCAGCAGCTCCCTCTATGAAAGTCTGAAACGTACGAAGCGCATTCGAACGATGTTTATTCACGGTCTCATTGTGCTTTTCAGCCCGATAATTAGCTGCACACCAAACTGTGAACAGTGATAGCGTCGATAACACAATCAACTTTGAGACGACCACTTGAACCGACGCAGCGACGCTTGAGATCTCGATTCCATATGAAACCACTAAGAGAACCACTGCTGTAACCAAAGTTATGGCTGACATTGTGAGGGTCCAAGTATGCCACAAATCTGATGCAATGAGGTGTTCTTTGGCAGCTTCTTCATAAATCTGCGCCTGAGATGTTACACCCATCTTTCCGGCTTGATCTTTAATAGCGGCAATTGCCGCAGCTGCTTCTGATTGCCCCTTGGCAAGTGTCTTCATGCCCCCGTCGAGTTCAGACTTTAATCTCTGATGGAAACCCTGTGCTTCGCGTTCAAGCCTTAGATAGTCGGATGACTGAGATGCCGTAAACGCAAGCGGCAACATCAAATGCTTCATTATTGGATCGTACAGAGTCATCCATTCGTTCACGATTGCATCTTTGTTTGCTGCCGGTGTCCCCTCTTTCAGGCTAAAACTCTGAATCTGATTCACCATATGAGTGACACGTTCGGCTTGAGCTTCAATCTGTTTCAGACTGTCAAGCGTGAGCCTCGAGATATCTCTCTGCTCCAATTGGGTGAAAAGCGTTAATAAGACCCTCGCTGGTTCAACAATGTCCGCGAAGTTGATTTCAGTCGACAATTCTCTTCGGGCGAGTTTGTCCGGATCAACCGCAGCCAATGCTCTAAGTTTATCCTTTGTCGTTTCAATCTGCTTCAGCCGTTCCGCAGTCATCACATCCACCTATTTCGAACAATGGTACCACTCCGGAACAGAGCATACATTGCGTGTTATGCAAAGTCACCCATGGGGGATCGTTTTCCTGGGCGCTGATCCGAGCGGATACCGCCTTGCAGCTTCCCTTTTTTCCCGGCAATATTCGCATGGGGGGGCTAACCTACACCGAAGACAGCGACGACGTGAAGTCGATTCGCCGCGAATGCCTGAACCTTCAGGACTGGCAAAGCCAATTGATTCGTTCACTACGCTCGAGCGGGTGGACGGTCGGAATGTTGCTTCATTGTCTGGCACCGGTCCCGTTTCATTGGGTGTTGTTGTTGCACCACGAAAGCAACTTCAATTTGTTGGACGAACTGACGCACAAAGCCAGCCTGGCCGCGCAGGTTTGCGGAACCGATCGGCGTCGATGGATGGCTCTCGCTTGCAAAAGTCTGGCCGTTCGTGGCTGGACGCCGACCATGATGTCGCACGCCTGGGATATCCCCAAAACAAATATCTATCGCTATCTCGAACTCGATTTGATGGTTTACGGCACCCTTCCGCCCTAGACGACGAAGAATTCTGCCTGTACTTCACTCAATTCCGAGGTCGACATCCTTTCCTCGTAGCACTTTCCGTCTTGAGCTGGACTCATCAATATGAGATTTGGCGTATCCGATTCAAAGCCAAGCAAGAGTCGACAATGATGGACCTCAACTAGTTGCTTATGTTCTTGTGACCAAGCTTTGTGGGTTAAGACAAGGGCGTGGGCAACCTTGCCACCTGCGTTAATAAAGTCTTGGAACTCACCGACGGAGTGAATGTGCACCGGTTTACTTCCTATCTCGAGCGTGGCAATTATCCTAATTGCGTCGCCAATACTGGTAAGACCAAATCGGTTTTTCCACTCAGGGAGAGCTCCTTCAAACATGTTCACAAATTCGTCATCTAGGATGGGCTTACCTCGAAGTTCAGCGAGTGCGATTATACAACGCGGGACACATGAGTAGAGATTCCACTGACTTCGCTGTTCAGGCGTCATAACCAACCCTTTCGTTCAACTCAAATGCCTGTCGACTCAATCACACCAGGCAAGTCTTGGATCAACTTCTTTACGTCACGTGCGTCAAGTTCTGGTTTGTTGTGTGCCGCGTCGTTACCAATGGATGTTAGACCTTCGATGAGCTTCATTTTCGTCTTAGAATAATGTTCCTTTCCGTACAACGCCTGATTGTAATCGTGAACGGTAGGACGTTGCTTCGAAGGAAAGCATCCAACCAAGTCACACGTCGAACGCAGGTGTTCCTCTAAGACTGCCCTTCCAATTACTCCAGCAGCAAGATAGTAACCGGCATTCAAGAGTTGTTGTGCTTGGTCCAATAGGTCTGCAAGAGTCTCTGCCTTCACAAGTTGGGTAAAATTCTTCAGGTGATCGTGTTCCAATTCGTGCTGAATCGCTTGAAGCGTTCCGAGTATCCGTTTTGTGAATGTAAGGGTGTTTAGGTCGGGATCCGTCGTAAGTAATTCTCGCCACGGCCTCGCAGCAGTTCCAAGTAGATGGCCAAGTGACTTAACTTTCCCGAACCATTTGTGCATAGCTTGGAGATCAACAAACGTTGCAGAACCGATAATTTCAGTATGGAACTTGGTTGCGGCCACGCTGTCACCCTCGCTGATCAACTCTGTCACAATCTGAAGCAGCTGCTGTTTTCGTGACTCATGCATGCCCAGCGGCTTTCTGAAATTACTGACTGCTTAACGAGGAATCGCTATTTGTCCGGCCCGAAAAATGTCGCCATTGTCTATCAAGGGCACATGACGACGAAAGATATTGATTACCGCAACCAGAAGAACCAAATCACGATCAGCACAAATATTATGAAAGCGATGAAGGCAGGAGGATTACAACTCTTGTTCTCGTTGCCTGGATAACCCGTCCGATATGGGGCTGAAACGTAGTCGCCCCGCAGGTCGGAATCAGCTGCACTTGAACGCGGAGGAGGAGGCGAATCTTGCGCAGATGAGCTACCGCGACTGGAACCAGAACATTGATGTCTCCCACTTCCATCGACTTCGAATGGTAGCCATTTTCCATTCTCCATCTGTGCCATGCGGATTCTAGATCCGCAGTTCTCGCAGTTCCTGATAAATGATTCGCCCATTATCGCGACCTCACGCAGCATCAATTTGCATCTTCTGTCACTTCGAATCCCAATGGTATGAAGTAGATTTTCACTGTGTCTTGTGAGGCCCACACGGAAAACTCATCGTCTTTTTCGGCAGGTAGCATTTGAGATGCATTGACATCAAGTACTCCATTCACATACGCCAACCGCTTTCCGGATCCGTTGACCTCAGCTGTGGCCGTGGCATAGCTGGGCCCAGAATTTGAAAGCACAATGAAACCTGTAGAAGGAGCTTTGTAAACCTTCTGGTCTTTGTGGCTCGTGCCATATTGCACTTCGACAGGTGTCCCGAGTGCAACTCTTAGTGAACCAACCTTCTTGGTCAATGAGTCAATCTCGGGAGCAAGGTTTTCGACAACCTGGTCAGCTTCAACCTTCTTCTGATTGATCGATTCGAGCGAGGCCTCAGCAGATTGTTTTGCAGCGCTTTGATCTGTGCCGCTTCAGCCAGGGCTGTCGATTTCCGTTGCTCCAACTCTTCAATGAAGTTTTTCGGTAACAATTCTTCCACCTTTTCCGCTGCTACATTCGCCGCCTCAGTCGTGGCCACTGTAGTAGCTGTGTCATTCGCTACTTTCTTAGCGGCTGTGTACGCCGCTCCAATGTTACCAAGACCCAACACGCCCAAGCCTACAACAATCAGCTTGATGGATTGAAGGCGGACAAAGAAATACTCCTTGTTCAGGTGGTCTTCGACAGCCTTGAAATCGTCGGCATTCATACTGCTGGTCATTCTTCCGTTTTCCGATCAGACTTAAGCCCACTCGTCTCCCAACACGATTGCACATCAATTATCGGGTTTGGATGGAAACAAGCGGTGGGGACATCACAACGCAGGAGCGAAAGGGCAATTGCAACTGAGTCACCTAGGGTGTTTTATTTATTCAGCGAATAAATTCAAGTATCCCAAATCCTTGTAAATAAAGGTGAGAAACACCCTTCCGCGCTTGCCAGATTGCCTCGATTCTTTGCTTAAACCAAGTCACGGAATTCGAACCCGTTCCAAGTGTCGAACGTATTCGGCGACGGAATGGTCGGCGATTGAATCCCCGATGATTCCGGCGGCCAGTGGTTTGATTCGCTGAATCAGTTTCAACGGCCAGGGAACGTTCATCGTCACCATTCCGGCGGGCCAAATGTAAAGTTCGTCCCCGGCGTGTTGATACCCGCAACTTGTCGGCGGGACGGTCGGAACGATGTCGTTGTTGTTTCGGTATCGAATGATTCCGAAATCGCCCTGTCCCGGCGCGTAGGTCGTCGCCGACTCGACATATTTCGCGAAGGCCGTGTCGCCCGCTCTCATGCTTCCAAACGTTATCAAACCGGCCGGAAGGATGTCGGCGTTGTGTTGAACTCGGGCCATCGCCTGGAGGGCGGCGACCGTGATTTGAGCCAACCCGCCCCCCTGACTATGTCCCGTGACATAGATTTTTCGGCCCGCTCGAATGTGTCCTTCGATGATGCGACAAAGCTTCCGACCAACGACACCGAATTCGCCCGCCAGTCCGTCGTGAACCGTCCCGTCGATTTCGATGGCCTTTTGTGTCCCGTTCACGTCCGGAACGTTCACAGTCAATTTTCGGCGGCGGCCTTTTCGGTTCGCTTTGATCTGTGCCCAGTTCAAAAGATTCGTTCCCCGCCAGACAACAATCGTTGAAGGCGCGGGGCCGTCGTCGCGGTACACAATCGCGCAAACGGCGGCCAGGTCGGGCGTGGTAACCAGGCGGTCGAACTTCCATCCATCGATTGCCATTGCTTCCGGCAATGATTCCTGGCGCCCATAGACCGCGGCGCACAAACGGGCGCAGGTTTGCGACATCGCCAGCATGGGGGCCGTGACAAATTCGTCGATAATCGGCGACCCGTCAGGCAGTATCAACGCCGATTGGTATTTGCGCCGCAACTGATCGACCAAAGTCGCGGCCGACTTGCCATTCGATCCGAAATCCGAAACCGACCCATGGGACGAACGGATTTGGACGAAGGCCAATCCGAACATGGGTTATTCGGTCGACTTCAGCAAGTACAAAAAACACATCAACGAAGCGCTGAAGTCGCCCCTCAAACGGAACCGTTGTTTGAGATATTACGGGAACGTGAAAGTCTCGAGCTCGGAACGACTAATCGACCCGCTATTGTGGCGGCGAACGTCCGGACGACCTTACATTCACGACGGCCAGTTCTGCCGCGGGGCGTTCGACCTGGGACGTTGTGACGACTTCGCGTCGTGGGCGTTGACGTTTCCCGGTTTGCTGGACGAATCACCGACGGCCGAAGACATCGAAGACGGCGCGACCGCCCTTCATACTTACGACATCCTGACGAAGTCCTACACCTGCGAAGCTCGAGCCGAATCACTGATGAACGACCAGGTCGAAGCATGGATCGAAGCGGGACTTCTCGAGGTTCGAGGGTAAGTTCAGCCAGCCATGTCGCGCGAAGAATGTCTTTCGAGAACCTGATGTTCTCGAATTCAGACGTCACCTGTAGATTCGACCGCTGGTTGATCCAGCGAAGATAGAAGATCGCGGCCTATGCCGTTCTGACCGATGACAACGCGACGCTGAGTTCTCGCGTGATTATTGCGTGGTGGGATTTGACGGCCGACCGCACAGTCAGCGACACCCAAACGCTAACGTTGCAGGATTGCGAACTTCGTTTGACGTAGTCGACCGGGTGAACTTTGATTGATTCAGGGAGTACCGAACGATGGCGGTTTACGTGTTCTGGGATCGCGTCGAAGGCAATAAAGCGATTGGCCTTCGGTGCGTCTACAAAGAATCCGTTCTGACTCAGGAGCAAAAAGAATCGGCATTGGTGATCGATGCAATGCCGACACCACCGGAACTGGAAGGTTACAGGTTTATCCCGTACTTGGACCTTCAAGACAACTCGATTCAATTCGATCGAATCGGCGTTCCCATCACGCCGATTCAATTCCGAAATCGGTTCACGCTCGAAGAGAAGGTGCGATTGAAAACTGCCGTCCTGTCGCCTGAGGATTCGGCAATTATGAAATGCATCGAAGAGGATTTGGCGGCACTCTCTGAAGTTGATTTGTCGAGTCGCCGACTTCGGGAATCTATGGCGTGGTTGGTGGCAAAGAACCTAATCACTCAATCGCGTTGTGACGAAATCCTCGGAGATGCCTGATGGTACAACCAATCTACCTTGCAGGACATAACATCTACGGCGGAACAGATGACTATCTGGTTCGCGATGCGGTTGATGGCTCTTACCTCTGGTCAAAACCGCACACGACATCCTATTTCTCTTTGTACTCTGCCGTCAACATTGTGACCAACGGGGCAGAGAACTACGTGATTGGCCTAGGCGTCGCGAATTCCACGCCCGACGTCTTCGTCTGGGATACTGACGGGAACGCTCTTTACTCATATGATATCGGCACAGGAGGTTTCACCGCTTTCTATGCAGAATTGAGTGCTAATGATGTGTTCTACCTACAGAATCTGGCAAACCAAACACTCTATAAAATGAGTGTCGATGGGACTGTGCTGAATTCCTTAGGATCGATCAACGCAAATCAGAACATTCGCAGCACTTCAACCCACATCTACCTACAGGCAGACAACACCATTCACAAAGTGGCGCTTTCCGACCTCACTTTAGTCGAGACGAAAGGTTTTTCAGCCCATGGAATATTTGCCTTAGATTCTAGCGGAACCTGTTACTTCCATGACGGGACGAACGTCAAGGCGGTTGATGATTCCGGTACTACTCTGTGGACACGTTCACTTGGATACAGTAGCGGGCAATTAGATTGCAACGATGACTACGTTCTTGCAACGGTTGGAACAACAACGTACTGCCTGAACCCGTCAGATGGCTCAACAGTTTGGTCGGTGTCTGGTTTATACCTCGCATCTGGAATCGGTCAATTAGTTGGTACAGACTATTGGATTGGATCAAACGCTGCTTATGAAATTTACGAGCTTTCCGACGGATCGATTCGATTCACTATAGACACAGGCGGCAACCCGCTCACGGGGATGCACACGACCTACGGTTCGCAATCGAAAGGCGACTGGCCAGCGCCGGGCGGCGGCGGAATCACCTTTACACCGGACCCGGCGACCGCGGCAACCTACGCGACGATTTCGATTCCGGTCGTTCTGACGCCCAGCGCGGCTTCCGTGGTGGCTTCCGGCGTCGATCCTGCGACGCTGGTCGGTTCGCTTTCCGCGAATTCCGGGACGTTCGCCCGTGGATCCTGGCAGGGTTCGGCCGTGGGCGTTTTTCGAGGTTTGGTCTAATGTTGTCACCATTCACGGCGGGAAGTCCGCTTTACGTGTCTTTCCCGATGGTCTCGAGCGCGTCGCCGGAATGGTTTGCCAGCGGTCTGGAAGTGACTCTGGAAGCCTGGAGCAAAACAGGTTCTGGCGCGTGGGTCGTCGTCGCTTCTCCTGGCACGCCCGCCGAAATCGGAACCAGCGGAGTCTACGAAATAACGATCGCAGGTTCGAAAACCAACGTCGACCAGTTGCTTTTGAAAGTGACGGCCGACGGCGCGGCCGATTCCGCGATGATCTTTCAGAACGCGGCGCAACTCTCACGAATCGAATCGCAAACGACCAAACTATCGGGCGCGCCGGTTACCGTGAACGGCAACGTAAAACCGGGCGGCCAGATTATTTTGAAGCACGGGGACGACCATCTGGATTCTCAGGGCAACGCGTTGTCGGTCGGCGTTTCGGATGTCGGCGGTTCGCTGTTCACACTGATGGACGCCGTCGGCGTCGAAAACCTGTCAATCTTCGCGATGATTGGCAAGGACACGACCAGTCGAATCGAAGGCACGGTCGCCGCGCTAAACTATGCGTCGGACGTTCTGACCGTAACCATCGAATTCGCCGCGACAGAAACCGCGAAGGGTCGCGTCGGTCCCGTGTACGAATACGACGTCGTCAGAACAGGAACGCCGACGCGAACCTACTTCAGCGGGAAACTAACCGTATCGCCCGACGCCCGTTAGTTTTCGAGCTAGTCCTCGGATTCTTCCAAGAACTCCGGAAAAACACTTACAATAGTGTTCTCTAAGTGTACTGAGAGTCGGCCTAAACAAATGAGTCCAACAGCGTCAAGAAGGTCAGTAGCAATACTATGCTCAAGGGTATTCTGCACACTATGAGCCAAAATGTCATCGATATCTTTCCTAAGCCTCCCAATGACGTCACGGTGAATTCTCTTCCTTTGAGCAGCAAATGGAATCCCACGTTGGACCAACTTCCTCGATGAATCGAGTATGTAATCTCCCATACGCGGAGCTAAACTATTCCAAACGATCTCCTGCAGCCACTTCACCAGATCTGCATCTGGCCTTGGTGCTCGTTCGGATGAACTCGTTCCGCTTTCCTCTAATTTTGCTACTTCATTGATGGTATTCTCTGAGACTTGTTCACCCCGACTATTCGCAAGTCCAATGAACTGAGATGGGGAATAGAGATACACCGTCTTGTTGGTCTTTTCCGCAAATTCAAAACGCAACTGCGGTAGTGGGCCTAAGGTCCTGCCAGATGCCTCTTCAAACCAATCTTCTTTTTTGTCATTGGTCAGCATGATCACATGCTTTGATTGTGATTCAGACCATTCAATGACTTGCAACCAAATCACCAAGTCGCCGTATCGGTCCGGCTCTGGTTTTTCTTTTAGATCGGCGAATCCAGGTGGAACCTTGTTTTCGTACCTCTCCTTGCCTTCAGTGTATACCTGCTGCAACCGGTCCTCAGTCCACGCTTCACCAACGCGTCCATTGAAAAGCCCTTCTATCGCATCACGAATTCTATCATTGCTCAAAAGACCTCGATGGTCATCTTCGCTTCCAGTCAATGCCGCTTTTAATTCTTCAGCGATGTCTTTGAATCGATTCGCCAAGTCTTCCGGCACGAAGGGATGCGATTTCTCCCCTTCAATAGCATCTACCATTGACTCCAAGTCACCAATGAGCTTTAAGTATTTCTTACATTCTTTGCCGATCACGGTGGTGCGGTTTTTTAGATATTCCTTTGCCACATGATGCGGAATCCAAAGTCTATCTCGATACGCGCCTAGCAGATCTAAGAATTCGTTAGCCGCGGTTGATGAGATGCGATACAGGTTGAGCAACACACTCGTATCGAGGACTATGGTTGCATTTTGCCAAAGGTCTTCAAATTCTGCGTCAGTTGGGCGAAAGTGTCCGGGGAACTTCGTTCTCATTGATTCAGACCCGACGTGTTCAGCATCGTTAGCTGGCTATTCTTGGTAAGGTGGCAACTCAAAGACTTTGCTATTGGCAGTATCAAGCATACCGCCACGGAGGATGGTTCGGTCGGGGTCATGTGTCACAATCTCAGCAGTAAACATCGTTGAACCCCAAATTGTCATGATTTGCTGGTAGCGAGCTGAAGCATCCACAATTTCTTTGCGTGAGTCTTGGAACCATCGCGGGTCGAAGTTGTATACCACTCTTTCGACTTTCGCTAAGAGTCTCTCGCGATCCGCTTTCGCTTCGGGTTTGACATCCACAGTCAGAGTAATCTTGGACTTCTCGTCATTCAGAACTTCCACTTCCTGAACGATGACAAGGTTCTGCAACTCTTTATCAAACTGAAGTGAAAGTTCGTTTCCTTTTTCGATCTGGTTGAGAACCTCGGATTGGCGGATTTTCATCTGTGATAGAACTGTCTTAAGTTGAGCTAATTCGTCGAGCGCAGCCTTGGTCTCATCATTGAGTGCCTGACTACGGTGAATTGCTTCATTCACCTGTTTCGTCAAAAGGTCTTGGGATTCGTTTGCATTCGCCGCCGCGATTTCTGCCTTGGCGGCGGCTTCTTGAGCCTTACGGCTATCCGAGAGCGTGGTGTCAATGAGTCGTCCGGTCATTGATTCCGTTTGTCCGACGATTGCATTGATCACTGCTTGCTTCGATGCCATTTCCTTTTGAACCACAGATTCCACTGCAGAGTTCAAGACCACCCAAAACGTAGAAGTTGCAATTAATGCACCGATAACAAGTAAGATCCAAAACCGCCGTTTTGCCCACGATTCAAGATCGTCCTTCAGTGCGGGAAGCACTCGCTGGCGAATGGCATCCAATTCTGGGTCAGGCTTGCCTATGGGTTCAGTCATTTTTTTGCCAGTTAACAAGGTTCATTGAGTCGCTGAACAATCACACTAAATGATCTGGAAATCATTCGTGTGGTAACGAGGCAGATTCTGCTACCCGAAGATATCGTTGTCAACACATCCCACGATACTGGCTGCTTCAACCACCCACGGTATAAATACGCGACCGGAAATCTTGCCGGTTGGTTACTTGTAGCAGTTCGCAGCAACTTCGTAGAAACGCCAACAGAATCCGAACCAGACAAGACTGAATAGCAATTTGACGAATCATGGCCGCAATTCTTCCGCCAGAAACTCGAAAGGCTCCACTACTGATCGCAGTGGGCGGACCGCGGGCACTTTCAAGAGTTCTGTTATGAGTTCATAGACTTTCATGATTCTGCTTTCGTCAATTGAGGTTGAGGCATCGACACTGTCAATTCACCACGAACGATCCGAACCGTCGGCGGCGCTTCGATGGCAACACGGACCGAACTTCCCTTGATGGCCTGAATTCGAATCACGACGTCGTCGCCGATATGAATCGTTTCGAATTGTTTCCTGTTCAGTACTAACATGGTTTGCGACTCCATTCACAAAGGATTGCACCGGGGATCGGCGCGGAACACATCAGGCGGCAACGTCCGCCACGAAACGAGATAACCAAAGCAGATTGGCAGCTTCGGAAAACAGCAACACGGCGTCGCGTTCGCTATGCAAAATCGCGACAGTCCCGGAACCCGCCGGCGTCGTTTGAGCTCGGCGAATCCGACCAATGAATTCGGCCACGATTCTGGCCGCGTTGACGCTGAACGTTTCCGGAGGGACCGACGCCGTCAACACTTGCCAGCGCTGGTTCGCCGAAAGAGAAACGACTTTCCAGACCGTCAAAGCGATTTGTCGGTCGGTCGTCACGGACGCGTCGAACAACTGGTTCGGCGGGTCGACCTGGTCGTCGATAGTTAAAGGCTGGCGAAGCGATGTGGGGCCGAGACACAGTCAACACTTCCCGCATACTCCGTTCAAATCGGGCGAATCTTCCCCCAGAAAGGCGGTTTTCCAGTCCGGGTGAAAACGCTGATGTCCATATCGGGGGCAACTGCGACGAGGGCGTCGCAATCAGAAACATGGTCGGAGGATTCACAAAGCAATGTTGCTCAGCAGCTGCTCTTATCCGACCGCCTGCAGTCTTGGCATCGCCAGCCGTGGTTCCGAACCACCAGACCACCCCGAAGAAGTAAAGGGCGTCACTGGCGAAAAAGGATCGGCATCGGTTGAGGCGAGTGACTCGTGCGGCTTCTTGCTGACGTGAAACGAAAACAGCCCGCCGATCCTGTCACGGTTCGGCGGGCTGAACATGTTTCAAACACCCGCCGTCGTGGCGGGGCGGGTTATAGTTCTCCAGAGAGAACGCTGTCAACTGTGGATTACACTGTCCCTTAGGATTTTTTCCAGCGTTGTTCCCATGGCCCTGGCAATACGGATCGAAACCGCCAGTGATGGGTCGGTTTTATTTCCCTCGATAAGGTCGTGAAGATAGACCCGGGAGATTCCTGCTTCTCTTGCAACCGTCATCTTCGGTTTGGCCGTTGGCTCGTCGAAGTAATCACGGATGAACTGAAGGAAGTTGTCCACGGTTTCGTCCTGCTTTGTGGGTTTAGGCTTCGACAATTGTACTCTCCAGATTACACTATCGCGTGTTGGTTGTCGATATTTCAAAGCTAATTTCGGTCGAGTAAATACCCGAGTCGTTTCAGTTCGTCGCGAACCTCTTCCAAGGCTTCTTCTAAAGCCCAACGGGACCTAACAATTCCGCTTTCGCCGTTGAGGTGAGCGATAGCCTCTGCAACTGCGGGAGTGAGATACAGATCGTCAATTTTGTCTGCCCTGAGTGGCTTCCATACCGCTTCCAACTGTTTCTTGAAGGACTTGAAGGATTCATTGAGGGATAATTTCCGGCCCTTCAATTCATCATCGATTTCCTGTGCTAGCTGAACGAGGTTTGCGAGTATCCGCTCGCAGATCTGCAAATCTGTTGGTTCCATAATTCCTCCGTGAAAGGTAGTGGGCCTTCAGAACCCGCCCGTTGATGGCTGCAACCATCAGCGGGCCCATTACGTCGCCGCGAAATCAGCCTTCTTCCGAAGCCTCCGTTCGATCTGGATCTGACTGTCCAGCCTGAATTAGTGATTCGACCGACAAAAAAGCGTCTTGGCGTTGCCCAAGAGCTGTTACACCCGCAACCTCATAAAAAATCCGATTGACCTGTTCGTTCATCTTTGGAGTCGGCTCAGATTCTTCTTTGCTCACCGGAGTACCTTCCCGTTCAACTAACCTCGCGGGTACAATGGGCCTTGGCTGTCCGGGCGCCGTATGGAATCTTGGCCGAGACCACGGCGTTCGGGCGGTCACTTAAACAAAAAAGGCGTAAGGACCATCGCCCTTACGCCTAGAGTACACCCGCCAGGGCTCGAACCTGGAACCTTCGGTTCCGAAGACCGACGCTCTATCCAATTGAGCTACGGATGCAAAACGAGACAGGAAGTCTCCCGAAGAGAGACATTCCGTTTGGAGTTTCGGCATTTGCCGAGACGCTCCGGAGCGGAATGTTATCGATTTTGGAGTGAATCTCAAGTGATGTACCAAAGGGAGACAGGCGTTTTATCTCAATGGTTCGGTTTGGGAAAACCGGGCTTGCCGGAACGGGGCCTTTCGCTGAGCGTGCGGAAAGTCTGATTGCTACCGAATGTCCTGGTTCCCGGATGATTCTTCGGGATCATTGCCGGAAGAGAGCGGGATGTCCTTCAGGTTAGAAGGCGGGGCGGGCGGGTTTGGCACTTCGCTGGTTTTCCCGTGGCTGCGATCTCGGGCGTAAAGATAAAACTCTTCAACTTCCCGAACGCCATAGAAGACCTCACGAAAATGAAACCATATGAAAGCCGCTGCGCTGGGATTGCCTTCTTTCTGCATCAATTCTGCGTGAAGCAAATACTGTCGAATCGTTGCCGTGCGATCGGGGGAGTCGAGTAGTTGCTCGCGAAGTTGTGCGACTCGCCGGTTGGCCGCGATATTTACGATGATGGCGTCCGAATTGTTCTCCGTCGCTTTCACGACGGCGTGATACATCAGCAGGGGTTCGAGCAGATTTCCCTTCTTTGAATCTGTGATTTCGTCTTCTTTCTCCCTTGCTTCCCAGTAGGCGATTTCAAAATCGTGTTCCTTTTGCGGATTCCTTTTTTGTTCGTAGGTGTCTGCGGCGATCTCGTTCGCCCACTGTTGAATTTCGGAAGCATGGGTGCCTTCAGGAAATCGTTCCAGATAGGAAAGCATGTGATTCTGACGGCCGTCCCGGCGGACCATTGTTTCGTTGCTTTGCCAGGTCTGCCTGCACAGTTCGTAAAGCGTCTCTTCGCCTGGTGGCAGAGAAAACCAGACGGCGCCGCCAATCAACAGCCCGAGGCACGTGAGCAGAAACCAGGTTCTCTCGTAAAATGGACTCTGATCACGCTTCTTCTTTTTCTTCTTCCTGGGTTTGTCGGTGGCAGATTCGGTCGCTGCGGCGATCGTTGATTGACCGACGATCACCGTGTCGATGTTGTCCTGCATATCGCTCGCCATGAAAGACCGTGGCATGGTCGAAGCAACGGCCTCTGAATGCGTCAACTTGCGCAGCATCTCGCTGAGTTCCGTATGCACAGCGAGTGCATCGTACGGTCGTTCGTCCGGGTTCTTCGACAGCATTCGATCGATGAGTTCGTCCAGCCAGATGGGGCAGTCTTTATTGAACTCTCGTACGTTGTGCGGGTCGTCATTCAGATGTTGGATCAGCATTTCTGCCGGATTGTCTGCCAGAAACGGAGTCTCCCCAGTCAGGATTTCGTAGAGAAGGCAGCCGGTTGCGTACAGGTCGGTTTTTCTTGATATGGGGGCGTTACCGTGAATCTGTTCGGGAGCCATGTAGGCATACGTGCCAACCGTTTTACCTGCGGCAGTGAGTGCGGTGGCTTCGGTATCACGGGCGATGCCAAAGTCTCCCAGCTTGAGTCTTCCCTTGCGACTGATGAACAGATTTGCCGGCTTCAGATCGCGATGGATAATCCCCGCGTTGTGAGCGTGTTCGAGTGCTGCACAGAGTTGTCGACCGACCTGAATCGTTTGCTCGACATTGAGCCGTCCGCGTTTCTTCAGGACGTCCTGGAGTGAACCTCCGTCGACAAATTCCATTGCATAGTATCGCTGGCCGTCTTTGGTACCCCCGCCGTAGTACTTGACGATGTTCGGGTGACTCATCTTCTTCAGAATGTCAATTTCGCGTTCAAATCTTTTGAGCAGTTTGGCGTCAGAAGACAGCGCTGGCGTCAGTACCTTGAGTGCAACCTTTTTGCCCGCCGGCTCGTATGTTGCGAGGTAGACGATTCCCATGCCTCCCGCGCCGAGCTGCTTTTCGATCAGAAATGGGCCAATTCTGCGTTCTGCCATGTCCAGTGGTGCTTAACTCATTGGGTAACAAACTGGGTGTCTACGGTTCGGTGGTCCCGTTCGGACCGGGGATACAACAGGAGCGGCTGGACTTCCTGTCACACGCTCCTGCAGAAACCCGCTTGACATTGTTGGTCGGAATTCACGTCAGAAAAAAAAGCATCATTGACAACTGGATCTGCATATCCGGAGCATCATCCCTGAGAAGGAAAGCCCGCGAGGGTGCAGCAATGTTCCGGTTTATAGATCTACGCACATTAAGCCCGGATGGTGAGAAGCATTTCGCTGGATATCCTGAGGTTCAATCATCCCATGTGAAGGCGCCTCCCGCCATCAGCGTCATTGTGACGATTCCTGCGCCTGGTCACAACGCAGTTGAAGCAGAGGGCCGGGCCACAGGGCATTCACGGTGTGTGTGTGCCGATTACGCAGGTCTGGCGAATTTCGGCACAAGTCAGCTTTTTGAGGAGATTTCGATAATTGCAAATTAACTGGTTCGAGTCGGGCTGATCCGGGTTTTGGTCGTTGCTGAACCCAGAACATCGGCTAAAGTATGGTCAGCGGCGAGCGCCGCTCCCACCTGAATCAAGGGATCCCCTTGCCTCCACTTCAGCCTGAAGCCTGCTCAATTGACTCGACGATCGTTCAGGAACTGAACGATGTGAATGATTGTCTGGCACTGGTCTGAATTGTCCCGCCTCAATCTTAATGCCGCTAGCGCAAAATGGTCCAAACCATGCCGCTCTATCGATACTCAGCTTTGCTGCACGTCGCGTTTCGTTCTTTCGCTTGTTTTCTGGTGACCCTGGTGCCTGCTTCAGGCAATGCTGAAGCGCAGGAGCCGACGCCGGTGTTCGAAACGGAAGTGCGTCCAATTTTGAAAGAGCACTGCTGGCATTGCCATGGTGAAGAAGCAGAGTTGAAGGGCAGCCTCGATACCCGGCTCGTGCGTCTGATGATGTCGGGAGGGGATTCTGGTCCTGCAATTGTTGCGGGCGATCACGCTTCCAGTTTGCTTTACGATCGGATTGCGTCCGGGGACATGCCGCCTTCCAAGGCAAAGGTGTCGCCGGAAGAGCTTGCTGTGATTGTTCGATGGATCGATGCCGGGGCTAAGACTTCTCGATCAGAACCGGAGCAGATATCACCGGGGGCATTGCTGCTGGAAGAAGAAAGAAACCACTGGTCATTTCAACCGATTGCGCAGCCGAATGTTCCTGATGTCACTGGTTCGCACCTGGTACGTAATCCGATCGATGCGTTCCTGTTGGCAAAGCTGGAGTCGCATGGGTTGAGTTTCAGTGAGCCAGCTGACAAAGCCACTCTGATCCGCCGCGCGTACTTCGACTTGATTGGTCTGCCACCCTCCCCGCAAGTTGTTGCTCAGTTTGTGAATTCGGAATCGCCGGATGCTTGGGCTGAAGTTGTTGATCGGCTGCTGGCTTCTGAGCATTACGGCGAACGCTGGGGGCGACACTGGCTGGACGTCGCTGGTTATGCTGACAGCGATGGATATACGGAGAAGGACCCGGAAAGGAAGTGGGCATTCAAGTATCGGGACTATGTCATTCAGTCGTTGAATGCAGATAAGCCGTGGGATCAGTTTATTGTAGAGCAGCTGGCGGGGGACGAATTGTTGACGCCACCCTACAAAGATCTGGCTCCGGATCAGGCCGCCTGTCTGACCGCCACCGGTTTTCTTCGCATGATTCCTGATGGAACGGCAGATGGCAGTGTCGATCAGAACGTGGCTCGTAATGATGTCATGGCAGAGACGATCAAGGTCGTGTCGACATCATTGCTTGGGCTTTCTGTTGGTTGTGCACAGTGTCACGAACATCGATACGATCCAATTACGCAGGCAGATTACTATCGCCTGCGAGCCATCTTTGAACCCGCCTATGACTGGAAGAACTGGCGATCTCCCAATGCAAGGTTGGTTTCAATGTGGTCAGCAGAGACACGTGCTGCAGCCGATGAAGTCGACAAAGAACTGAAAGACGTTGCGGCGAAAAGAACAGAAGAGCTGGATCAGATTGTTGCGGACACGTTTGAACGTGAGCTTCAAAAAGTGCCGGCAGAACTTCAATCGGTTGCCCGCGAAGCACGGGAAACAGCCGCCGACAAGAGGACCGACCAGCATAAGAACCTGATCAAGCAGTATCCATTTCTGAATGTGAACCGCGGTACCGTGTATCTGTATCTCAAAGATCGCCTGAATGGGCACAAAAAGAAATGGGATGACTTAACCGCTGAAGTTCAAAAGAAGCGACCTGCCGAAGATCTCGTCATGTGCCTGACGGAAGTTGCCGGCAAGGTTCCTGTCACCACCATTTTCAGTCGGGGAGATCATCAGCAGCCGAGAGAAGAGGTTGTTCCTGCAGAGCTGACCATCCTTTGTTCAGGCGAAACGCAGATTCCGGTGAATGATGAGTCTCTTGAAACGACAGGTCGTCGATTAGCCTACGCGCGTCATCTGACCAGTGGACAACATCCTCTGGTCGCCCGCGTTCTTGTGAATCGATTCTGGCTTCACCATTTTGGCCGAGGGATCGTCGGGACTCCGTCAGATTTTGGAATCAAGGGTGAACCGCCGTCGCACGCGGAATTACTGGACTGGCTGGCCGCCGACTTCATGACGCAGGGCTGGAGTCTGAAACATTTCCATCGTCTTGTCCTGAATTCAGCCGCCTGGCAGCAGTCCTCAGTGCATCGGCCGGAGCTGGATGCTGTGGATCCTGAGAATCGTCTGATCGGTCGAATGTCTGTCCGTCGGCTGGAATCTGAAATCGTTCGTGATGCACTTCTGAGTGTCAGCGGACTGCGATCGGACAAGATGTATGGCCCTCCCATTCCGGTGAGTCCCGATGAAATCGGACAGATCGTCCTGATGAACGACAATCGAGACTCTGCCGGTCGTCCTTCTGGCAAGAAGAGTTCACTTGGCGAAGATGAATTCCGACGCAGCATCTACGTCCAGCAACGCCGCTCGATGCCGCTTGGGGTTCTGGAGCCATTCGATCTGCCCATCGTTACACCAAACTGTGAGCTGAGACCTTCATCCACCGGGCCTTCACAGGCGCTGATGATGATGAATAACCCGTTCGTGGTTCAGTCGTCGCAGGCAATGGCAGAACGACTGATCACGGAAACGCCCGCTGATCTTCGTGCTCAGGTGGTTCTTGCGTGGCAGTTGCTCTTCAGTCATGCGCCATCTGACCAGGAAGTCGATGATGCTGTTGCATTTGTACAATCCTTCCAATCCCCGGAAGACGCGAATCTGGTCACCGGGGATGGATCGGTTGTTGCTCCTGTGGACGCAGGATCGCAGGACACAAATCGCCTGGCATTGGCTTATCTGTGTCATTCGCTGATGAGTTCGAATGGCTTTCTTTACGTCGACTAAACTGATTCACTGAGGCAAGATGCGATGTCCCATTTCACCAGACGCCACTGGATATCTCAATCGCTGTTCGGATTGAGTGGTCTTGCCGCTGCCTGGCTGCAGAATCGAGTGGCCGCGGCTGCGCCGCCCAAGCCAAATCTGCAGCCGCACGTCTTTGATCTGCGGCCAAAATCAACGACTTCTACGCCTCGCGCGACGGCTATGATTTCGATGTTTATGCAGGGAGGGCCCAGCCACATCGATATGTTCGATCCCAAGCCGGAGCTCAGCAAGCGGCATCTGCAGACGTTTACCGGCGACATAAAGTACGACAATGCAGGAGAAGCCAGCAGCAAATTGTTTGGCAGCCCCTGGAGATTCCGGGCCTATGGGCAATGCGGAATGCAACTGAGCGAACTGGTGCCGCACCTGGGGGATGTTGCCGACGATATCTGTTTGATTCGATCGATGCACACCGGGGTCAATAACCATGGCGAATCGATTAATGCGATGAACACCGGACGCCAGTTGCGAGGTCGTCCTTCACTTGGCGCCTGGATGTCATATGGACTTGGAACAGAATGTCAGGATCTGCCTGCATTCATGGTCCTGATCGATCCAACGGGTTTGCCTGTCCTGGGTGTGGAAAACTGGCAGAACGGATGGCTTCCGTCTATCTATCAGGGAACGGTGGTGCGATCTCAGGAGCCACGAATACTCAACCTCGATGCTCCTCCGGCGATTGCGGGTGTTCCGCAGAACAAGATGCTTGCCTATCTGGAGTCCGTTAATCGACGCCATCTGGAGGCACATCCGGGGGAGCTTGATCTGGAAGCACGCATCCAGAGTTATGATCTGGCTGCACGGATGCAGTCTGCTGCTGCGGAAGCCATGGATATCACGAAAGAGACAAAGGCAACCCATGCGATGTATGGAATTGATGATCCCGTCACCAAAGACTATGGAAGCAGGTGCCTGATTGCACGAAGGCTTGTCGAGCGAGGTGTTCGATTCGTGCAGCTCCATACCGGTAATCAAACCTGGGATCACCACGGAAATATCGCAAATTCACTTCCTAAGGTTTGCAGGAAGACAGACAAGCCCTCAGCCGGTTTAGTTAAAGATCTCAAGCAGAGAGGTTTGCTTGACTCGACTGTCGTGCACTGGGGAGGCGAAATGGGTCGACTGCCGGTGATCCAGAATGAGAAGAATATTGGTCGAGATCATAACACCTACGGATTCAGTATGTGGATGGCCGGAGGAGGAATCAAAGGCGGCTGTATCCATGGTGAGACCGATGAACTGGGGCACAAGGCCGTGACAGATGTTGTGAATCACTACGATTACCACGCAACTCTGATGCATCTGTTCGGGCTGTCGAACGAGCAGCTCAGCATCGCTCGTGCGACGGGGATCGGAAGCCTTCTCGAAGGACAGCCCGGAGAAGTTGTTCACGGGATCTTGTCCTGACCTTCTTCCAGTCTGATCACTTCCGCCGGGATTCATACCGGTACGAATTCTCTTAAGGCCGATCATGCAGCAGAATTTCTTCCGTTGGCACTTCAAAGCCCTGCTACTTTTTCTATGTTCAATTAGTCCTGGAGTGATCCTGAATCACGGTCAGGCCTGCGGCGAAGATGTCAGCTTTCCCCTTCGGGCGAAAAGAATTCTGTTCCTCGGCGATTCGATCACTCATGCGGGTGGTTTTGTGAATTGCATCGAGGCTCAGATGCGTCTTCAGCATGTCAACCCGATGCCGGAAATCGTCAACATCGGTTTGAGCAGCGAAACATGCAGTGGTTTATCTGAGCCGGATCATCCTTTTCCGCGTCCGAATGTTCACGAACGACTCGCACGTGCGTTGGAAATGGTTTCCCCGGATGTCGTCGTTGCCTGTTACGGTATGAACGATGGGATTTATTACCCGCTGTCCACGCCGCGTTTTGATGCCTACAAGGCTGGCGTCAGAAGTCTGATAGAAAAGGTGCACGCAGCCGGCGCAAAACTCGTGCTGCTTACGCCTCCACCGTTTGATGCCGTTCCTTTGGAAGATTCCGGAAAACTACGACCCGACGGCCAGGCAAAATATTCTTATTTCGCGATGTATGAAGACTACGATTCGGTGCTGGAGGAGTATGCGCGCTGGATTGTCGAGGAGCCCCTGAATGTCGAGATGGTGATCGATGTGCATACTCCTTTTTTGAACGCGTTGACGCAGAGGCGACAGCAGGACCCGAAATACACGATGTCACCGGATGGTATTCACCCGAATGCGGACGGGCACCAGGTTCTGGCGGACTCTGTTCTGGCCGCCTGGGGACTAAAATCGAAGCCCAGACCTTCCACTGAACTGATGAGCGTGATGAATCACCGCGGCGCACTGTTGCATAATGCCTGGCTTTCTCATGTGGGGCATCAGCGTCCGGGAGTGAAAGAAGGCCTTCCTATTGACGTTGCAAGAATGCAGGCTGCCGATCTGCTGCAGAAGGCCGATGAAATCATAAAGCTGCAATCAGACGTCCACTAATTCTGATCAAATTGGTGCAGCAACCAGTGCTGAATCCGGGGACGACACAGTCCAACACGAGCCCCTGTTTGAACGATGCATATTGCGGCTCACAGCCAGCGCTGTCTGCCAGAGGGAACACGATGATTCCCGACGGTGAAGCCCGACGGCGAATCATTCTGGCATATTGCCTGTCAAAGCGTAGCAGGCAAAGTGACGCGAGCCCATCATCCAGATCCACGGTGCTGTTATTTGCATTCGAGTGCGATCACCGTTGCAAACGATTTCCGCAAAGTCACTGGAAGTTCGGTCCGGGTGACATCCCGTGAAGAAGTTGCCTTTTGCAAACGCCTGCTTCAACACGTTCGGTAACTCTGACTGCTGAGTTGTTGACAGTTCGGGCAATGTGGATGAGGAGACGACATCCGTAACAAAGAGAATCTGCCCCGCGGAATGGCACAGAGTCTTCATGCGGGAAAGGTGCCCTTTTCGCAGTGCCTGCACCGCCAATTCCAGTGCCTGCGGATCAGCAATACTTGTCCTGGTGATTCCGTCTTTGCCTTCGTGTCGCTGGCCAAGTATTTGGCTGAGCGAATCAACGAGCTGGCTGAACAGGCAAAGTGAGACCACGACGTCACACCTAGGGAGACTCTGGACCGCATCTGTCTCCTGAAGTTGCTGCAACCACGCGAGTTTCTTCGTGGATGCTGTGTCCTGAGAGTCTGGTTTTTCGTGGACCATCGCGGCGTCACAAAGTGGCCATGCAATATCAACAGGCGCGTGAATTCGAAGCTTGTCTTTCAATTGAGGGTGGCGATCTGCAGCAGCGTTGACCGCATTCTCGTCCAGATCTACGAGATGGATCTCTGTGAACATTTGCCCCAGCAGCCTGAGATCGACATCCAGACAATTGCCGGCTCCGAGCAGCATCAAAGTCCGCGACTCAACTGGCGCCGATGTGGTTTCAGCGGACTTCCGAATGAGCTGTGTGACAATCTGACGATGGATCACATAATCAATCGCACAGGCACTGGTGACTGAATTCTTCGTGCGATGAGACTGAAGAATTGCCTGATCGATCGCACGATCGTCATATCCTGATTCTGTCATTATCTGCCCGTTTTGTGGCTTTTTTGCGTCGTGTTGTTCGAATCCGGCGAAGTACCGGACCAGTTTTAGCCTGCGAACAAGAGTTCGTATTGCGACTCTCCGACAGTCTACCCACCAGAGGAACGCAATTCGAGAACGGACTCAGACTTTCATTTGCTGGCAATCGACTGATCGTGGCGTCTGAAATCCGGTACTGTTGTCCGACGTGATATACGAATGCAAACAGTCTAATTGTGCAAACAGTCCAGTTGTGCAAACTATGCCTGCACGACTGGACTGTTGGAGAATTGCATCAATCGAATGAATGTCGATCGTCAGCTTAAACGGTTGATGGAAAGCGGACTATTTGTTCCGGTTCAGTCGCTTTCGTTCGTTTTCGGTCAGGTGCACTTTTCGCAGGCGAATGACCTTAGGCGTGATTTCGACGTACTCGTCGGCTTCGATGTATTCGAGGGCAAGTTCCAGCGTAATGTCGCGTGGTGGACGAAGCAGAATGGCGTCGTCAGCTCCCGAGGAGCGAATATTCGTCAGCTTCTTTTCTCGAATCGGATTGACAGTCATGTCATTGTCGCGAGCGTTTTCGCCGATGATCATGCCTTCGTACACATCTTCGCCTGGCCCGATGAACAATTCAGCACGTTCCTGAAGTTTCCAAAGAGCGTAGCCAACTGATTTTCCGGATTCCTGCGAGATCAGCACACCATTTTGTCGAGTGGCGATGTCACCTTCCATCGGACGATAGGCCTGGAATCGATGATGCATAATTGCTTCACCTTTGGTGGCATTCAGCATTCGAGTTCGCATGCCAATCAGGCCACGTGCCGGAATGGCAAATTCCAGGTGGGTCATGCCGGTGTCGGATGTTGTCATTTCCGTGGCTTGTCCACGGCGGGCACCAACCAGTTCCATCACGGGACCAACATCAGTTGACGGCACATCGACCACCAGGTGTTCGTATGGTTCACACTTCTTGCCATCGATTTCCTTGATGATGACTTCAGGTTTACCGACAGACAGTTCGTAACCCTCTCGTCGCATGGATTCGATCAGTACGGCAAGATGCAGGATGCCTCGACCGGAAACCTTGAACGAATCTTTATCGCCCGTTTCTTCAACTCGCAGCGCCACGTTGGACTGGAGTTCGCGGAAGAGTCGGTCACGCAGATTACGACTCGTCACAAACTTGCCATGCTGGCCGGCGAGTGGTGAACTGTTGATGGTAAACTTCATCGAAAGGGTGGGTTCATCGACCGCGATGCGCTGTAGTGCCACGGGATTCGCCGGATCGGCGATTGTGTCACCGATTTCCGGGTCGGGCAGACCAACCACAGCAACGATATCGCCCGCCTGGGCTTCTTCGGCATCGACACGTCCGAGGTTGCTGAACAACTGGACCTGATCGACTTTCGCCATCTCCTTCTTGCCATCAGCACGCATGAGAGCGATTTGCTGACCGGTCTTCAGCTTGCCGGCAGCAATGCGCCCGGTCGCAATTCGACCGACGTACTTGGACCATTCCAGCGAAGTGACCATCATCTGCAGAGGGTCCGCCGGACGCACAACCGGGCCGGGGATACGTTCCAGCACCATGTCCAGCAACGGGCGGATATCTTCGCCGGGCGTTGTAGGATCGTGTGTTGCGTATCCGTTGATGGCACTGGTGAAGATGTATGGAAAATCAAGGGTCTTGTCGTCAGCGCCAAGTTCAACCAGCAGGTCGAAAGTGTGGGACAGAACTTCGTCGGGTCGGCAGTTTGGTCGGTCGATCTTGTTGATCACCACCATCAGCGACAAACCGCATTCCAGAGCTTTCTGCAGAACGAAACGTGTTTGCGGTCGAGGCCCTTCGAAGGCGTCGACAAGCAGCAGAGCTCCGTCTGCCATTTTCAGGACGCGTTCAACTTCGCCTCCAAAGTCTGCGTGCCCGGGAGTGTCGATGATGTTGACTCTGACACCCTGGTACATCATCGCGATGTTCTTGGCCAGAATCGTAATGCCTCGTTCCCGTTCCTGATCGTTGCTGTCCAGAATGCAGGTGCCGACATTCTGGTTGTCGCGGAAGGCACCGCTTTGTTTGATCAGGCAGTCAACAAGCGACGTTTTGCCATGGTCAACGTGGGCAATAATTGCGATGTTGCGGATATCGGGGCGGCGTTCAGTTGATGACACGGTTTCATCCGTAGCGGGATCAAGAGCGGTAGACATTTGGAAAATCACCCAGGGAGCCCGGCACGAGGAACCTGATTCATTCGATTCAAGACAGCATCACGGCAGCGTCGATGGTCGACCGCACTGGAAATCCGCAGCTATTAAGAGCCGGAAAGCCGCGGCATGGTACCCACCTCTGCACGTTGGACGGAAGGCGGCACGGGGCGATTAGGGGCAGATTCTCTGACCTCGGACGCCTCAAATGTTAAAAATCCGAGAGATTCCGGCGAGAATTGCACTCAGCAACGCAGCAGGCAGGAGTCTGGTGCCAGGAGCCGGGAGAGAAGATTCTCTGCGTCGTCCCGAATCTGAACGGTGCAGGTGCACAGCCACTGCAGGGGGCGAATTTCTCAGAAATGTCATTCGCGAAGCGTGCTACTCTGGTGATGTTGGCTCCGGTATGGGCTGTCGCAGGCAGGAGCCCAACGCTTGTGCCACCGACACAAGGGCCTCTTTGGTTTTCCAGTGGCTTTGATCACGGTTTCCGGCCTGATTGGAGATTCCTCTGACGATGCTGACGGTCACATTCGCGGCATAGCAGGCCATGGCGACTGCATAGCCTTCCATATCTTCTGCGACGGCTTCGGGATAGTAGTTCAGGCGTTGTCGGACTTCATCAGCCGTTGCGGCAGCGGCACAAACGGTGAGCAGAAGACCCGCTTCAGCAATCCCTTTCGGTTGCGACAGGGCAAACATGTCTTCGTTCGGGATTTCCGCAGATACCTGCCACTGCTTCCAGCCCATTTCTGTCGCGGAACGAAACTCGCTCCCCGAACCAGCGCCGATCCCGGTCAGGCTGCTGGAACTGAAGCTATAGGCAGCCCCGATCTCCAGGTGTGGCGAGTATCGGCCGGCGATGCCTGCGAGAATACATTGGCGTGGCCCATGCCGGGCAAGCAACTGAGCCGTTCTGATGCCAGCGGCAACGGGACCGAATCCGCAGATTTCAGTGATTGTGTTCGGTGGGAGACACGACGATGGCAGAGCTGGGACAAGCGTCTGCGCTTCATACTCGGTCGGAATCAGAATCAGGAGATCGCTCATTCGGGACTTGTTTCCGCCTGGCCCGGGGTTCCACCAGCCTTGAACGCTTTTTCATCGCCGCGCAATAGCCGGAGGATGTTTGAACGATGCCGCCAGATGATCAGACCGGGCACCCCAATCGAAAAAAGTGTCAGTGGTAGTGCGTCCGGGCGAAACGCGGAACTGCCAATCATCCAGAGTTGAGCGATTGCAAAAGCGGCCGCCGCGCAGATCGACGCCAGGGCCACGATTCGAGACATTCCGACGACGATTGCAAAAGCGCACAATCCGGCAAGACTGGCCCAGGGAGCCACGACCAGCACGACCCCCAGCGCTGTTGCAACCCCCTTGCCACCTCGTAGTTTCAGATACACCGGATACATGTGGCCGATGATCGCACACACGCCTGTTGCGAGAGCGAGATTGATGAGTCTGTGGGAGGATGCGGATTGCTGCAGATCATCGATTACCCCGGAAAAAGCCAGGTCGTCTCCCATAAAGCGGGCTGTGAGCGTGGGAATCAGCCCTTTCAGTGCATCAAGGACCAGAACCAGACTTCCCCATTTCCAGCCCAGCACGCGGCCAACATTTGTCGCGCCGATATTTCCACTGCCGTGCCGACGAATGTCGTCTTTCAGCACAACACGGCCCACAAGGTACCCAAAAGGGATACCGCCAATCAGGAGACCTGCGATACAGAAAACGGTTGTCTGCATGGAACGAACTGTGGCACGATGCCGGTGAAATTTTGGGGGAAAGACTTGCGATGCAACTTATCGAAGTCCGGCAATCGTCGTCCAGTATGGTGCGTGACGCAATGTTGAGAGCCGCCTGTGAACAAAAAAAACTCACCGGGGTACCGGTGAGTTCTTTCTTCGTTTCCTGAATCCCGAGTTTGGTGATGCGTCCCCTCGAGGCATTGGCTTCGTGGTCAGGATTGACCTGATCCACTGGAAACTATTGTGCGACGCTCTTCCAACGTCACGCAGTGAGGATCGAACCGCTGAGGTGTGGGAATTCACTTTTCCTGAATGAAAATGGTGACGAATTCTCGCGGGAAAACGATTGGACTCGGCAGATCGGCATCAATGGCGGGTCGTGGTGTTTCCTGATCGCTACAACCGGACCGTATCTTTGGGGAGGTGGCGAATCCATCGTGAGTTTCCTCAAGCGGTCACTGGGTTGAGACGAAACCGACGTTGTGTCAACAGATCGGCGGTTATCGCCGGTCTGTACTTTTGAAGTCAATCCGCCAGAAGCGTCGACATGCATCCTGATCGAAAAATTGGGTTTGCGATGGGGATACTCCTGATCGGCATCGTGGGAGCTTTGTTCTTTCGGAACGAGCCGCTTGTGATGGACGAGGTGCCCACCGTGCGCCGAGAAAAGCAGCTGAATGAACAGTTGCGTGCCCGTGATGTCTCCGTGTACCTGAACGATGAATCCGCCGAAGACATTCCAATTTCTTCCGGTGATTCTCCACGCTGGACTCTTCAGAATCTGGTAGAAGATTTGAGTTCACGAAATGATGGTGTGCCGCTCCCCGTGGGAATATCGGAGAAAATCGCGAAGTCAGATTCTGCGGCGCCGGCCAGTTTGGAAGAGCCGCTGTCGATTGAAGCTTCCGAGAGTGCTGATACCGATCCAGCGGCTCGCGAGCCTGTCCGCATCGCCATGGGGGAAGGCCTGAAAGATCGCCCGCTCCCGCCACTCATGCCTCAGCTGAAGAACTCAGACACGGTTCCGAGCAAGAACGCAGATACTGCCGAGACGGATGGGGAACTGTTTCCGGGTCTCGAGCAGACGAAAGCAGCAGACGTCGGAATAGTGCCTGCAGGGGATTTCGAGGAGTACACGGTCCGATACGGCGACACACTGTCTCACATTGCTGAACGGTTTCTTGGTTCGCAGTCGCGGTTTCAGGAGATCTTCGAAGCGAACCGCGATCGTATTTCCGCACCGGATAAGCTGCAGGTTGGCAAGTCGTTGAGGATACCTCGAAAGTAACGGCCAACATCAGCCGGAGACGGGAACATGAATTCCCCTGCTCACCCCTGGCGTTGGCAACTCTGTATTCGCAACTCTGCATTCGCTTAACGGATTCTCGCTGTCCCGTCGCTGGAATCGTCAGAATGCGGCCACGATCAGGAAATCCTGTCGCGTTCTTCCGCAAGCCATTCGGCGATTTGCGCGGCTGGGTCGCGTCAAAGAAGGCCCGCACGTTTGCGTAACGCCCATTCTGCAGTCAGTAGTGCGATGATGGCTGAAAACCACCAATAGGTTTGCCAGATTTCGGTTTCTGATTCGATGATCTTCCCATGGCTGAATGGTCTCAACCGGTCTGGAAGTTCTGAGAGCTGTTCTTCTCGAAGAAACGTACCACCTGAAACGAATGCCATTTGGTGCAGCAGAGATTCGTTTGCGGAGGTTTCGGTCATTTCGCCCGAGACAACTGGCAGTACCGTAAATCGTCCTCGCGCTTTCAGGGCGGCTTGTGTGAACCCGGATGCTCTGACCGACACTTCATAATCGCCATCCGCCAGTCCCGTTGCCCGGCCGCGATAAACACCCGGTACACGGGTGTCTTCTGTGAGCGAGACTTCTGACACGATCCGATTCCCGATGGATAGCAACGCATCGGGGGCGAGCGCTGTAGCGGGGGAACCATCGGGATTTTTCAGTCGAATCCGAATATCGACCGGCGCACCGGATTGATAGCTCACGGCACCTGTATCGATCGACAGGTATTCATCACTGGATGCAAAGACGGGCGGCATCACCATACGTGCAAGCTGGTTCCATATTTTCTGGTGCCAGGTGTCCGCGGCTTTGTAACGCCACCGCCATGTTTCATCGAAGGCCAGATACAGGACGCGACCCGCTCCGAACTGCCGTGTGACGATCGCCGGAACCGGATTTGAATTGCCGACGGTCACGGCAGAAACGAGCGTCGTGCTGCCCGGTAGTGCCAGTACCTGATTGATCACGTGAGGTCCGGGCAATTCGCTCCAGAATTGTCTGTTGTTCTGTGCGTCGGTTTGAAGGCTGAACGCGGATTCTTCTGAGCCGGCTTCGGTGAGATTCAGCTGCCATTTTGAATCAGAGGGAATCGATGTCACATCTGCCAGCCCGGTCCACTCAATGGGCAGCAGGCTTTGGAGGTCAGCTTCACTGAGTCTTCGAAGTGACTGGCGCTGCCCATCGATAAAGATAATTCCGCCTCCACGCAATTCGACGAATTCACGAATCCATTTCAATTCCGCCGATTCAAACAACTCGGGTGAGATATCGCCAAAGACGACGACGTCATATCCAAACAGTTCGTCGCGTGATAAAGGGAACTGGCCGGGCTGTTTCCCTCGGGGCAATGTCGACGCCTCCGCGGGATTTCCTGGAATGACGGTGTTCACAAACCATTGTTCATCGCGATCGAATACGTTTCGCAGGTAGCGTGTTTCCCACCGGGAACGACCATCCAGAATCAGGATTCGCTGGCTCTGCATCACAAGCGCCAATCGCATGGTGATGGCATTGTTTCGAATTTCTGCTTCGTCGCGTTGTGGAATAATTCTCGCGGTCAGTTCAACCGGGACGACATGCTGATTGATATCTGATGCCGATTGTTGTTGGACTGACTCCGCAATCTGTTTCGCATTGAACTGAAAATCGACGCGTCGCTGCGATAGATTTTGCGACAACAATTCCTCACGCCAGACGACTGTGTTGCCGTGGGTGAGTTCAATGACCATCGGCTGGCCTGCGGGCATGCGATCTTTTAAGACGAGAGTGCCATGAACATCATCTGTTCTGAAAACGGAATCCGGATGTTCCACTGATGTGACAGCAAGATCGGTTGCAGGCTGGTCAGCGCCGACTGCCACAGTGAACAGATGGCTTCCTTCCGTTTTCAGAATTTGTGCCGCGCGGATTGCCGACGGTCCGGCATTGTGCTGACCATCCGTCATCAGAATGACGGTCGACTTCGGAGTGTTGTCCCGGGCTGGTGCCTGTGCATCCGGATCAGTCGCCGTGGCGGACGTATCTTTCAGGCTGAGTGGTGTAGCGAGATCTGTGACGGGCGAAAAGTCGCCGAGCTTGTCAGACGTCGGCCCAGGCTGGATGCCATCGACTGTATTCCATGGCAGAAGCCTTTTCCCTGTTCGGCCATCGGTGGCCTTTGAGTTTGTTACTGCAAAGATCTGTACTTCATGCTCGGCACTCAATTGTTTCAGCAGATCCGCGTTGTCACGGTTGATGAGTTGAATAAGACGGTCCCACCGCGACGATTCATCAAACATTGCGATCGCGGACTTTAACGCAGGGTCACTGGACTGGATCCGGGTTGTCAATTGGTTTTCAAACAGCCGGGTGATCTCGGTCTGAAGCTGATAGGCTGTTTCGATGGCATCTTCGAGTGCTTTCTGATGGCCGTCGAGCGAATCTGCGGCGATGGGTGCCGGATTCGAATTCACAAGGCGTTCGGCCCGGGCAAGCAACTCAGCGGTCAACGATGCGCGCAGTTCGACTGGCAATTCGTTCAGGGCGGTCGCAGCGTTCCGGCGAATCTGGTCCATCGCTGTCGTCCTTTCCCGGGAGGATTTCTGGTCCTGCAGGCTCTCCGGCAGCACGGATGCTTCCGGCGGCAGCGAATGAACCTGGTTACCTGCCTGTTGAACGGCATCGTTGAGACCCTGAATGATTTTCGGGACGGTGTGATCAACCACTCCGCTGCTGAGCCAGCCCTGTTGTTCCGCTATCAGAAACTTTCGGCTGAGCGACATGTGACGGTCCCGCAGCGACATGCTCTCTGACTGATCGATCAGAATGGTGACTTTGCCTGGTTCTCCTGTGATCTGTTTGTGATGCAGGACCGGCCCCGTTAGTACGATGACTCCCAGAAAGAACGCCATCGACCGAAGAGACGGAAGTATCCATCGAAGTCGGCGGGAAAGTTCTTTGCAGTCACGCTGATAATAAAGCCAGGAAACCGTGCTGATGCACATTGCCAGCAGCAGTCCAAACCATAACGGCAGTTCCCCGATGAACCGGAGCGTTGTCATTGAATGGCCCTCGCAAACCGCTGCTGAAGGATTGTTTCTGACGCCATGAATGCCAGCAGAAGGGCGAGGGCATATTTCCAGATCTCCTGACCATTACGACGCAGTTGGTCCTGCTTCAGATATTCTGCGGCCGACCCCGGAAGTCTGGCATCCAGTGCTTCGGCGACATCATTGAGCTGCGCCGCCGAGATTGTCTGCAGCCTGGATTCGACGGGTGACGTTGTTGCGACAAAATGCACCGGGGCACCGGATGGCAGGGTCATTGTGTAGATGCCGGGCTTTCGGGTTCCGTTAAACTCCACCGCGCGATGATTTTGATTCGTCTGAATCGACAAAGATTCTGACAAGCCGCTGGGAGTACTCACACTGACCATCGTGGCGCTCGAAGAATCTGTTTCGGTGGCCGTCGGAGCCGTATCAGCAGAAGCCTCATCGAGAATCAGGATGGCCGACTGCCCCGTTTCAATGTTGCGGGGAGGCGATATGCGAGAGGCAAGCGTCACCGCAATCTGCTGGACGAACGGGACCCAGACGGAACTTGTCGGCAGGTCTGTCCAGTCGGTATCACATGTCGTCGCGAATTGAAAAACGGTTCCCTGCCCGAAGGGTTTTTCGACAAGCAACGGGTCGCCATTGTTCAGGCGTGCCACGACAGTGATGTCTTCAGGAGAAGTAATATCTATTGAGTACCATTGCTCAATGATTGCGTCCGAAAGATCTCCATTTGACGGTTCATTGAAGAAGTCCAGTGCGGGATGATCGAAATGCTGGCGGGCAATCCTTCGAATGGAGGACGGCGATGACTCGGACGAGGCTGCGGTTCCCTGTCGTTCACCAAAAGGCAAAGGAAGTGGGCCCTGCCCTGACGAATAGAATTTCTGCCGATACCAATTCAAGTCCACCTGATTTCCAGCCGTGACCAGCAGTGAGCCTCCGAGGCGGACAAATTGTGTGATGAACTCCAGTTGCTGATCTTTCAGGCGAGATACATTCGCGAGGATGACGACTCGAGCGTCAGAGATCGCATCTTTGTTCAGATTTTCAAGCGTGACGGTTCGGGTTGAAATGAGGTCCGCCAACTGCACTCGCCCGAATGTGAAAGGAGTGAGTGCAATGGAAAGATAGTCTGATTCGGACTTCAGCGGTTCACGGCTCACCGCACCATCAACGATTACAATTTTGAGATCTTCCCAGACCGTAATCGCGGCTGCCAGCTTGTTATCTGTGGAGACGTCGTCGTCTGAGATGGCTTCGACTTCAACAACGTGCGAACCGGGTGTGTCGAATTCACAGGTGAGCAGTGTTTGTGATGTGCTGTCGGCGGCCAGAAAAGTCTGTGTGACGGATGTCTGCTTTCCGTCGATTCGAAGGATAATTCTTGCAGATTGTGTTTCATCGCCATGGTTGTGGATGGCTGTTCGAACGGGCACTGTTTGTCCGACGGCAATGGCCTGGCTGGCAATCTGAATTCCATCGACGGAGATGTTTGCCGGGGCTTTTTGAGACGAAAGTTCCGAAGATGGCTGATCTCGCTTCTTGAACGTGGTCGCAAATCCAATCGGCATCAGGTGAAGATCGACCTGAATGGGAGCATTGTCCAGAGACTGCCGGAGTCCCCGGTTTCCAGCGGTTGCGTAGGCATTCCAGTCACTCTGCTGGAAGTCACTGATTACAATCAGTTCGCGCCGGGCTGTGGTCATTTGGCTGATGACCTGCGATGCGACTTCAAAGGAGGATGCGACGTCAGCCGCACCAAATCCACTGTCCATCTGCTTCAGGCGACTGATGGCTGCCTGCTGATCAAAGATCGGCTGGTCGAATAAGGGAGTTGGGCGTCCACCCATTGCGATTACGCTGAACTGGGAACCTCGAGGTGCATTCGAAATGATTTGCGTGGCCGAATCGATTGCCATTTGGAAATGAGTCTGTACCCCTCGACTTCGATCCATCGAGTAACTGTTGTCAAGCAGAATGACAATGCCAGCGGGCTGGTTGCCCTCCAGAACGCGACTTCCGGTAAGGACGGGGCGGGCCAGGCAGAACGCCAGCAGCGCCGGAATCGCACAGCGAATCAGCAACAGGATCAGTTGATCCATTCGGAACCGCCGGTGGTTCACCCGGATCACAGATTCCAGCAGGTGCATCGCACCCCATTCGACGGTTCGATAACGGCTGCGGTTCAGGATGTGGATGACGAGCGGAATTGCGAATGCGGCGGCGCCAGCCAGCAACGATGTATTCAGAAACGTCATGTCGCGTATCTCCTGCAAACAAGACGTTGCTGTTCATGCATGGGCGATTCCGGAAAGTTGTTTCGCACTGATGCAGGTGATCCCGCGTAATTGCATGGCGTTATGCCGCCAGCAGATCCGCCACTGGAATGTCAGGAAATAAGAACGGCGTCTTCGTGGAGAAAAGACGCCGTTCGGTCTCGATGGACCCAGTGTAGTCGGATTGTGTGACAAATTCACGGCTGGCGACGACGGAGTATCGGTGATGGCCTGCAGCAATCCGGTGAACGGAGACCGACGTGACATCGGGCATCACTGGCCAAAGGGAACCGGTAAAGAAGTTTTTCTTGCACCCTTCATCTGACCGGTTGCTGGATTCTTCAACGGGCTGCTGGCTCTCCGTTCAAAAACCGGGACAAGCACGCAGGACGACTGGAAACCATCGTGTTTTAAGGTCTACTGCTCGAGCCAGTTCCGTTGTTCAACAGACTACTAACCATTCCATGCGTCATGCAGGAGTGCTGGAGAACTGAAATACATGATGTTCAGTTCTGCGATCAGTGTCCCTTCGGAGTTTCGAGATCCATCCCAGAACCAAAGCCGCCCGTCCCGGGTGATGCAATACCAGCCGTTCTTTCCAGGGATCCATTTCTCCTGACGTCCACCCCAGTTGTAGATGTAACTTCCCCAGAACCGAAGCTGAAGCTGTTCGTCGAGTTGCCTGGCCAGATTTGCGACGCCATCCAGCGTATCTTCATCATTGAACGGTGTGCTGTGGTCACAGAGTTCATTCAGATTCTGGTAACACGAAACTTCGACCCTGCCGATGAAGGGGCCATTGGCGCCAGGGAGTCGATCCCACAGATGAATCGAACCATCCGGTAAAATGAACATCCATCCTTTGTTCGAATAGAACCATCGTTCCTGACGTCCACTCCAGTTGTAGTAGTCATTTCCGAGGAAACGCAGATTGTAGAACTGGTCGAGGAATGCCGCGTATCGAGGAGCGACGTCTGGTGATTGTTCATTGCCATCTTCGACGATCAAATCGAATCCGCCACCGCCGATCAATTGATCAACGCCCCCCTCACCGTAGAGTTGATCCGCTCCCGGTCCGCCGTAGAGCTTGTCGTCTCCGTTGCCGCCTCGAAGAATATCGTTCCCATATCCACCGTAGAGTTCGTCGTTTGAATCTCCGCCCACCAGAAGGTCGTTGCCATCGCCGCCATCCAGGATGGTCTTGTTAACGCACGGATGAACGATCGTCAGGCTGTCGTCACCTGCGGCGCCTTCGACCATGAGTTCGTCGATGTATTCAAAGAAAACATCAAGGTCGTTCAGGTTGACAGAGTTGCCATTTACTGTGACCGTGTCGTCCCCCGAAGTGCCATGAACGACAAGTCGGTCTCGTCCCACATTTCCTGCGCGAAAATCGATACCGTTGGGAAGCATCTCGGCGGTGATTGAGCCGTCGACGACCAGTCGGTCGGCCAGCTTCTCGTTGCCGACGATAATCAGACCGCTGAGATCATTCGTGTCATGCATGAAGACGATGTTGCCCGAAACATCATCCACAATTTGAATGTATTCGTTGACAGCTTTGACGGTCGCCCGTCGAATACCGGTGGGTGCAAATTCAAATTCAATGATCTCTGAGTTTGGAGTGAAGAACACGTTACTCTGGGCGAACTGGACGTCGGTGTTTCGTTCGATGACTTCAGCCAGAGTCGTGTTTCGCAGAGTCTGCAGTTCGGTTCCTGTGAAGATGTTTTCGTACCAGAATCGGTCTCCATCGCGGAGTCGTTGAAACTGATCCACCAGAATCGTAGTAAATGTGATTCCCATCGAACTGTCGGCCAGATGGTCCTCAGCAAGGCCGCCGACCCAGAGATCGATGTTGTCGACATTTCCGTAGGTTAGTTCTAATGCGGCCGCGACCATCGGATTGGAACTGATGTCGTCGAATGAACTGACGCGTGGGAGCCCCATCGCTTCCCGTGTCGTATTGTAGTCCGCCAGACCGTGGTCACGCCCTCGTTGAATGTTCAGGGACGCGAGGTCAAGCCCGCCCTGCCCTGGCTCACCGAACAGGAAATTGCGAACGCCATCGACGATCTGAACGTCCAGTTCCTGAGCTGCCTGAACGGCTGCACCTCGGAAAAGAACATCAATTCCCGTGGACAGCAGCGCGGGCGGGTTGAAGAAGGCTGATGCGAGAGGTAACGCACCTCCAGGGATACTGTTACCAAAAGCGTCGATCCGCTGTAACGATGGCGACAACAATGAATGCCCGAATCGGTAGGCTGCCGTGGAAAATTCGTTGGCGATCGTCGGATTCACGGACGAATCGTAGCCGGCGTAGGGAGCAATGGCGTGATTGCCAAGCAAAGCCGGAAGGAATTCGTTGTAGGTGATGACCTGGATTTCTGCCGCAACGATTGATCGAGCTTTTTCGTAGAGTTCCTGGTCGGTGAGTGATGAGTCGGCTGCGGAAAGTTCTTCGCAAAGGCGGTTGTGTTCCCGGACCCACAGTGTGTGCATCGACGACAACGCAATATTCTCATTCGCCCTGACGTCACCCGCCAGAAACAGTGATGAAGATGATCCACCGGCATTGGGCAATCCGGCGTCATTGTAGGGAAGCAGATTCCCTTCACTGGTTCGCAGACGCCCTACGTCGAAACTTCTCAGCGCATTCGCACGTTCGTTTGATGATCCGTAGACGACTGATCCATCGAGCCAGGCGGTGATCGAGTTAAGTTGTTGTCGCATACCATCAGATGACTCTTCTCCCTCGACGGAGACGGATCTCGCCAGGTCAATTTGCACGGTTCCCGTCGCCAGCGGATCAAACCACGGATCGCCGGCCGACACGTCGATACTGAAGTCTTCCGCAGGAACCGCAGGATCGGTCAGATCGATGTCGTGATCGATGAGTTGACCCCACATCCAGACAAAGTCGGACATCTGCCGATCATTCAGAATCGATTCGGCCTGTGCAACAATCTGGTTGCTTACCAGTCTGGCGCCGGGGCGATTGCTGCCTGCCGGACTAGAGATTCCATCTTCATAGGCGGGGCTGGCGTAGCGGATCAGTTCTGTCTCTGTGCTTCCCCACCACGGAGACGATTCGTTGTGCCCAACTCCGTCGATAGGAGACGTCGCTGCAGACAGGAGTTGACGTTCTTCGACTGCCTCAATCGACGAAAACAGTACCGATTCGGGCCGATTGTGAATGCCGGAACGAGCGCCGCGTTTCATGAAATCATCTCACTTCGAACAGTTTTCGGACTCCGGTGGGATTCTCCGGAGGAGAGTCGTGTCGCGGGGGCGTGCCTTTCGTGGATTCCCGCCCGCAGAGACAATTGATGATGCCCGTCCGTTGCGTACAGTTCGATAGCCGACACTCGCGTGGTTGCCGTTTTCGCGGTGATGTTTTGCAACATGCCGGAATTAAGCCTGCGATCAAGCCTGCAGGTCACGCCCGTCGGGTTGAACGTTCGGCAGTGATAAAGCTGGTGGAATCAGGTGGAAGTTTCTGGATCATTCAGGGTGATGATGTCATTATGCTGGGGTTCGTCCGGACGTTTTCAGAAGTTAGGGCTTTGGTATGGCTGTTAGTAAAGAAGAAAGTGGCCGCCGGGAATCTCAACCGGAGTCTCGTGGTTATTTCGGCGACGAGGACAATACCCTTCGAAATGTCAGTCTGTCCGACCTGATGCGCCCCGGAAACTGGTGGACCTGGTTCATGGGTTTTGCCGAAGGTTGGTGCTACTCCCGAGAATTCATGCGGCTGCTGCAGGGGTTGCCGTTCGCTCTCGCTGCGGCAGGCACTCTGACCTATACCATCTGGCTCAAAAATGCATCGGACGCACCCGTCATTGCCAGGGTTGAACGCGAAATCAATGCCGCCGTAGAGGCAGATGACGAAGAACGCATTGAGTATGGGTTGAAAACCCTGATGTCGTTACGGCCGAGCGATCAGAGTTTTCGATTTCGCATGGGTGTTTTTCTTCTGACAAAACACAGACAGGATGGGCTCGCGTACATGATGCCACTGTTGGCGCCTGATGCAAATGGATACACACCGGCCCGCCGGTGGATCGTGAATCAGGCCCTTTTGGAAGAGCCGTATGTACCGCTGACCGAAGACGATATTGAACGACAATTGTTACTGATACAACGGGAGGCACCCGATGACAGCGACATTGCCAGACGACTGGCTGACGTTTATCTGAAAAGGTCTGAGTGGCGGCTTGCAGAACAATCGCTCAACACTGCCGTCAGGACATACCCGGTGCTCTCACTCTCTCTGGCAAGAGTCAAGAAGCAGCTTGGTCGACCGGAAAGTGACATCATTACGCTGCAGGAAACCGGTCTTGCTGAGTTGCAGTCGTACTTCTCCGCCAATCGTCAGGATTCTTCGATGAGGAAGATGCTGGCAGAAGCGCTGGCGTCTCTGGGACGCCTGCCGGAAGCACGCAGCCTGCTGCAGACAGGGCTTCAGGAAACGAATGATCCCATGCTGTCGAGGGCATTGTCCGATTTTGATCTGCAGGTCACCGCTATGCGGCTCCAGCAATCACCGTTGAATCGGGACGTTGGAGTGCGAAACGTCCTTCAGGTCATTGCCAGACAGCCTGACCATCCGGGGATCATTCCGATTGTTACTCGCGTCCACTCGATGGGAGCCAGATTTGAGCGAGAACAGCTGCAGTCCTGTATCAACCATTGGAGCGGCATTGTAAACGATCATCAGGGGGGCAGTGACGAAACCGAGCTGAATCGCCTGAACGATGCAAGGCTCAATCTTTCGCAGCTGTATGTCGCCTGCAATGCCCTTCCGGAAGCCATTGAATTGCTGCAGGTCGTTGCCGAATCGCGACCACAAATGCGAGTGACCCTCGCTCGGTTGTACGCAGTGTCAGGCGATAGTGCTGCTGCGCAGACTCTGACAAAAACACTATTAGAAGAAAGTGAATTGCGCCTTTCTGAGCACCCGAAAGATGAAAATGCCCTGCAGGTCATGCTTGAATGTTATGCGATTCTCCAGCGACCAATGGAGTCGATTGATCTTGTCCGCAGGTGGTGTGAATCGGCGAACAAGCCATTGAATGAATGTTCACCGATCATTCAGACCGCTTTCGGGACCGCTTGCCTCCGTCAATACGGAATACTGCTGCGTGGTGAACAGTCTTCTTCCGCCGAAAATTCGGTTGATTCTGCAAATACTGGCAGGGTGCTTGATGTTGATAAAGCCAACGAAATGCTCCTGTTGCTTGATCAGGCCATCACCATTCCGGCAACTCAGGCGCCGGTGATCGTGGAACTTGCGAGACTTTCATGGGTGGAAGATGTGATGTCGGCCCCAGCACGGGATCGCCTGCGAAAGCTGCGTACGGCGGGAGATCCGAATGGACAGATTCACATGCTGATGGGAACACAGGCGCTACTGGCAGAAAAGTTTACCGATGCGATTCTGCTGCTGGACACGGCGAACGCAATCCGGTCCGGAGATCCATCGATACTCAACAATCTGGCCATCGCACTTTGTCGTTCCGAGCCACCCAATCTTGAACGAGCTCTCCAGGAAGTGGATCGGGCTCTCGCGATTGTGGACGATCAGTCGGAACTGCACGCAACTCGCGGCGAAATCCTCCTGCGAATGGAACGATGGACAGAAGCTTGCAACGAGTTACTGATTGCTCTGCCCGACAAGAAAAATGATGCGCTGACTCACGAACTTCTGGTGACCGCCTTTACGGAATTGGGCAAAATGGATATGGCGGAAGCTCACAAAGCCCGTTTGATTGAGCTCAGTCAGGATTAGGGCCGGAAAGTCTCTGGATGCAGGCGCCGAGCTGATTCAGTTTCCTCTCGAATCCGGCGTACCCGCGGTCAATGTGGTAGACGCGTCGGATTTCAGAAGTCCCCTCGGCAGCCATTGCAGCCAGCACGAGTGCGGCACTCGCCCGCAGGTCGGATGCCATCACTGTTGCGCCAGTCAGCCGATCCACACCGCGGATAATTGCCGTGCCCGCAGTAACGCGGATATCGGCTCCCATTCGAACCAACTCCGCAGCGTGCATGAATCGATCCGGGAAGACGCGATCTGTAATGACACTGGTGCCGCCGGCCAGCGACAGCAGCGCCATTAATTGCGCCTGAGCGTCTGTTGGAATTCCCGGGTAAGGCAGCGCGATCAGTTCTACCGGGCGCAGTTCCCCTGCTGCTTCGGCGGATACGCGCCACGTCACTTCGACATCGGAATTTATGACGGACTGGCATACTCCAATCTGGTCCAGCGCCGTCCGAATGCTTTGAAGGCTTTCCGTTGGAGCATTGATGATCTCAACGTCCCCACTGGTGATCGCTGCCGCGATCGCCAGCGTTGCTGCTTCGATGCGGTCCGGAATGACCGAATGAGCGACCGCATTCAGATGTCGGACACCGGTGACTTCGATCGTCGAGGTCCCCGCGCCCTGAATATCAGCGCCCGCTGCGTTCAGAAATGCCGCAAGATCTGCGACTTCCGGTTCGCAGGCTGCTGCCCGAATCACAGTTCGGCCAACCGCTGTTGCCGCAGCACACAAGACATTGCATGTCCCTGTGACCGTGCTTCCTTCCGGGCCGCTGAGGACAAGATCACATCCTTTCAGAATTCGGGACTCGGCAATGATGTAGCCTCGTTCTATGCGGATGTCGGCTCCCAGTGCTGCCAGGCCTCTCAGATGCAGGTCGATCGGTCGATGACCGATGTTACAGCCTCCGGGAAGTGATACACGCGCGCGACCAAAGCGTGAAAGCAGTGGTCCAAGGACGCAGACGCTGGCACGCATCCGGCTGACCAGATCGTAAGGAGCTTCCATCGACTCCTGGGCGGAGTTGCGGATCTCCACAGTACCAGCGGCTGTGTCGCGACAGATGTGAGCGCCGAGTTGAGACAACAACTGGCACATCGTATCGATATCGGTCAGATCGGGAATCTGCCGGAGCTGGACCGTGCCGTCAACGGCAAGGGATGCCGCCAGTATGGGAAGTGCGGCATTCTTGGATCCATCGACTCGCACCCTGCCGCGCAGAGGTTTGGCGCCCTGAATGCGAAAGATTTCATTCGATCGATCGAACGTCACTGTCCCGGCCATTCAGCAAACACCACCCGGTCATTTCCACTCAGATCCTTGCGGATACCTGTCGCGGTGAAACCTGTTGTCCTGAGAATCGATTCGACCGTTTGGCACTGGGCGGGATCCAGTTCGAACGCGATGAATGCGTTCGGCTTCAGGATCATGGTTGCCTGATGAATGATTCGGCGAGTGATGTCCAGTCCGTCTTCACCGGAGACCAGAGCTTCGTGGGGTTCATGCAGGCCAACTTCAGGCTGCAGTGCCGCCATTTCGTCGATCCGGATATACGGTGGGTTGCTGACAATTCCATCGAACGACGGAGTGAATCCGGCGGCCGTTCCTTCCGATGAATTCTTCGGCAGGAAAGCCCGCAGACAATCACCATTGACCAGTTGAATTCGGTCCTGCACTTTGTGCGCAGAGGAATTGTGGGTCGCAAAATGCATTGCTTCCGGCGATGGGTCCGTCGCCTGAATGGTTAGCTGGGGGCACTGTTTCGCTAACGTGATGGATATGCAGCCACTTCCAAAGCCCACTTCGGCAATGTGTCGACTTTCATTGCGAGGTAATCGTTCCAGGCAGACATCAATCAGAGTCTCCGTCTCAGGACGGGGGATCAGGACGCCTTTGCCAACCTCAAAACTTCGCCCGTAGAATTCTTTACTGCCAACCAGGTAGGCCAGTGGTTCTCGTTTTGCCCTGCGCTGGACCATTTCACGCATTCTGGATCGTTCGGTGTCAGAAACGACGGCATCGAAATCCGTGTAAAGGCGGATGCGCTGGCACTGTCGCGCGTGGGAAAGAAGTAATTCCGCCTCCAGTCGCGGTGATTCGATCCCTTTCTGTTTCAGAAACCCGGTCGTCCATTCCAGAATCCGCTGAACTGTCCACACCTCTTCGGAAGCTGACGGATGTGCGGTGGCGGCATTTTTGCTTACGGCTGATCCTGAAGGAATGGCATTAGACAGCGGTGCAGGAGGCGTTGGATGGTCGTCCGTTCCCATGAAGCTTTGATTTCGGCTGTGGCTGTGCTGAAACAGAAAATTGGCGATAGACGATGCATCGCCGGGCGGGAGAGTTGTATCACATCGGATGCTGTGAACACTACCGGAACAGAACTGTTCGTACTTCGGCGAAGCGAGTCAAGTACGAGGTGCGACAATTGCAGCAGCCATCACGACGGCGTTTCTGTGTGCTGCGTGTCGATGCGCCCGAGGAACGCCGGGAATTTTTGCAGGACCCAAACGCGAATGATCCAGAAGACACCAAAGTAAAGGATCAGATTCAGGAAGATAACGCTCCAGTACGCGAAGGCATGTTCGGTTCCCAGGTCGCGGATAATGTCGTCCAGTTCGCCCACCAGCGTCAATCCGTAAACAATCGCCGGGGATGAGAAATACCAGAACGGAAATGTTCGAGGTCGGGCATCGACAGCCAGCATGATGATGGTCAGCAATGCGACCGGTCCCAGAGACAAGGCAAGAAGCGACAGGATCGAAGCCAGCATCGCTTTCAGTTGGGAATGCAGATACAGGCCCCAGCCCGTAGCAATCCACTTGGCGATGTGAAGGTACAGGTACAAGTGCAGAAACATCGCGACGACGATGAAAATACGGGATTGAAGAAAGCCAAGCTGGTCGTATGTAAATCTCCGGTACTGGCTTTCTATATCGAACCATCCGGATGGCGTCACGAATCGAAACATCATCCCCAGAAAATTCAGCAGAACAAGGTAAGCGAAGAATCCCATAATCAGCAGAATACATCGGTTTGTTGCCGCCTGCTTTTCCGAGATCAGTTCATGATTTGAAACAGGAGTCGTAAGCAGGGAATCAAGAGTTTGTCTCTCTCTTTCAGCTGCGAACATTCGACTCGCTACGCTTGCCACCATCAACAGACTGACGATCGTGCCGAAAATTTCACACCCAACGAAGAACTCATACCACGAACTTGCTCTGCGTAGTTCATGAGACATAAGAATCGTCAGCACAAAGAACGCCCCGGCCAGAAAGGCGAACAACGGCCATCGAGCAAGCATCGTTGCCGCGATTTCGCGGTTACCAATTGCTGTATTCGTCGGCAGGCGTCTTCTGATGGTTTGCAGCCAGGGTTGCGGTATCCGGGTAGCCAGCCCGCGAAGTTTCGACAGCCGAAGCTTCTGTGCCAAAAATCGAATGGGCCCTGCAAGGATCTGTTTGAAATTCGGGTTCGCAAGACCCTTTTCAGAGTGAAGCCTTCCGACGGCGAATACACTGCCTACCAGCATCAGCGTCGAAACCAAAATCGGCGGCCATGCAATCATCATCAAATCCAGAAGCCCACCCTGATCTCGCTGGAACATTTCGATGCAGGCGAGGAAAGCGACGAATGGAATGTACAATTGTTCTCGCAAGGGAACATAGGCAGGAAAGATCTGAATCCGTGGCAACAGCCTTAGCTCATCGAGGATTCCGGCGATGCAGGGCGGCACAAGTGCAAGGGCAGCCAACGTCAGATATACCGCCCAGAATGATGTTGTCCCGGAACGCAGCAGGCTGCTGCAGAAAATGGCAACGGAAGCCACCTGAATCGCTGCCATGATCAGAATCATTACGGAGCCGATGGTTTGTTTCAGAGTAATTCCCCCCAGCAGGTAGGCGACTCCCAGGATCGGCAGCGTGATCAGCATGAACTGTGCGAGTGGCAACAACGCCGAAAGCAGTTTTTCCGCGACAAGTCTGGCCGGGGAAAGGCGGGTGATCAGAAGCAGGCTGAGCGTTTGTTTTTCGCGTTCGCCGGAAATCGCCCCGCACGTCATCACAGGCAGCAGGATATAGATGGCAAACAGGTTTGTCGCAACCAGCACCATGGCAATCTCGCCGCCGGTGCCCAGCATCCGGTACGCGTTGCGGTAGGATCGCAGATCAAAGAACAGTAACAGGAACACGACCAGAAGAATGGCGGCCATTGCAGAACGCAGAACGTAGGTACGCTTACGGTTTGCGGCTTCAATCAGCTCCCGCTTCAGTAACGGGAGTTCCAGAATATCCCGGGCTATGGCGCTAATTGATTTCATCGAATGGTTCGCCCCTGCCCGCGACACGATCTCATTTATGCCAGGCCAAATTCTTTCCTCAGGAGTTGAAGTGCATTCTGCACTTCAGACCCGGCAAGTACGACGCTGATCTTGATTTCACTGGTGTTAATCATCTGTACGTTGATTTGGTTTTCACCAAGGGTCCGAAACAGTCTTGCACCTACGTCAGTGTGACTTCGCAGGCCGATTCCGACAACTGACAGCTTGCCGATATGCCGATCAGATGTCACGACAGATCCGTCATAGTGCTCCAGAACTTCCCTCAACAGCAGCAGAGATGCATCCAGATCTTCGGACGGAACGGTAAACGATATCGTGGCTCGCCCGTCTCGTGCGGCATTCTGAACGATCATGTCGACCAGTACGCCGCCTTCTCCGATGGCAGTGAAAACATGTTCTGCGATTCCGGGATCGTCCGGAAGATTGCTGATTGTCACACGCGACTGATCAGTGTCGGCGTATACTTCACTCACAACGATGGCTTCCATACCGGAAAGCTGCGATGCGATGTCCTCTGCCAGTTGCTGGTTGCCGCGACCACTCCACTGGCCTCGACGATCGCTGGCCCGGACGCCAATGTCGGGCAGAAGTGGTGCTGGCTTATCCAGTCCGAAACCGCTGTGCACGGCAACGACAGCTTCGCTGCATTGCTCCCGACCAATCAGAACAGAGATCTTGATTTCACTTGTTGTGACAACGCGGATGTTGATTTTTTCGTTGGCCAGCACCTGAAACATTCGAGCGGCGACGCCTGTATGCGTTTGCATGCCCTGCCCGACCACGCTGACTTTGGAGAGACCGGTTGAGTGATTTACCTCAGCACCACCCAGCGTTCGCGCGGCCCTTGTCGCCACATCAAGTGCAGCGGCCAGATCTTCTTCGGGGACCGTAAACGAAACGTTGGCAAATCCTTCTCTGGCAACATTCTGAACGACCATGTCCACGGCAATTCGAGCTTGTGACAGAGTCGTAAAGAGCTGGCTCATGACTCCGGGTTGATCCGGGAGGCCAATCAGTCCGATCAGCGCTTCGTTACGCACAAATGCAACACCTGTTACTACGGATCTGGACGCATCGGGCTCCGGGGCAATCAGTGTGCCGGGCCCATCGCTGTACGCCGGTCGCACGCGCAGGTGAACGCCATACTTCTTTGCAAATTCAATGGAGCGGGAATGCATGACACCGGCCCCAAGGCTTGCGAGTTCCAGCATTTCGTCGTACGAAATTCGTTCGATCTTGCGTGCCGAAGGAACCACACGCGGATCAGTGGTGAAGACGCCCTCGACGTCGGTGTAGATCTCGCATTGTTCGGCATTGAGAGCTGCTGCGAGCGCCGTTGCCGTCGTATCGCTTCCACCACGTCCCAGCGTCGTGATGTTAAAATCCGCATCCACTCCCTGAAAACCGGCCGCGATCACGATGTTCCCTGCATCCAGCAGCTGCTGCATCCGACGGGTTGAAATGCTGACGATTCTGGCCTTGGTGTGTGTCTGGTCGGTGAGCACGCCGATTTGAGCACCGGTCAGACTGACAGCATCCTCGCCGAGCTCGTGAACGGCCATCGCCATCAGGGCGACAGATTCCTGTTCGCCGGTTGAAAGCAGCATGTCCATTTCCCGGGGGCGTGGTGCTTTAGTGATTTCAGCCGCCAGCTCCACGAGTTCGTCCGTCTTGTGGCCTCTTGCGCTGACCACGGCGACCACCTGATGTCCCCGTCTTTTTGCTTCGATTGCGCGCTGCGCTGCGCCTCGGATCTTTTCTGCGTTTGCGACACTAGTTCCGCCAAATTTCTGGACAATAATCGACACGGTTCGCCTGCGTTGTGTTTACGTCACTTGAAGTCGTAAAACGAATCAACGGGTCGATTTCGACCCGTCTTCAGAAAAGTGATCTGCCCCGCAATTTGGAGGTCCGTCCGTAGTTTGGCAAGCACAAGTGCTAAACTCCTGTCTTCAGGAATCGGATTTCTCCCGATTCCCCCGCATGATTCGGCCGCGAGTTCGGGTGAAACCGGCGATTCAAATCGATATTCTCCCCGTCATCGCGCCGTGAGCATTTCTGATCCGGCACCTCCTGTATGGCATTCACGTCCACTTTGGACGGACAAATTATAAAAGGAACCATTGATGACTGACATTCATAACCTGACGCGCCGACTTCAGCGCGCATCGGATTCGAAGATCGTGCTGCTGGTCGGTGATGGACTGGGCGGCCTTCCTCTTGAGCCGGGCGGAAAGACGGAACTGGAAACCGCCCACACTCCCAATCTGGATGCCATGGCACAGCGTGGCGTCACCGGAATGAGCATCCCTGTTCTGCCGGGAATCGCTCCCGGAAGTGGCCCCGGGCATCTGGGGCTGTTTGGGTATGATCCCCTTCAATATGACATCGGTCGCGGTGTGCTGGAAGCACTTGGGATCGATTTCGAACTGACCGACCGTGACGTCGCGGTCCGAGGGAATTTCTGTACGGTGGATTCCGATGGAAATATTACCGATCGTCGCGCCGGTCGCATCGCCAGCGATATCGCAGCCGGACTTTGCGAAAAACTGGATAAGATCACGATTCCCGGCGTCGAAGTCTTCGTCCGTCACGTCAAGGAATACCGACTGGTGATTGTGATTCGTGGCGATGGGCTCGGTGGCCGCGTCAACGACACCGATCCGCAGCGCACCGGCGTTCCTCCTCTTGCCCCACAGGGCAGCGATCCGGAATCACAAAAAACCGCGGAGATCCTCGCGGAGTTCAAGCGGCAGGCCGCACAAATTCTGAAGGACGACGCGCCCGCCAATCTGTTGACGATGCGTGGTATCGCAAAAATGCCGCCCATTCCGCGTTTCGAAGAAGTTTACGGCACCAAAGCCGGAGCGATTGCCGTCTATCCGATGTATCGAGGTCTCGCGCGGCTGGTGGGCATGGATATTCTGGATGCCGGTGCGACGCTGGATGACCAGATGAAGTGTCTGGAAGAAAACTGGGCGAAGTACGATTTCTTCTTCATCCACTTTAAGTACACCGACAGTACCGGAGAAGACGGCAACTTCGACGCCAAGGTCAAGCGGACCGAAGAGCTTGATTCTGCAATCCCCAAAATCATGGCGCTCAATCCCACAGTACTGATCGTCACAGGAGATCACAGTACACCCGCGAAGATGAAATCGCACAGTGGGCATCCTGTCCCCACTCTGCTGGTTGCAGACAACTGCCGATTTGATGGCTCGAAGTCGTTTGGCGAGTCGGCTTGTCGAGTCGGCGAACTCGGTATGTTCGAAGCAAAGTATCTGATGCTTCAAGCCTTGTCCCACGCTGGACGACTTGAGAAGTACGGAGCCTAGTCGCAATGCTGCTGGGGCTGGGCACCGACATCGTGGAAATTGAGCGAATTCGGGGCATGATTGACCGACACGGTGATCATTTCATCGAACGATGCTTCACGGCGGGAGAAATCGAATACTCCCGCCGTCACCGCGATTCGGTCGTCCGATTCGCGGGGCGATGGGCGGCCAAAGAAGCCGTTGTAAAGGTGCTCGGGACGGGCTTTGTCAAAGGGATTACGTTCCACGATGTCGAAGTGATATCGCTTCCATCAGGACAACCCAGCATCCAGCTATCCGGTGAAGCGGCCGACATCGCATCTGGCATTGGAATCGTCGAGGTACGCCTGACGATCAGCCACGCCCGGGAATACGCCACTGCGACCGCGATCGGTTGGGGCCAAAGCCCTGGCCAATGATACCCACGAACGCCCGGGCTTTCGTCTCCCACCGACGCAGCCATCCAGCCCCCTGTGTGGATCCCGTGGCAAACTGAAAGCAGACGGTCGGACACCTCTCTTCACACAGAAACGAGGGCGGCCGTTTGCCCTGTTTTTTTTCTCTCGCCCGTCTCACGATGACGCGAATTCGTCAGGCCGCCGTTTCGACTCGGTAAAGTCAAGGATGTCCTGTCGGGGAAAACTTCGGAATTGAAGCGCAGGTCAGACACAGCTGTCCGTAAAGCACTGCGATCGACGTCCGCGCGGCGCGACACGTTCTTCCGATTGCTGTGGTCTGACTTTTCTGAAGGAGGTCATGAAATGAGCATTCCCCATGTTGCCATTCGATTTGCGTTTTTCCTGATGGCTGGCAGCGTCATGCTGACGCGGCAGGGAAGTTCCTTCGTTTCGGCGCAATCCGTCGCGGCTGAAGACCGCTACTATTGGGTCGCTGTTCAGGACGGACAGATACCGGAAAACGCGATTCCGTTTGGCGAAAGCACGACCCGAATCACGGGTGGGGGTACCCGTCGAGCCAAAATCTATATCGCTCGCGGATACTTCGACGAACAGCGGACCAGCATTGCAATCGCGGACCACAACGGCTGCCGCGGGACTGCGATTCATAACCGATCTCGCGAACGCATCGTCCACCAGTTCAGTCGATTCGACGTTCTGGTTCCGGCAGCAGGATTTCGTCCGTCGTGGGAAACAACAGGCCGTCGCGAACTGGATCACATGACGGATGAGCAGGCTGCAAGCCTTGGTGTGGTGAAGATTACAGTGACGTTTGACGGGCCGGAATTCACTGGCTTTCCGGTTCAGTTTGAATGGGCAAACAAAACTGGTAGCTCGTTCCGCCCGGCATTCTATTCGGGCCCCACGGCATTTCCCGGGGAACAACGACAAATGAATTTGCGACCCGTTGATTCCTTTGACAATCGCGGAGATGAGGGACAGGGTTTCCGGTATCTCGTGATGAGGCCTGTCGAAGCTGCGTCGGGCAACATCGGTTCCGCACCTCCCGTTCCCCCGGACAGTTTCTGACAGAGTTCCCGACCAATAAAGAATGCAGGACGACGGGCGGATTTCAGAGGCCTGGCAGGATGAAAGCGTGTCCTGCAATGTGCCGGTAGCGTCCACGATGGCACCTGCAATCATCGTCAACGTTTTCGAACCATGACGAAAAACGTCCATCGTTGCTGGCTGTCTTCGTTGGGGATGGCTTTCTATGATGGATGTCTGACGGCCGCCTGCGGAACGAAGTCGTCAATAGCGTCGTTGCAGGGGAAATCAGCGGCGTCGGGGGCAGACTTTCCACGACAGCGTCGAAGACGGTTTTTGACAGCTCAGAGGGGACCTATCAATGCGTTGTCCGGATCCAGACACCATTGAATTGTTCCTTGCTGGCGTGCTTGCTTCGAGCGAACAGCACGAGATTGAGACGCATTTCGATGAATGCGCTTCATGCCAGCAGGCGCTGTCGGAACTGGCAGCTGCGATTCCTGCAACGCCATTGGATACCAATGCACCGCCGGAATGGTCATCAGAAGTCGCCAAAAGGTTGCGCGACGCTTTGCGGGAAGTTGATCACGGAAGTGATGACAAGCCCGAATTCATCGAACTGCGACTGCCTTTCCATGTGGGTGACTTTGAATTGCAGGAAGTGATCGGTTGCGGTGGTATGGGCACCGTCTATCGGGCTCGACAGTCCAAACTGAATCGGACTGTTGCCGTGAAGATGATCGTTCGCCAACACATGAAGCCGTCGCTGGTGGACCGCTTCTACGTCGAGGCGCGTGCGGCCGGAAAACTGGATCATCCGGGAATCGTGCCGGTCTATGACGTCGGACAGTTTGGGCCTTACGTTTTTTATGCGATGGCATTTGTGCCGGGCGGGACGCTGGCAGAACTTGTCGCCAAACGTCCACTTTCTCCGCAGGCGGCCGCTGACATGGTGCGGATGATTGCCGAAGCCGTGCAATACGCGCACGAGCGAGGCATCATTCATCGCGACTTAAAGCCGTCCAATATTCTGCTGGAATCGGATCAGCGTCCCAAAGTGGCGGACTTTGGATTGGCCAAACAGCTTGAATCCAGCTCGGACCTGACTGCATCCGGAGATGTCCTTGGAACTCCCGGATATATGCCTCCCGAACAGGCGGGAGGCCAGACCAGCGTGACCACGGCAGCGGACATCTATGGACTCGGTGCCATTCTGTACCATCTGCTCACCGGAAAAGCGCCGTTTGAAGGACAGGATCCGGTCGCGGTGATTTATCGAGTCGTTCACGAGGAACCCGGCTCGATCATTCGTCGAAATCCGGCAGTGCCTCTGGATCTGGAGACAATTGCCCTGCATTGTCTGGCGAAGCGTCCGGACGAACGCTATGAATCAGCGGGCGAGGTGGCTCGCGAACTCCGCAGATTCCTGAACGGCGAACCCATTCTTGTTCGTCCAGTGGGTGCCTTTGGTCGACTGGTCCGCTGGTGTCGGCGGCATCCGGGAATGGCCGCAATGTCCTTCACCGTTGCTATGGCTTTGATGGCCGGCACGGCCATTTCGACCTACTTTGGTTTACTGGCCAACGAACGATCCGTGACATTGGTCGCAGCGAACAGCGATCTCGTCAAGGCCGAACAGGAGGCCAGACAGGCAGCTGAGAATGCGAAAGCAAAGGCCGAACTGGCAAGCCAGCAGGCGAGTGCCACGCTGTCACTGCTGGAATCGACACTGTACGAGCTGCAACCGATTCTATCGAACGATCCAGCCCTTCAACTTCGCCGCCGAAAACTTCTGGAGTCGGTTCTGGCGGGACTGGATGACCTGCATGTGGAATTTGTCACCGAGAATCGAGTGCGTCGGTGTCGAGCCAATACGTTGCTGGGGCTGGCCGGAGTAACGCATCAGGTTGGCGATGGAACCGGGCGCACCGGATTGACTGCGTCACGGCCATTGTTTGTCGACGCAATTCAACGAATTCAGGACTTGCACGAACAGTGGCCGGATGATTCTGCCGCCGCAGAAGATCTGGTTGCTGCTGTTCTGGAATTCGGCAACATACTGGCCGATGCGTCGGACTGGAAAGCAGCCAGAGACTACGTGGAACGATGTCTGACGGCGTCACAACTGTTGTCGGAGACGGCCAGCACTTCAGACGACTTTCGATTGCATGGAAGGCTGGTGGAATTTGAAGTGCTGTACGGCGAAACTCTGATGCGCACCGGAGATCTGCCAAAAGCAAAAGAGTATCTGGATCGCGCGAACCAGCGATGTCTGGCCGTGCTGCCACGTGCCCCGAACGACACCTACGTACATCGAGAACTTGTTCACTCCTTCCTGAAGCTGGGCGACTGGCACCTTCAGAAAAAGGAATGGTCGGCCGCTCATACTCATTTCCAGCAAATGGATGTTGAGGCCCGGAAAATCGTTGCTCGCCTGCCCGGTGAAAGCAAAGCCATCATGGATGTCTCGACAGCTCTGGGTCGACTGGGGGACACGAGCCAGGCACTCAAGCACCCCGACCAGGCATTGAACTACTACCAGGAATCGCTGGAGTTTGCAGAAACATCGGCCCGGATGGCTCCGGAAAATGACTTCGTTCAGTGGCAGCTTTCGTTCAGCTATCAGGAACTGGCCGACTGCCATCTGCGCGCACGTCGCTACGAAGAGGCCCGCACCGAAGCTCAACGATGCATTGAAATTCGCGCTCGACTTGCAGGAGTCGACACAACCAACCCGCACCTGTACACCAAATTGTTCCACGCACAGAAGGCGAAGGCGACTGCCTGCGAACGCCTGGGCCAGCTGACAGAGGCCATCGAATGCCATCAACAACGCATTCAGTTCGCGGAAGAATTCGCCACAGCCACCGGGACTGAGCGCCATTCCGCTCAGGTGACACAGGCGCAGCAGGAAATTGAACGCATCAGAAAACTGCTGCCCGAAACGCCCTGATGGCCTGCACCTGGAAGTCGACGGCCTTTCGGTAACAGGCGAACTCCCGTGACGACTCATTCGTTGCCCGCTTCCTGTTCGTTCGCCCGTGACGGCTGATACGGATGGGCCAACAGCAGTTTTGGGGTTGCATGAAGCGTCGTGGTAGCGGCTCGCCACAGATTTCAGAAATCGCAAACTTCCGGCGCAGTTCTTAACCACGGCACCGTAAGGCCCTTCGAATGCACCACCGTGCATTTGGTGCAGGAACAAGTGCGAAAGCAATCCACACTCCTGCTGAACCCTGAGTAGAAACGACTTCGCAACAAAGACTGGATCAGCGCTTCGCGCGAATCCGCGGTCACCGACTCAGATCTGCCAGTTGTGGCAGATGAATGCCCGTTACTTCCCCCGTTCACCAAAGTTCGAAGGAGCTAAACCGATGAAGAACCTGATGAAGATTCACGCATTTGCGTTTCGTGGTCGTTTGCGATTGGTCATCGTCATGGTGATGTATTTCGCAATCGCCGGAAGTGTCCACGCGCAGACGGCGTCCGACTACCTGGATATCTACAAAGCCTCGCTGGCAATTGATCACATTCGAGATCTTCGCTTCGGATCCGGTGACCGAAGCATCGCTAAATCACACTCGGGCAGCAGTGTGGTTTCTCGTCTGGGCAGACAAAACAGTGAAGCCCCTCCATGGGATGCCAACACACTTCTGAACGGAGCCTCAAACCGGTACCAGCTGTGGATCTACAAAGATTATGGCTTCAACAAGCTGAACTTCTCGATCTTCTCTGACACCGACACAATGTTTGTAACGTTCTACGGAACGACTGATCAAAACTGGCAGGGCAATATTGCCCTCCCTGTCGTAAATCCGGCCTACGACAATTCGGCAACCCATGCGGGCTGGGCTGCGATGGCCTACGACAATTATGCGGCCATTACGAAGGAAATGTCCGGTCAGGGTGCCGCTGGCAAGCGGATCATTATGACCGGCCACAGTCAGGGCGGAGCCGTTGCCGGGCATCTGATGTACCTTGCACTCAAGAATAAGTACCTGAATCAGGGGAAGGCCCATCGGCTGATCACATTTGGCGCACCTCGTTACGGAACTCCTTCGTTCCGGGAGAATTTCAACCGACATCTGCGATCCAGTGCACCGCAGACGAAAGCATTCGATGTGGAAATCGAAGAGGATCCAAAGACAACACTCTGGACGGATATCATCAATCTTGGTTTGAGTAACGAGCACTGCTTTACCGGCACCCGTATCCGCAGACCAAAAGCATTCAGCGGAAAAACACTCCGCAACGACGACCCTCACAATCACCTTTACTATGTCTGGGTGGCTCGGAATCTTGCCTACGCGGATAGCGCTCGACCCACGACCGACATTCCAACACTTGCTGTCGCACGGACGAGACAGCTGGCAGAACCAGGTGACAAATTTTCCGTGAGTGAAGCGGGCGGGACCTCGGGCAAAGTTACGGTGCAACTTCAGGCTCATGACAGAATCAGCTGGTGGAAGGGCCTGAAGATCTATAAGAATGGGACCATGGTCAAAGAGCTCTATACGCAGGATGGTCGAAGGAGCGATCATTTCGCCCTTGATGTACAGCCAGGTGACAGTTGCCAGGTGGAATTCTGCAAAGCCAAAGCGTTTGGTGCTCATACCAACATCAGAAAGCATTCCATTGACCTGTACGCGATGCGGGGTAAAACCGTGACGTTTCAGTGGACCAATGACTGACGCCGTGTTGAATGAGCGTTGACGGCTGCTGCAACGTCAGGTGGCGAATGGTTTCTCTGAAGTTGCTGTCTGCCCATTACTGTCTGCCGCCCGTGGTCCCCGGTTTTTAGATGCCGGGCCATCCGGGCGGGTTTTGTCAGAAGTCCGGTTTTGCCTTCTGCGAAGCCGGACTCAGGTGTTTTTTTCTCGAACGAATGTTAACGTCAGAAGGAAATCACCATGCAATCTGACTCAACGCGGCATTCGGGAAATGAACGAAACATCCATCACCAGCGTCAGCCTGCTGCATCGGATTCGATGTGATGCTTCAGATCCCCACGCATGGGACGAATTCGTCAACCGCTACGGTCGTCGCATCTTCGAATGGTGTCTTAACCGCAAGCTCCAGCCGGCTGATGCCGAAGATGTCACGCAGAATGTTCTGCTGAAGCTCGCAAATCGGCTGGGTTCGTTCGAATACGATCCGCAAATGACATTTCGGGGCTGGTTAAGAAGGACGACGGAGAATGCCGTCATTGACTTCTTTCGCGAACGGAAAAGTCGCGGCGAAGATTTGAAGCAATGTATCACCCTCCTGGAGGACGCCGCCGCGCGAGCTGATCTTACCGAACGACTGGAATCGGCATTCGATCTGGAGCTCTTCGAAGAAGCAAAATGTCGCGTGCGGCGCCGGGTCGACAGTCGCCGGTGGCTTGCCTGGGAGATGATTGCTGTGCGTAACGAATCCGGTGAGCATGTTGCAGCAGAACTGAACATGAAGCTGCCAAGTGTTTACTCGAGTCGCTACCAGATCCAGAAGCTGATTGCAGAGGAAGTCAGGCAAATGGAATCAGAAGGGTGCGAAGAAATCCTTCGACGCACCGGTCTGGATTGAGCCACCCCTGAATTCATAACCTGGTGCATGAAGTCGCACGGCTTGCATGCGACGAAGAATTGTTGACGTTCGTGCTTCATCCGGAAAAAGAAGCCTCCAACAATGAAGCCGAACGCAGTCTTTGCAGCGCGGCTCAGGACCGCCGAACCGGTCGTACAAGCAAAACACTCCGCGGTGCTCGATGCCCAACAATCCTGATGAGTGTTCTGGAATCACTGCAACCGCATCTGGATGACTTCCATCTTGGCACTGTGCTGGCCGAAGTGCAGTCATGGTGGCACGACGGCGAAAGCCTCTTTCAACGCATAACCCGCCAATGCGGACTCGACCCACCCACGGATTCACGTCTTTACAGCCTCGTCCCACTTCCCAAAACTGCCTGATAACCCTGCCCGGGCTGAGGTTCTGCGCGGAAATGGAAGGCCGCTGGCGATTGTACTGATACCGAGAACCGTGTCCGTGGTCGTATTCACTGCATACGCGACTTTCACGCAGCACAGCGATTGTTCGGCACTGCCAAACCTTCAATCTTCCGTTCTGCCGTGCGTAGTCTCAAACTCCGCGGGGAGTTTAATATTCCTATCCTCACAATAGCTGACGAGGAGATCCACTCTGGAGAACTCTCTAAGATTGTCCGTCAGGATCCAGTCTTTCGAAGGTCGATCATGCACATCGATGATGAAAAACTTCTCTGAAGCAATGACGTTGTAACTTGAGTGAATAACACATCGCCCAATGATAAATCTGTCGACAATAGACACATCGTTGCATTGCCACCATTCACTTTCGTCTGTCTCAACGGTTAGTTGTGGATAAATAATTTGTCCTGAATCAAGAGGTGAAGATACCAGCATCCCAAATTCCCCTCGGTTGGTCTCATGCCATAAACCGCCGGGGAGCTGTTTGCGAGTAATCTCATCGGCGCAGCCAACAGCCAGTATCAATAACAAGCAACGGTAGAGAATAGATGTCGGAAGGGAACACCGTTTCTCTAAGTGCCGAACTATTCCATCCACTTCGTCAACTCCTCCAAAACGTTCCTGTGGGTTGTTCCAGCGCTAGGCAGAGCCGTCGGCCCAATTCCGTTCGACTCCGATTCTGAATTCAGCATACTGCATTCGCGTTGACCGAAATCCATCGAGATTCTCCCAACGATGGTATATGGTGTTCCGCCGGGGAGGTCAATATCCGGATACGGGATAGCATTCAGCACATCCACCGGATCCTTGAACTTGTCTGCAATACGAAGCTGAAATTGACATTGATTCGCTGCGTCCCGACTTCAATTCGCAATGCGCTGGCCATGCCGGGCTGTTGTGACAGGGCGAAACGGGGGATTGTCCTTTGAAATAACAACTCACTCCCCGTTGACGTTCCGTCCATACATTTCGGAGAACGAATAAGCAGTCTGGGTTGTTTGTTGCCCGGTATTGCCTGCTGCCACCGGCTTTGAATTTTCGATCATTAATTCCGCAAGTCGCGCGGTTTGACTTCTGGTTTGCCGGAAAACGTCGTCCCAGCGAAGGCTGTTGTAATAGTTATCTTCAATGACCCCACAAAAAGCGATGGTAAATGCGCCGCCAAGCGACTGTGAGCAATATGAAACCTGCCCTGGGCGGCTTGATGTTATGTCCACTGATCCCTGAGTCTGAAAGAAAAGATTCTGCAGCAGTTGCTTGCGCTTTCGTGGTGCATCGACCGAAGGTGAATTGAAAGCGGTGTTTGACAGATTGGCGCAGCAATCGGTAACGACCGCCCAGAATTTGGGAGTGACAGGCGTTGTAATCGCGTCCAGCACCTGCGACCGATACAGCCGCCCGCCGTGGGACATCGAGAGAAAGTGACCATTTTTTGTGTCGAATCCTCCGTGCCCCGAATAGTAGAGCATCACGGCATCTCGTTGCGGGTCAATCACAACTTCCTTGAGCGTCCTGATGACCCGAGCCGGAGTCGCGCTGGTGCCACTCAGTTCAATCCAGTGTACTTGGTTTTGTTCAAACCCATTCGTCAGCGTGGATTTTAGTCGAAATAAGTCCGCTCGAACTGACGGACCGATGTTGGAATCCGTATCTGCAACAGCGATGACATGCAGTGTTTGAGCGTTGGTTTTCGCAGGACACACGAATAACCATGCCAGCAGGACAGCTTTAATGACGTTGTGGAAGCACATAACGCTGCTTTCATTAGTTTGAAACGCACAGCAAGCAATATTACCGGATTGGCGTTGCACGGGGATTGAAGTGATTTGTGATCGAAATGATCGAAGTACGACAGGAATGTCGGTCGACTGTAGTCCGGGCCATGACGTGATGAAACCATCGATCTGTTTTTGACTCGATGTCAGGGAATTCCTTAACTGGCCGCCATGAGAACCGGATTGCTGTCCGCTGAAAAACCGGGACAGGCGCGCGGGACGACTGGAAACGGTAGTGTTTTAAGGTCTGCTTGAGCCAGTCCCGTCTTTCAACAGGCTGTTAGGCCGCAAGGTACATCGATCAAGCGGCGGCCTTCATCAGGTGTTCCGGATGATCACTGGTATCGCAGGCCGCCCTGTATCCAGAGTGATTTCGTGTCTGCAACTCCCTGCGAAGCTCTGAAACGGAGCAAGCAACCCTACTGTTCGTTGCCTTTGCTGTCCCGTGTCGTTGCAGGTGGCAAGTCTGCCTGGGAATTTTGCTGCAACCAGGTTTTATGCAATCCGTGCAGCCGTTCGACCAATTCCGGATGCTGGTTCGCATGATTGGTGGTTTCTGCTGAATCTGTCGCCAGATTGGAAAGGAACAGTTTCCGATCCTCAATTGTCAGTGACTCATCCGGTGCGGATTGAACGTTTCCGATCAGTTTCCAGTCGCCTTGGCGAACTGCCCATTGTGCGTTTTTGCCGCCACCAACATACCAGTGTAAAACCGAATGCGGTGACGGTGCTGTGGATGAACGGATGACGGCCGTCAGACTTCTGCCATCGAGCGCCCTTTTCGGGAGTTCAACGCCGCATAACTCTGCCAGAGTTGGCATCCAGTCCACGGAATGAACCAGCTGGTGCCGCGTTTCACCCGCCGGGATTTTTGCCGGCCAGGAAATGATGCCCGGCAAACGCATGCCGCCTTCAAACAGACTGAACTTTTGACCGCGGAACGGACCAGCGCTGCCGCCGCCATAATGAGCACGTTCTTCTGTGGAGTGTCCGTTGTCAGATTGAAAAACAATTATGGTGTCCTCTTTCAGTCCCCGGGCTTCAAGGCACTGTATCAGTCGTCCGATTCGCTCATCACACGTCGACATAAAAGCAGCGTAAAGGTTTCGCGGATAGGGCAGATTCGCGTAATGCGTCAGCCACTTTTCGTCACCCTGGTAAGGGTAATGCGGCATGTTGATTGCAAAATACATGAAGAACGGTTGGTCCGTGTTCTCTTCGATGAATCGGCTTGCTTCATCGACCATGAGATCGCCAAAGAACTGCCCGTCGTGATAGACCTCTTTACCGTTGCGATAAAGATCATGTCGATTGGGTCCTGACCAGTAAAAGAAGTGGGAGTAGTTATCGATGCAGCCTCCCATATGTCCAAAGCTTTGGTCAAATCCCTGAGCTAACGGGCTGGTCTCCGGCGTGTAGCCAAGGTGCCATTTTCCAATGTGAGCTGTCCGATATCCCGCCGCACGAAACATCTCAGCCATTGTGATCTGTTCGGGAGGCAGCGCCGATTTGCCGCCCGGTTGTGACGAAGCATTTCCCGTCAGCCCCGCCCGAAGTGGAAATCGCCCTGTGAGCAATCCGGCACGTGATGGAGAACAGACCGGGGCTGCGGAATAGAACTGCGTGAATCGAATTCCACACGCAGCCAGAGAATCAATGGCTGGCGTCAGGACGTCAGGTGAACCGTAGCAGCCGACGTCTCCAATTCCCTGGTCGTCTGACATAATCACAATGACATTGGGTTTGCCAGCGAATATAGAACGGCAGGGAATTCCGGCCACGCATAAAGCGGCAACGCTGATACGAAACAGAAGTCTTTGCACAATTTCAAACCTGTCGAAGAGAGCGATATCTGGGTTCAGCCAACGAGTTTCTACGAAATGGTCTGGGGCAACCGCGCCGTGATTGGCCCACTGTAACCCATTGTAATCTAACCATGTTCAATAAGCTCTTCCCAACTGATCAGCGGAGCGTACGTTCCTAATCACCCGCCTCGGGCGGTTCTGGAATCGTTGGCGACATGCTCGCACACGCGGCCGAAAACTCATGCGACTGGGATTACCACGTCGTCAGGCAATTCGTCACGCGAAAAGCCGCAAGGGCTACTGGCGTATGGCACTGCGTTTGATCTCTTAGCAGTCCGTTGAAAATCGGGACAGTCACGCTGGCGTCTGTAAGACGTCGTGTTTAATGTCTTCCGCCCGAGCCAGTCCCATTTCTCAACAGGCTGTTAGCGGCCATCACCAGTGGCGTCGGCTTTACGAACACAATGTTGGAAGCAATGGGTTGCTGAGCCGGAAATGTTCGTGGAACGAACGGGCTCCACCTCGTCGAACCGCCTGATGCGGACCCTCAGGTCAAGCGGTGTGGTAAGGGCCATCAGCAATGATGGTCCTTACGAGATTTCATATTTGCGATTTTGCAAATTCGCGATCACAACAGAATGTTTCACTCGAATCAAAGAGCGAAAGCGCAACCAAAGTTCTCAGTACAGCAACAGCACAGCGACGAGAGCAATGATGACAATAGCGATTGACCATCGCACCGGGAGGCTACGCGGAATTACGTTGATCTTCGTAGATGGCGAAAATTGCCACGCTTCACCGCTGAAGTGGATCCCGCAATGCTCACACCTTGTCGAATGCATGAGAATCAGCTTGTTGCAACGGGGGCATCGGACAGTGCTATCGACGCCCAATTGTTTGCTGTGTTCCGAGAAGCTGAGGATGGGTGATTCAGGTTCTTCCATTCAAGCCTACAAATTAAGTCTCTCAAGTAAAAGCGAACGACAGTCGTAACAGGGTTGCCGCCAGGCAACTTGTCATGTGAAACCATCTACGGCAACTCCGGTTCAACCTATTGTTTGAATTTGCGATTCTCGCCGATTCTGTTTCGTGGCGAATGCACGCGCGATAATGAGTTGCCGGTTTCTGAATTCTTTGTTTTGTGAGGTTACGACAGATGTCACCCCTTGGCAAGAGCATGGCGTGTGCAGTTTACCTTGTGGTTCAGAAGTTTTCGCGTTCGCTGAGCCGGACCGGTTACGGAATCAAAATCTGGCCCGGGATGTGATGGTTGAGGAAGACAGGCTGCGAGACGTTGCGTCTCAATCATTCAGCGTTCAACAGCCGCCTGCGTTCTGCAATTCACCCGTGTTCGTCCGCGTCATCTGTGGACAATACTACGATTTTATTCAGGCGAGTACGAAGAACAGTTCGACGTCGAAGGAGCTGTTTTGACTGTGCAGAGTGCCTCGGCTAGCGCCGGCAGATCGCATTCAACAGCAGGCCGAACCCTAAGTTGGCACAAAAAAAACATATGCCAGCGCCCACTTAGTCTCGATGGGAACCAGCACGCATCGCGATAAAAAGGGCGCAAACGCTCACAACAATAATGGCGAGCGCGATAAATCCAATCCAGCCAACCCACGACTTCTCGGGATCATTCATTTGGCGGCGTTTCCCAATCTGAATGCGAACGATAAAGGTACCGCGGCGGCGGCCACGAACCTCTGATTTCAGAATCCGCCCGATCCGCCGCTCGGGTTGACCGCCTTGTTCGCCACTCGTTTTGGCTACGTCCGGAATTTGGCAACTATCTCGAAGGCTGACGGAAACCAATACGATTCCATTCAATCCTGTCCAATTGCAGACATGGGATCGACGAACCAGTCGTGCTCACGTATGGAGAACATCATCGAGTCAGCCGCCACCGAATTCGTTGAGTGAATCAACACGGGAGGTGCCGCAAGGCAGGTATTGTTAAATCGCGATACGTCTCTTCCGTCATCGGGATCGTCCCTCGAGTCTGGTATCAAGTCATGGTCGAGGCAAATCAGGTCCGGGATGACGTCCGGTGCGTTGTATCGACCAAGGAATGACGGCGCGGCCCGCGAGAGATGGCAAGCGAAATCGGTCGATGATGCCCGGCAAGGATGAACTGGAATCGATCAATCCTGTCGAGGTCATCTTCAAGCATCAGCCACAGGGGCAAGCTTTCGTCTCCAATCTCATGTCGGTGAACGCCAGCCATAACCCGGTCGCCGGGTCGAAGGTGTTTCAAAGTTTGACACGCTCGGCGTTCATGCCTTCGTTCGTCGAGCATTCATCCAAGTTCCTCTCGGTCGGGAAGCGATCTCCATTTGGCTACTCAGCCAGCTGCAACTCAAGTGCCCGGTTTTTAAGTATCAGCTCTAAAACATACCGTTGTGTTTCAGCGTCATCTATGCGCGCGATGCGTTCCGCCTGGAAGTTTGCATCGGGACAGATTTTAGCAAGCTCTGTCTTGCGTGTTTCAATTTGCTTGCTGAGCGATTTAACAGCAGGATGCGCTGCACCGAGTTCCTTAATATAACGTGCACGTTTCTCACTCAGCTTGTAGATCGGATCCAGCAAGCTCTCGTTCCAACTAGCGAAGACGTCGTGCCATTGCCGGGTGACATTCTTTTCTGCCCCTGTGCCATCTTCCGAAACGACGATAGTTCCAGTTGTAAGTATGCAAATAACGCAGAGGACAGGACGTAACATTTTCATTTCGTTTACCTTTTACTGTTGGAACCTCAAAGCCGGACCAATGAGCAGGATCAGCAGGCTGCCGCGACTGACTTGCCATGTGAGAATCGACCGACGGCAACTCGGCTGGATTCAATTGGTACGCCTGGCATGTGTTTTATGGGGTGCAGATCCCCTGTAGGAGAATGGAGGCCGTGCTGACTAATGGTATCGCCAGATGGCAGCATGAATCAAGGAGAAAACGAGGACAACCGCGGGAAGGTAACGAACCGTGGGGAGGAAGCCTGCAAGCGTGCGCGACTGTTTTCCGTCTTTGGGGGGCGGCCTGTCTTTCGCCGACGATCACACTCTCGTCAGAGCTGCGAGCCCCATACAAGACTTCACAGACTAAACAGAAACCCTATAGAAGGCCGGTGCGGACAGGTGAGTGAGCCAATCATCACGAAACCGTCTCTATTCATCCGCATTGTTAAATCCGGAGCTTGTGCAGTGAAAGTCACACGTCTTATCCAGGGCGGCATTGTCGCGTTGTTCCAGCTGGCGCTAGGATCGCTTTTGGAGCGGTAGCTCCCAACAATCCGCCCGGGGCGGTCCTGGGAGATCCGCCGCACGTATCTGCACGCTCGATTGATCGACAGGCAGAGCCTTCAGTGGCAAACACTGTCGGTGTGCGACGGAGTCAGCAGAGGTCATAGTACTGTCTCGTCATATTCCGCTGACGACAGGAAGGACCGAACCTTGAAGAACAGGGAGGAGCGACCGCAAAATTCAGATCGAGGTGCCACGCAGCAGACCTTCGACTTCGGGAATGAAGAAGAGGATCTGGTTCGTCATCTTCGTGCGCAGTGAACGAGCAGCACAACGCGTGCTGCTGTCGATGCAGCGCTATCTGATGCGTGATCTGAAACTCGTCGTGAACGAGGAGAAGAGTCGCGTGAGATAATCCCGCGACTGCGAATATCTCGGGTTTGCATTTACGGGCAAGGGTGTAACGATCGCCATCGCTCCGAAGAAATTGAGGACCTTTAAACGGCGGGTCAAAGCGCTCAGCGGTCGCGCCGTGGAGTGTCGATGGAACGTCGTCTGTCTGACCTCAATCGTTACGTGCGAGGCTGGGCAGGTTACTTCGGTCTGGCCTGGCAGTTTGATTTCATCGACAAACTGGATGGGCGGGTCCGCCGCCGGATTCGGATGTGCTTCTGGAATCAGTGGCGTCGTCGTTGGCCATACGCCGAGTCCACCCTGTGACGCGATTCTGCCATGGTGTCGTGTTCAGCATGCCGCGGTGGATCGAATTCTGTAGTTCAGTAACAGAATGCCCGCCGCAGTCCGCAACACCAAACAGCACTATTTGATTTCAGTTGCAGCGTGATTGATTGATCCGATTCACAAGTTTGTTATCTGGCTGTGCCGAGGGTGACGGCGATGGTGGTTCGGCACTGAATAGTCATAGGACTATGGGTACCTCAGGGATATTCGACGTCACGATTAACTGTGCAATTGGGCAGTGCTGACTGAATATTGGCAGCGCCCTTTAAGGTGATTTTCGTTCTTCTAAGACCAAGATAGCGTAATTGCGTGAATTTTGCAAAATACGGTACAGCACCATCACTGAGAGGAGTGCCATCGAGTGTGACGTGTTTCAGTGAAGCAAGCTTTGCCAGATGTCGAATTCCTTGATCCGTCACTTGAAGTCGTCCGAGGTAAAGACCTTTGAGTTCGCCAAGCTTGTGAAGGTGTGCGAGTCCAGAATCTGAAACGAGAGGGCTCGAAATTGAAAGATGCTGCAACTCAGCAAACCCGGAGAGAAATTCCAGATCGCTATCGTCAATAGGGATATCCACGAGGTCGAGCATGCGTAGTCGACTCATGCCACTGAGGCTGCGCAAGCCATATCCCGTGATCGCGGTTGAATTGATGTTCAGTTTTTCTATCTCGTTAAGATCTTTGAGGTGCTTTAGCCCTTCATCGGTGATTGCAGTTCCAGCAATGTCCAACTGCTTGAGATTGGGAAAAGGCGATAGCAATTGGAGGTCGGAGTCTACGAGTTTACGTGGCGGAAATCCTATGTCAGACAGCCCAACCGGATCGTAGAACGACACGCCAACAAGGCGACCGGACGAGTCCATATCAATCATTGCCAGGTCACGAATTGCACGGAGGCTGGTCTCGCGGGACAGTAGGGACTCCGGGCGTTGCTTGGCAGTATGTGCCAACTCAGCGGTGGGTTGGAGACTGGCTGGTTCACAGGACCGATTCCAGACACTCGCGGCAAGCACGACGGCAGCGACTGCGATTGATGCCGCAACGAGAATCCAGGTCGACCAAGGGCGGTTCATTCGTAGTCCGATCGAGTACCCTGCCAAATAACGCCCGCATCCGCAGGTTGCGGGAGAAGATTTTCCAATGTCAAAACCGAACCACCGCAACTCTGCTGCATGCGATGGTTACACGCTCTTTTCCGGAATGGCGTGTCGCAGCTCAAATTTGGCCAGGTAGAATTCGTCTTCGAGAATCGCGGCAGAATGGTCACTTGCGCGCCGCAAACCGTCTATGTAATGTTGCCGCCCATCATCATCCAATGCTTGCGCTGAAATGTAGAATTCTGCCTGGCAGAGCTCTCGCTCACGAAGCACTGGTACAGACGAAACCGAACTGCGAAGAGATTCGGCATCTACCTGTTCTATCAAAAACCGCCCGATTGGTCCTGGCCAATTGTTCGCACGGCGACGCTTCAGCAACCTTTTTAATAAAGAATTGGCTGAATCTTTGAGGGTCAAATCCTTGAGTCGTGCGCCTGCGAACCACAATAAGCAGGGCGACTGCACCCCGCCCGCCCCATCTGTGTACTCAATCTCGTTTCGTTCCAGCAATCTAACAGCTTCTGCCCAAGCCTCTACCGCGTCTGCTTCACGACCGGCGAGCCAATGGACCACACCAATGCTTCTTAAGTTGCCATCGCTTCGGGACTGGTCGATCCTCTCGGCTGATTCATAATCCGCCATCGCATGATCAAGCTGACCGAGGTTCAGGTGGGCGATGGCCCGATTTCGGAAGGATGGGACTGTTGGCGCCTCAGCCAGTTGCTGCGTGTATTCGTCAACGGCCTCGGAAAATCGGCCATCTTTGATTAGTTGCCAGGGATTCATGATGTTGCATTGAGCGTGTAACGCCCGCCATCAACGGATTGGGTTTCCATGAAAATTGAGGTGGTTGTCCAATTCCGGTGCATGGCCTTGTTATTTTGTTCTGTTCTGGACACGACTGAGTCCGCCCTGACCGCTGAAGTCGGACGGCCTGAAAGCTCCGGGTTTGTCTGACTGGGAACTCCGGAAATATTCTGGCATTGCGGCGAACAAACGGCAATAGCCTGGTGAAAGATTCAGGCGTCCAATTCTTTTTCAGCTCACGGACAGCTCTCGCCCGCAGCAGTCTTCAGGTGACCAGCGGTGGCTCCGGACGAGCATGACCATTGAGCCGTCTGATACGAAAAAGCTCTCGCCGGCCATCAGCCGACGGACGGCTTCCGCATACGGTTCGATTGATTTGGGCGAACAACCAGAACGCCGTCCACGTGTCCGCGCTGGTCGCCTCTGACAAAATAACGTCACGCGCCACCCGGTACGCGCGAAAGATTTTCAACTTCAATACCGCCCGACTCGCGCACTCGGGTGCACGCGATTGGTACGCCTGGCATGGCGGTGTTTTATGGGGTGCAAGTCCCTGTACGAGAATGGAGGTCTTGCTGAGTGATGGTACAACTATTGGTCGGCATGAATCAGGTACGAGACGAGGGCAACTGCGGGGAGGTAACGAACCGTGGGGAGGAAGCCTGCGAGTGTGCGCGACTGTTTTTCGTCTTTTGGGGCGTCGGCCTGTCTGTCGCCGCCGATCACACTCTCGTCAAAGCTGCGAGGTTACGGACAGAAACTCGATACAAGGCCGGTGTGGGCAGGTGAGTGAGCCAATCATCACGAAACCGTCTCCGTTCACTCACATTGGTAAATCGAGAGCTTGTGCAGCGAAAGTCACACGTCTTATCCAGGGCGGCACGGCCGCTTTGGTCGAGCTACCGCTCGGATAGCGATTCGGAGCTGAAGCTCCAACGAACCACCGAATGGTGGCCAGGGAGATCCGTCGTTCGTATCTGTCAGAAGAGCTTGCTCAAAGGCAGAGCGGAATGTGGTCAACACGCTTCGTGATCGACGGAAGTCAGCAGAGGTCGTAGTACTGTTTCGTCATATTCCACTGACGACAGGAAGGACCGAACCTTGAAGAATAAGGACGAGCACTCACTGATCTCGAACCGAGGGTGATGGTCTGCTCGGCAGATTAATCTCGTACTCCGAACGGAGTTTACCGGTTTGGCGGTTCGTGTCCTGCCAGCCTTTGGAGCGATTGTTGTGGTCGCTTTACTCCGGCAACTCTGACACGGAGCCTGTGTCTCTTCAGGAACCGCCTGATGCGGACCCGCACGCCAGGTGGTGGGGGCCGCGGCCAGCAATGGCCGCGGCTACCCGATTTATCCGACGGGGTTCCGCAGGGTTTGAAGTCCAGCCGAATCCCGCAACTAATCAGCAGCAGAAGGTTAGTAAGCCAAGAAAATCCTGCCCTAGGGTCCACTTCACAAGATAGATCCCAAACTAGGACTTAGAGCCACTTTTTGATTTCCAATGGTCGCGAATGAGCGGGAGAAAGCAACCAAGAAATGCAAGCATCATCGTTTTGTCTGTGACAGATTCTTCAGCACAGAAGAGCGTCGATGCTCCGTGGAAGTGCGTATCGAGTAAGAATAGACAGTCACAGAAGGTAACTTAATTTGCCATCCTTCAGCCGACTGGGCAGAGTAGACCACTTCGGTCTCACTGAGGCCTTGTAGATGTGAGAGTGTCGAATCGAATGGTAGTTCGGGGTAGAGGTTAAAGAAGTCCAGGAAAACATTTTCCCGAACACGTAGCTCGTCTGGGTCGGATTCGAAGAAGCTGGGCATGCGTGTGTGCGTGTGTGTGTTTTCGGATAACGGTACCAATCACCCGGCGGTGACGAGAAATTGTCCATTTGAAAACGCCCGACTCGCCGCTCGGGTGCATTGGATGGTTCTGCCGTATTTCGGTTTCAATCGCAGTCGTCGTTGTGGCGAAGTGCACCGCAAACGGAACATGTGAAAACGTAGTAGGTGTACGATCCGTGACCATCTCTAACCGTCTGTTTCCAGTCTGGAGTGCCAAGGAATCTTTCTATCTCAGATGGTAGCAGATCAGGTCATCAGTGAAGATGTCGGCAGGCAAGGAGCCACGAAAGACCATCGGACGTTGGCAGCAGAAAAGCCATGTTTCTCCTTGCCAAGTATGATATTTCGGAGTTCGAGCAGTTCAGCAAGGTGCTCGGGATCAATATGGACGTGATACCAGCAGTCATCGGGGAAGCGAGGATCGATGGGATGTTGAGTCAGCGTATATCCGTTTAGGGCGGAAGGATCGTGAGCGGAATCCCATGCGTACGACCAGCAGTTGCGTCATCGCGAGTGACCATTCCGAATTCGGTGTCCATAACCGTGTCCAGTTCGCCGGTGCAGAAGCAATCGTAGCAAGCCTCGTGGAATCGCGTCCCGACGTGTTTGCCGCATCGCACACATTCGCCAGGGCCATCGAGCCGCCGCGTGGGCAATCGGTGCTTTGAAGAGCGGGAACGGTCGTTGTGTGTCGTCAAACGTATCCATTCATCATCTTCACGGCAGAACGGCGGCCATCACCCGGCACGCGCGAGTAGAGCCAGCATGTCAAAAACGGCCGATCGCGTGCTCGGCGTGCATGGCCTTGGTACGCCCGGCATGGCGGTGTTTTATGGGTGCAAGTCCCCTGTAGGAGAATGGAGGTCTTGCTGAGGATGGTACATCCGTTGATCGTAAGAATCAAGTACGAGACGAGGGCAACTGCAGGAAGGTAACGATCCGTGGGGAGGAAGCCTGCGCAGTAAGCGCGCGACTGTTTTTCGTCTTTTGGGGCGTCGGCCTGTCTGTCGCCGCCGATCATCCTCTCGTCAAAGCTGCGAGGTTACGGACAGAAACTCGATACAAGGCCGGTGCGGGCAGGTGAGTGAGCCCATCATCACGAAACCGTCTCCGTTCCCTCGCATTGGTAAATCGAGAGCTTGTGCAGCGAAAGTCACACGTCTTATCCAGGGCGGCACGGCCGCTTTGGTCGAGCTACCGCTCGGATAGCGATTCGGAGCTGAAGCTCCAACGAACCACCGAATGGTGGCCAGGGAGATCCGTCGTTCGTATCTGTCAGAAGAGCTTGCTCAAAGGCAGAGCGGAATGTGGCCAACACGTTTCGTGATCGACGGAAGTCAGCAGAGGTCGTAGTACTGTTTCGCCATACACCACTGACGACAGGAAGGACCGAACGATGAATTCCAGGAAGGAGTCTTCGACCAACTCGACACGAGGGGAAGGGGCCGCTCGGCGGTCTGCTTCTGTCTCCCGCCAGGGGGTAACCGCGTCGGCGTTGGACAAGCAGCCAACCTGAACGACCGTGGTTCCACGGTCGAACGTTTGTTTCCAGAGATGATGATGGAAGCCGTCGTCAATGAATCCAACATGGAACGAGCATGGCAGAAAGTTCGGCAGAACCGCGGAGCCCCGGCCCCGACGGGATCACGCTGGACGAATTCATCGCCTGGTTCCGTCCACGCTGGGATCTCATTCGACGACAGCTTCTGGATGGCACGTATCGTCCGTCTCCCGTACGACGCGTGACCATTGACAAGCCGGATGGTGGCACTCGGCAGCTCGGTATTCCCAACGTGCTGGACCGCGTGATTCAACAGGCCATCCTGCAGATCCTGACACCTGTGTTCGACCCGCACTTCAGCGATTCGAGCCACGGGTTTCGCCCGAATCGATCCGCTCACGGAGCCATGCAACAGTTCGGCGGACGATCAGAGGTGGCGGTGTTATGTCGTGGATATGGACCTGTCGAAGTTCTTCGACAAAGTCAACCACGACGTGCTGATGAACCGAATCGCTCGTCGCGTTTCGGACTCACTGCTGCTGAACGGATCGGCCGCTACCTGCGAGCGGGCGTGATCGTAGACGGCGAACTGCAACCGAGTACCGAAGGAACACCACAAGGTGGTCCGCTGTCTCCACTGCTTGCCAACATCCTGCTGGATGACCTGGACAAGGAACTGGAACAAAGTGGTCTGCCGTTTGTGCGTTACGCCGACGACTTCGTGATCTTCACGAAATCAGAACGTGCCGCTCAGCGAGTGTTCTCTTCCGTGCAGCGTTACCTGATCCATCACCTTCGCCTCGTCGTGAACGAAACGAAGAGCAAAGTGGTGCCGTGGCAGGAACTCGAATTTCTCGGGTTCTGTGTCCGTGGCCGCTACTTGCGGATCAGGTTGACTGACAAATCGCTGCAGCGCTTCAAACGTCGTGTCCGAGAACTCACCGGCCGTAGCTGGGGAGTGTCGATGGAACGCCGCTTGAGCGAACTGCGAAGCTATCTTCGCGGCTGGGCGGGGTACTTCAGCCTGGCGATGGAACTGAAACTGTTCGACAAGCTCGATCAGTGGATCCGTCGTCGCATTCGCATGTGTTTCTGGAAACGTTGGCGACACAGTCGCACACGCAGTCGAGAACTGATGCGTCTGGGAGTTCCCCGTCGTCAGGCGATTCGTCACGCGAAAAGCCGCAAGGGTTATTGGCGTATGGCGAAGACCATTGCCAGCGGTGTCGGCTTTACGAACGCAATGCTTGAAGCGATGGGATTGTTGAGCCTGAAATCTCTGTGGAACGAACTGGATCCACTTCGTCGAACCGCCTGATGCGGACCCGCACGTCAGGTGGTGTGGGGAGGGCCCTCAGCAATGATGGCCCTTACCCGATTTAGCTGGCCAGTGATCGGTTCGAGTCTGCAATTGTCTTACACGCTTTCGCCATGATCGTGACAGCTTTGATGAATTCTAGGATGATCAAGTCGAACTGCATACGAACATCATCTGCATATGGTTGCGACTGCCAGTTTTTGATGGTCCGCCTTTTCCCGATGCGCGCGTGAGCAAACATGCCGTACAGGAACGTGTCCCATATTTGGCGACGTGTGTTGGCTTTGGCGTCGCTGGGAAATGTGATGGAAGGAGACGAATTCAAATACGCGTTGAAGTTGTCGCGAGACTTTTGGAAATTCGACAATGCAGTCGGGTCAGCAGTCATATTCGCAAGCATGCTTGCGATGTTTCCGAGCGACGTTGCGTCGTTGTTTTGGCAAAACATCCGAAGGGTAAGCACCACCGCCTTGGCAGCCTCATGGTCAGGGCTGGTTGTCGTGACGGTGAGTGAATTTGGTGTCCATTGTCGTATTACCGAAAGACCGTTGGCTTGCAGTTGTTTGATGTATGTAGATCCAGCGAGTTCGTCGGCTGATTCAACGAAGGTATCGAGAACTTCGAGTTGATCTTCCAGCTTCGTCGGGATCGGTGGTGAATCAGGTTCGGGCATGCGGCAAAGGCGAATTGGTTTCAGGAATGCGAGAGGGCAGGTTTTGTTTCTGTTGCGTGCCATCTGTTGCGACTGAGTTGCCAGCTAACGACTGCGGTAACCGGGCCGCCGCCAAAGGACTATGAATTCGAATCCGGCGTGATCGGCAGCTCCGGTTCACCGCTTGGTTCTGCCATTTCCACCGCAGCGGCCGGAGTGACCGACGTGTCGAGCCAACTAAACAATTCCTGATATTTTGGGAATGGATCGAAGATGTCAGCCTTAAGCACAGCTCGCAGCACATCCTTCATGGTTTCAACGTCTTGAGACCGAAATACCCACCAATCATTATCGCGATCATGTTGGACTGCGTGAATATGCACGCGATTGCGGAGGCCACGAAGATGGCCAATCTTCGCGTACACATCGGATGAAATCCCCAGCACTTTTTTCTTCTCGACACGGCGGCACATGTCAACGAAACGCATTTGAACGTCAATTGGTGCAGCACGCTTTTGATAGTGCGTCACTTCGTATTTGAATTCGTTGGTTCCATCTGAGAACGTGTTGGTCTCCCGGCATTGGAGTTCTTCCCAGTATTCCTGCTTTTGGTGACCATTTCCTTTGAGAAGTATCCACAGAATCGACTCGATGATACTGCAGCCAGCGATAATGAAGGTCTTGCGCAGCTGGTTTTCGACGACACTGTGAAGCGCAGTATTTGTGAGTTGGTGGGCAGTGAACTCCATGTATTGGAAACTATACGAGATGTTACGGATGTAGGCCCGACGATAGGTCACGAATGCGCCTTGCGGAAGACCACGCTGGATGTAGTCGTGGTAATGCTGGACGCGGGTCGGGCACCAGAATTCGTCAGAGGCTGAATCCATGTCAGTAGCTTGGCTCGATGGCAGAACGACGGCGGTAACGGGGCCGCCGCCAAAAAACTATGATTTCAAAACCCGCGTCATCGGCGGCTCCCGTTCACCGCATTGTTCTGCATCTTCTGATGTGCGAGAAAAGCCTGCGTCGTCGACAAGATCCGGCATCAGAGTGAAGAATTGATTACACCGGTCTATCACCGTTGCCATGTCGCCTGTTCGGAATACTTCGGTGTGCAATTGGTCGCAGCCAAAGGTGGCGCAGTCGATCGCTGTCCGTTCCCAAAGCCGTTTGGATGGCCATGTTTTCAAGACGGTTGCGAAGGGCGCGGAACACTTGTGCGAACGTAAACGGTCGTTGATATTTGTAGCGAACCCAACCTTGAAACGACCGGGATCGTGTTCCGGTTCCAGTTGGATTAGATAAAAAACACCGTAATCAATCCCCGGTGTATTCCCATCATTGTCTGATTCGTCAGCGGCAGCGGTTTGTCTCGAAGCAACATCGGTTTGGAGGGTTTGAAAGTCTTCGATGGAGATGTAAGCGATGGCCTGTCCGTTGTGATTCGCGCTCTGTTCCTTGAAGGTCTCAATCCCAAGTCGGCGAAGAATCTTGAAGACGGCCTGTTTCCCGTAGCCGACCGCTTGTGCGGCATCGATCACTGAAATTCGGTCGTCATTCATGTGTATTGTGGTGCCTTGGATGCAGAACGACAGCCGTAACCGGGCGGCCGCCGAGAGACTTTGATTTCAAAACCGACGTTGTCGGCCGCTCCGGTTCACGGCCTTGTTCTGCCGCGCATGGTTGTCGTTCGTCAATCGCCGAGGCAGACCACGCGGCGATCAATATTGTACGCATGATTGAGCATTTGTTTAAGCGCCCCGATGCGATCAAGTGCGTCTGATTTCATGATCAGTTTGTCGATCGGCGTTCGATCCTCGCCGTGGTAGCCGATCGTTACATTCCATTGGTCGCCCCGAGATCGCACATCACGTTCCGCATTTTCGAGCACCAAGAAGAAGGCCAGCAGCTCTTCGGCGAAGAATTCCGCGTTGCCATACAGATCGACCATTTGTTCAACTTGGCGGTAGGTCTCCTCGAAGTACGGATAGAGAAACCAGTAGAGAGGATCATCGTCCTCGAAGAACAGGTGGTCTGTATCGGGATGGTCTTTGATTGAGATGGTAACGGCCATCCGTTTGGCATGTCCTAACTGTTGGGAGCGACTAGCGGCAGAACGACCAAGGTAACCCGGCGGCGGCCAAGAACCTTCGATTTCAGAGCCCGCCCGAACCGCCGCTCGGGTTGACCGCCTTGTTATCCGCTAATGGGTATTGGAAACGACTAGAGCCGTCGATTGGAAGTGACGAGATCAAGAGGACAATGGAAAGATGTAGTGTCATTGCAACCAGCAAAACGCCAGCAAAGTTCAGGAGTAGTCGAGACCACGCTATGCCCTGCGGTTTAGGAAACCCCGAGAGTGTTAATGAAGTGCCTGCCGCTGGATTCACGATCTCATAGCGGTATCCGTATTCGCTTTGAAAGTACACCGGCCATCCGCGATGGACCTCAACCACATACGGAACGGCATCAGCACTCCGAATGGGCTCCGGGATGACTCCGCCGTTCCGTTTAACCTCTGGGAGATTGGACAAATAGGAGTGCGGAATGCTTGCGCCTTTCATGTCAGTCACCGCTCTGGACGAAACCGGCGTAATGATCGTCTTTGATTCAAGGTTCTGCAGTACGACATACACACTGAGCGCGAGATAAAATGCGACGGTCCACTTGTGTCTTGCGTTCATGGTCACGGTACTCTCGCGGATAACTATAGTAAGTAACCCGGAAATTCACCGGGATAAAGTCAATATCACCGATTTTATCCCGGTGTGGGGGCATTTTTATTCGGGTGTAAGGATTTCTGCAAGGCTTGGGTGTGCCAGACCGGGATAAAAAGTAGAACGCCGGGATACGGACTGTGTGTCAAAAGCCGAATCTGCCCGGGTGATCAGAAAACATGAGCGTACAGCAGTTTAAGCAACTCGTTCGGAATGGGAACTTTGGAGCAAAGGATAAGGAGTGGTTTCCTGCCTGGCTCAAACGTTTTGCCGAGGCCGTTGGCACGGATGACGTCTCACGCCTGACTCTGACTCGCGAACGGGCTTTGGAATTCTCACGAGAATTGCTGGCCAGCGGTGTACCGGCATGGCAGAGGAAGCAGGCTGTTCGTGCCTTGTGTGCCTATCGTGACATGGTCCTGCAGTCTGATGAGCCTTTGCTTTCGGACATGGTTCGTAAACTGGCAACTCTGGCCGAGCAGGAGCGAGCCTTTGGCGGCGCGGAAATTCCGGATCCCACGCAGGAGCGGGCTCTTGCAGCAGACCATTCAGTGCCATCCACCCTACGAGCCTGGTGTTTCAGGAGACGCGACGCGAATTACGAGTTCAGGGCAAAGCACTTCTGACGGAGCGCGCGTACATCGGATGGATTGAACGATACATGCGATTCTGTGGCATTGAACCTCAATCACCCGAGGCGGATGGCGCGATCGAGCGAGTCACAGAAAATGGTGCGTCCATTCAACGTCCTTTGTCCGAAGCCGCGATCGCGGGCATGCGCCGCAGTCAGGCGGTGGCGGCCCTGCAGAATCTTGACGAGTCACAGATTCGCGCGTTTCTGACTCAACTGGCCGTCGAAGGGAATGTGGCCCCGAATACGCAGAATCAGGCGAAGTCGGCGCTGTTGTTCTTATATCGACAGGTGCTGAACCGAGAGATCGGTTTTCTGGACGTTGTCCCCGCCGACAAGTCACAACGACTGCCTGTTGTCCTGAGCCGCGAAGAGATTCGCCGAGCGTTGCCGGAATTCGAAGGACTGCGCCGACTGATGTTTCTGGTGATGTATGGGGCCGGCCTGCGGCACGCGGAATGCCGCCGACTGCGAGTCAAGGATGTGTGCTTTGATGAAGGGCACATTGTGGTCCGGTCGGGAAAGGGGGAGAAGGATCGCATTACGGTTCTGCCGGACAGTTGCCGACAGGAACTCGTTGAGCAGGTAGATCGTGTCCGGCGACAACACGGTCGCGACCTGCAGAGCGGCTTCGGAAAAGTGTATCTGCCCTATGCACTGGAACGAAAATATCCGAACGAGAGCAGTGAATTCGGCTGGCAGTGGATCTTTCCGGCCCGACGGTTGTCCAGAGACCCTCGCACCGGAGAACACCGTCGGCATCATGTGGGCGAAGACTACTTTGCCGACTTCTTTAAGGCTGCCATCGATCGATCGGACATTGCCAAAAACGCCGTGCCGCATTCTCTGCGACACAGCTTTGCGACTCACCTGCTGGAAGACGGCGCCGATATTCGCACGGTGCAGGACCTGCTCGGACACAAAGACGTGCAGACCACAATGGTTTATCTGCACGTGATGAACAAGCCGGGACTGGCCGTTCGCAGTCCGGCGGATCGGCTGAGATCAACGCCGCTCGGGACCGGTGAACCCAATGAGCAAATCCCGACGGCCTGACACATGTCTTGACTCGAACTGCCGAGCCATGCGGACGCCAGCACCACCATGATCTACACTCACGGCCTGCAACAAGGCCCGCCGGGAGTCAAAAGCCCGCTGGATCGACTGTGAGCGGGCGAGCGACTGTAGCGTGCGATCGTACAAAGGCGATTACCTGGCGGCCGGGAAGGATATTCGAACAGTGCAGGAACTGCTGGGTCATAAGGACGTGCAAACGACAATGATCTACACGCACATGATGAACAAGCCTGGGCCGGTTCGGCAATTGGGGACAGACACCTCGCCTGTCCGGCGGTGTTGAGGACCGCTGTCAAACGATGTCTTCATGAACTCCATGAACCCATGAACTGATTTGGATCCGTATTGGTGAAACATGGATTGGAAACAGTTAGGATAAGTCTGTCTGCAGGCGTCGTCCCGTCTGCACGCGTCCGGAAACCGTTAGGGACAGACACCTCGCTTGACTTAGCCTCCCCTTTGGGTCGGGTTAAACGAGCGGCAGGCACAGTTCTGGAATGGCAATTGGGGGCAGACACATTTCTTCAATCAATCTGCTCGGTCACGCGGACGTCAGCACAACGATGAAAGCTGCTTTTCTTAACGCTTTGCCATGCATCTGAAGCTGTGTTTCATTTTCAGCGGCAGTTTCATTTCCATCGCCAGTGGCGAGTGGGTTCGAGGAATGCGGCGGCGATCCACAGGGCGGCTGGGATAAGGATGGTACTCATGGTTTGTTCTCACTTTCATCCTGAGAAAATGGATGCACCGAAGAACAGCGGAAGACTGTTTCAGCAGGTGCGCTTCAGTAGGTGCGTTTCCGGCTTTCAGCAACTGGCAGCAGCGACAGACTGGGACTCCCATTTCTGCGTGGCTGTCCACCGATAAAACTGCTCACCTTCCAGTACAATCAGTGAGAGCCAGCCGTTGGTGACCAGGTCACGAACATGTGCGTGCTTCTCGATGATGTGCTGAACGGATTTTCGAGGCGCTTCGATCAGAACCAGCAGTCGCAGAGGTTCGTGCTGGAATTTTTCGCCGTCGTGAACCGACTGCCAGGGCAGGCCGGTCATCAGGTCTCCGCCGTTTCCTTCGAAGACACCCAAATGACCGACGACGTTGTGGATCAGCTTGTTTCCGCTGCCGAAGGATCGGTTGTCGACTGCGGAAGCGTAGTACTGCAGATTGATCCAGCTGGTCACAACCATCGGCGCGGTCATGATTAGTTCCAGCACTCGAAGATCAGGATCCTGGTGATGATCGTAACTGTGCATGAAGGTTCGGCCGGTCAAATTCAGACCGGCGGTTCTGGATCGAGGGGCCACGATGAAGGCTGCGTTGTTCGCCAGTCCCCATTCAGGTCGTACCTCGGCCCAGTCCCGGCCGCGTCGCAGCACGTCCGTATCTGTCTTTGAGCCCAGTCGTGCAGATCGTTCGGCTCGGCAAAGTCGCCCGGCCTCGACCGTCCAGCTTTGAACACTTTGGAAAATGTCCACGAACGTTTCGGGAATCGTGTCCACATCCGGAAATCGAATCTCGTCGGTTGTCGTGTTGTGGACGGCCGCCACGAACCAGGTCGATTCCGGAATCTCTATGCCTCGTTGCGAAAGCTGTTCCCGAACCTGTGCGTCGTTCAGCAAAGCGGCGGCCACTCGAGCGTTCGGTTCGCCGGAATGACCACCACACGCTCCGCAATCCAGCCCGGACTTGTATGGATTGTTGGTGACATCCGCTGCGTGACCACAGATGGCCACGATGCGAGCAAACGATTGGGTGAGCCCCAGATTTCGCAGCATGTTTTCGGCGAGCGTTACTTTCTGCTGGATACTGAGGCCGCTGTGATCCGGTCCGTTCAGATCCGGTCCCAACCGACTGTGATTGCATTTGGTGACGCCATCACCTGTTGTGGCAGACGCCGGGCGAGTCAACTGCAGCGAATTTGCGAGCAGCTTTCCGAAGTAAAGCAGGCCCATGGATTCGACAAATGAAAAGCATGATGCTGCTGAACCCTGGAACGACTTCCACAGCTTTCGTCCCGTTCTCAGAATGCTTCGTGCCTCTTGGGCTTCGTTCACGGCAACTTCGTCGCTGCCCTGGATTGTTTCGTGAACCTGAAAGCCGGGGCTCAGCAGCACGGGACACTGAGCCGCTCCGGAAGACGCGCCCAGCGGCACATATTCGAATGGCATCCCAAAGAATCCGGCAAAGCCGAAGGTCTCGATTCCCTGATCCACCGATTCCAGATTTCGTCGAAACACTTCAGAACGAACATCGATGCAGAACACCATCTGCAGCGACCTGGGCGTCTTCATCCCGGGCGGCACGACTTGTTGCGACACCGTGCGACACAGTTTTCGTCGATACGCAACTTCAGCGGCGACCTGCAGACAATACCGAGCCACAACGTCCAGCGGTGGAGACAGCGTCGGTTTCTGCTGCAGGCCTGACTTGTCCGCAGCGCCGGGCCATGAGGATGCCGGCCACATCACATCATGGCATCTGAGCAACGCGACGTCGTAGGCGAGTCGAATCGCCAGCAGCCCAATCAGGTCTTCATTCACCTGCGGTTCGGCTGCAGGGTTCCAGCCCTGAAATCGAACATACGACGCCCAGCCGCTCACAGAGAACAGCTCGCACATCAGAAATGATCGCCATGCAAAGGGCGGCACTTCCAGCAGTTCCAGCATGTTTGCAATGGCCTGCATCGGCGACGAAGGGAGTTCCGCCACGAAGCTGCGAAACCCGGGAATCCCCAGGTGCTCCATTCGGAGACTGATCATGGCCGTTTCGCGCCAGGCGTGATACAGCGGCTGGTCTTTCCATGGATTATTCCAGACGGCCTGTCCCTGGTCGTAATGGGCGGAAAGGTACCGCGAAATGTCATTTACGATGTGGCTGTTCCACGTGCTGCCTTCCTGCTGATCAACAACGTCGGCCATGGTGTGGATCGTGCGTTCCGATCCCCCGTGGCTGCATGGTTGCATCGCCCAGTTCTTCACATGGTCAGGCGCGATGTCTGCATACAGTCCGGGATACTCACCGCGACACTGCTGCAGAGCTTCAGCGATGTCCGTCGGTGTGATTTCCCCGTTTTCCAGCAGCGACTGGAAGTAAGTCTGCGGCATCAGCAGATCACAGTCCCGGATTCCGCATAGCTGTTGTCTGGCATCAAGAAACGTTCTTGCGGACAGACCAAGAAAAGGATTCACGGCCACATAGTCTCGCAGCGGCCACAGCGGTGGGATGATGCTCTGCAACTCGTCCAGCACCTTCGTCAGGTGCAACTGGTCGGCTTGCTGTCTGCCTGTCACCAACGGAGCGTTATGCGAAATGATATCAGTGGTCTGTTCTGTGGCTTGTTCTGCAAAACTGAGCTTCGACATTCGGTTTCTCCCGGTCGCAAAAGTTTTTGAGCGCAGGTTGTGATCGCAATGAGTCCGTGGTTGGTGGATGAAGGAGCCTGCAAGGATCTATGAACCGCTATTGAGTGGGCCCCTGTTGCCCCCAGGCCCAGGCCGTGACACGGCGAGCAGGAACATCCAGATAGAAGCCGTGAACCGCGTGGACGTACAGCGATCGCAGCAGCGGCCCCGGTGTTGCCAGCCGAGTTGTCGCCTGGAGTACAAAGATGCCGACAAAGCCCATGCCGACGAACGCTGTCACCAGCGAATCAAACGATGACGGTATGATTTTCAGATGAGACACCGACGAGGCCAGCAGAGTGTCCGTCGCCAGCCAGGCCCCGTAGTAGCCACAGCAGACAGCCGTCGCTGCCAGGACACCCCATGCGGCCAGACGAAGAGATCCGGAAGAAAATGCGGGCCACAGCAGTTGCGTCATCGCAATCGTGAGGACCAGACCCAGGACGACGGCTCCGGGCTTCGCAAAAAAACTATCCGTCAGCGTAGAGACGGTCGCGCCGCAGATCACGAAGGCTACCGTCAGAGCCAGCGGCAGCATGACCAGACTTCGTGTAGCGGAATGGACCCGGCCGCTGTTCGTTTTCAGACCAGCCGCTGTATCAAGCACGCTTCCGGAACTCAGAAACGCATGAGCCTTATAGACTGAATGTGCCACAATGTGCAGCAATGCGGCAGAGAACGCACCGAGTCCGCACTGCAGCATCATGAAACCCATCTGAGCCATTGTCGAATAGGCCAGTTGCCGTTTGACGCTGGTTTGCGTCAGCATCACGATGGCTCCCAGCAAGGCGGAGAACGCTCCAGTCAAAGCCAGAAAATCCAGAGCCAGATGAGACTGAGCGATCAGGGGGCTGAGTCGAAGGATCAGAAATCCGCCCGCGTTGATAATTCCGGCGTGCATTAAAGCGGACACCGGCGTGGGAGTTTCCATCGTGTCGGGCAGCCAGCTGTGAAACGGAAACTGAGCCGACTTGGTCATGGCTCCCAGGACATACAGGCTGCCAATGACTGGAATCCAGACGCTGCCAGGCGAACCCTGCTGCAGTTTTTCGGCCGCAGCAAAGATTTCTGAGTACTCAACGCTGCCAAAGCAGAAATACGTCAGTCCCAAAGCGGCCAACAGCATGACGTCACCCAGCCGACTGATCAGAAACTTCTTGCGAGCTGCCCAGATGGCCCACGATCGGTCCGAGTAATGCGTGAGCAACTTGTGCAGTCCGAAACTGGTCAGCATCCAGGCCGCAGTGAACATCACCAGGTTCCGTGACACCACAAGTAGCAGCACAGCACCCAGAGTGAAGGCGATCCACTTGAGGAATCGTCCCTGAGTCGCATCACGATCCAGATAGCTGATGGAATACCGGATGATGATGGCTCCGATAAACGTGATCAGCAGCAGCATGATGGCTGACAGAGAATCCAGGTAGACCCCCAGGCTCACTTTGATTGGCCAGGTCAGTGTCGCCAGAGCCACATCAACCGAACCCACTCGCACCAGCATCGCCGCCGTCACCATCGCCAGAAAGAATGCAAGTCCGGCGGTGACCTTTGCCGCACGTCGCATCAGGCCGACATGACGATTCGCAAAGCCAGACGGCACCAGGCCGAACAGCAGAAGTAGAACTGGTGATACTACGGCCAGACAGGATTGCAGGATTGGCACGAATCGACCCCTTCTTCTGAAATCTTTGACAAGAGCCCGGCCCTTGCCCCACAGCGTGCTGCCGCTCGGAGGCGCGGCGTTGACCCGCGGAAAAGTATCCGGTTGCTGTGCGTGCATCGGTGTCGGCAGGACTGTCTACACGCAGCGATTTGCGAACAATAAAGCACGACATGAATGTCGTCAATTGAGTGTCGCCAGTTTTCTCGGAAATCTTAAATCGAATTGCTGCGGAAGAGTGTTTCGAGTCAATTCGTGACACTGGGTTTGCGATTGATGTGTCGTATTTCGCCGATAAGATCCGGGTTGATTGGACGGTTTGGAATCAGTGTCGGCAGGTCAACGTTCTGCTGAGAAGGCATCAGGGGGGCTCATGTCCCCCGCTCGCCAACAGTTAGAGAACTGCAGACGTTTCCACAAGAAAATCGGCGAGCCGGGTACGTCAGTGTCCGGTTTCACTAACGAAAGACGTCAGGATTCACATTCACAATCGATACACCAATCAGATGGGAATCCGGCAAAATCAGGGGACTCACGTCCCCCCGCTTGCCGTTACCGGGCTGTTATCCAGTTGTTGAAATCACGATCAGGGGATTCACATCCCCGTGGTCCAGGGGCATGCCCTCGCGAAGGAAAACCTATGAAGAAGAAAACTCGGCTCAGTTCTTCTGCTGCGGCAGAACGGGGTTCGGGGCGTTCGATGGCCTCAAAGGCGGCAGCGTCTGCTTCGAGTGGGGCAGCCAATGTTGTCGAATCCGCTGCGGCCCGGTGGACGTTTCTGACCAATCATTCCCACGTGCTGATTCTGATTTCCCGAAAACCTGATGTTGTGCTGCGGCATGTTGCCACTCAGGTTGGCATCACTGAACGAGCGGTGCAGCGGATCATTGCTGACCTGGAAGAGGCCGGCATTCTGGAGCGGGAAAAAGTGGGACGGCAGAACCACTATCGCATCCTCCCGGACAGGCCCCTCCGTCACGCGATAGAATCACATCGCAGCATTGGTGACTTGTTGTCACTGATGGCGGTCGATGACCATTGAAGACTCAGGGAAATGATACTCAGGGAAGAAGAATGGGGGGGCATGTGCCTGCCTCATTTTATTCCGACCGATCCTCGAGATCCTGAGATCCCGGGCGTCAGCTGCAAATGCGGGTGAATGACCCCCGCCAAACTCAGTGGATATCAATCGACCCAACGCGACAGCACGTCAACGGTAGCCGGATTCGTACGAATTCGAGCGACCAGTCAAAGACGCAATTGCCCCGTTGTATTCCCCCCATTTGCAGTCGCCATTCGGCTGTGGGTCGACCGAAAGGCTGTGGATGTCAGTCCCGGCAAAACCTTCCGGGCCTCATCGCGCATCTCAGCCTGTCAGGCGGTAAATCGCACGATGGCGGTACACAACAGTGGTAGCCGGATTCGTAAGAATCCGACGAATCTCGGAACCTCCACAGGATTGGTAAGAACTCCGTTGAATCTTCGTTTGCGAGTGGGGCCGCTCAACCATCATGCGGAATGAAGAACAGTCACCGTCGCGGTGAGCTTCCTTTCGGTGTTCCGACCCCAGTGCATAGCCCCGCAGGTATTCACGGCCCTCCGGGATATTGTCAGTCTTCTGGGTTGACGCGGGGGGATTGAGTTTTAAATTACGTGGGTGTGATGTATTTTTGCACCCATGGTTTTGGTGTGAAAGTCGCTTTAGGTTGGTGGTTTTATTCATGCTGGTGTGTGATGTTCGAGGTTTGGTTGTGTTTCTCGGAGGTATCGTTTCAATGTGGTGGGTGTTTCATCGTCAGTAGGTGAGCTACCCTTTGGTCTCTCAGTAGGTGCTTTAGTCGAGAGGTATAAGATGTTTCTTATTCGTGCTTTCTTGATGCTACTTCCTTTGGCTTGTTTTGCTGCGGTAACTGCGCAAACGAGTACCTTAATTCCAGGAACGACAGGAACGGGAACGACAGGAACGGGAACGACAGGAACGGGAGATAACGACTGCTGTAAGTCTACGCCAGTCACGTGGTCTGGGGCGTTCCCGGTAGCATCGGCAGGGCATTCAAAAGGTGGAGCATCCACCTCGCGTGAATTCGGTTGGTATCCTTTCAATGGTCCGGACAATGACTTTCCGGACAATGACTTGTGGTATGGGGATGACGAGTGTTATCAAAAAGCAATCGCAGTGTTTGTCGGCTTTGATGATGTTCCTCAGTCGGGTGCAGCATCAGCTACAGCACTGGCGTCACAGTCATGGCAGTTGGTTGACTGGTCGAGTCTTACCGTCGAGATAGGCTTTCCTGCTGGGCATACCCACCCCGAAGCTCGGATTAGTGGGGAGTTTGTTTGGGAGATTCTGACGCATCCGGACGCCGACAACCCCAAGCTCCCTGGTCTGATTCTGGACGTCAACGTAAATGCCACATCATCTGTTTCAGCTGAGGGAGCGTACTCATTTGCGTCGTATGAGGCGTCCAGCATTGGCGACGCAACGGCCCATGTGCAGTGGCAGCATCCTTGTCCTTGCAAGAATCCGCCCAGCCCTGATTCGGAGGTCAGATTGCCTTTTTTTGTCGAAGATCGCTTTGTAAGCGGAAACTGTGGCAAGGAAATGGCTATCGCAACTTCAGAGAACGTTTCCGCAAAATTCAATGGCGAAGCTACATCCAGGTCACGCGAAAGTGGGGAACCGGAGTTCTCAGGGTCTCTCAGTGGAGAATATTCATGGGGCAGTCAGGTGACAGCCGTCATGAAGGATACTCACTTTAAGGTTTCAAACGGTGCGCCCACACCCAGTCGTTCGGTGCATGCCGAAACAAACGATTCCAGAATCGCGATTCCGTTCATGTGTTATGCCAAAGTGTCGAACTCTGGTTCGGCAAACGATGCCGACAATTCGTGGCTTCCGGAGATCTCTCCGGGAGTTGCGTCCGGCACATCAATCGCTAGTGCATCGATCGGTGTCGCCAGCGCACGGTGCTATGTAAGTGCAATACCCGCTCCGTTACCGTGACGCACAACGACATGGGCTTCGGTAAATCAATCGAGTCTGATAGTTTCCTCAATGTGAGTTGCAGCGGGATCCCGCGAACTGAATGGTATTGGGTCCGTTGTTGATTTCAGGAGTAGAAGATGTCACGGCATGCGTCGATTAGGCAAATCGCGGCAGGCATTGCGGGCCTTTGTTGTCTGGTCACTCTTGCTGTGATTGTGTTTGCCCGAGATCGCACTGACGAGGTTTCTGCGGCAAAAGTCCTCACAGACGTTTACTCGCAGGAACACCGTCAGTGGGCTTCGGATCTCCCGCCGGAATTGTTTCAGGAAAACAGTGGGTCTCCTGAAGAGGAGTCCATATCCGCACTCGCCACAATTCCTCAGCTCATTCAGGATTCACTGAGGGGTCGGCCCGTCATCACGATGGAGGGAAACTGAGATGCGATGGTTACGCATGTTCGGGCTTGCTGTTGTCGGCCTTTCAGTCTGGACTTCATCGTTTGCTGCAGCCGACGAACTGCAGCGAGGCGTCCGAGCGGAATATGTCATCACACTGCACTTTCCTCAGGAAAACCACACCACCGTTGTTTTTGCAGAGTACTTAGTGACCACTGATCGGTGGTTGCTCGTTTCCACGTCGATTATTCCGGACTGGATTGGAGTCCGGTACTATCCACTCCTCGGCGGTTCAAGATTCCTTTCAATTAGAGATGTTGGAACGACGCTGTGGAGTCGCAGCTTTGATGTTCCCGAAGAATTCGGAGTTTCTGATTTGCCGAGACTTTGTACTCCGTCGAATCGAGAATGGTTGCGAAGTATTCATTTTGCGGATTTACGTTCGCGCGCCTGGTCGCTGCCCGAATTCACTGCAAAATGGATATCAGAAACGCATGCTCCCTCCGCAACTTCGCTGGAGTACTCAGGAGACTTGGCCGATCGCGAGATTCTGTTTTCCGTGAAGGCTGATAAGGTGACGCAGTCGACATGCACTGTAAGGCAAACGGTTGTGCAGGGTATCGGTGAAGGCAGAGCAGAGCACTGGAACTCATTGCGGTTGAACCGCAACTGCACACCTCCTCGCTGGTTACCAGAGGTCTGTGTCAGGCGAGGGGGGCACGCCAGGTATACCGAGTGGAACAGCGATCTACAGTATCCAACACGTCCCCAGCCGCCGAGGACCTTAGATCAGGAGGTTGTCGATTCTCAGACATTGCTTTTTGCGGTCGGGGCAGGAGGTCGTCATGCTCGGTTGGCGTGGACATCATTGGCAGAGGGAACAATACCAATTCCTGAAGAAGTCGTCGTTTCACTTGGTGACTCAGGACGCGGTATGTTTCTGCGATCGAGCAGACTCATCTCGGCAGAAGTCCTGAACCCGAATGAAGTTGACGAACTTGTCAGAGAGCGGACATTGAAACCTGACCAAACAATATCCCGACTTACAGCACAGGTTGCAGATACTGTGTGGGGACGCGATTTGCGGGCGGTGAACCAGTCTTCCAGAGCCTCTTTCGATCAGCTTTCGCGGGACCTCGAACGAACTGCAGCTGACAGTACCCTGTCTGCCGGTGATCGCCTCAAGGCGAAGTGTCAATTATGTATGCTTGCGATCTCGAGTGATACGTCGGAAAGCCTCACTCGGGTTCGAGAGTCTTTGTTGAGTTATTTTGACGAACTTGAACGTATTGCAGGCCGGGAAGCCGTGCCAGCAAGTTTGTTCAATCTTCAGCAGTGTATTTTTGTCTGGAAGAGAAGTGACCTGATCGAACTGACATGGCAAATTGCGTACGACCATCTGGCAACGTGGCCCCCGAATGAGCAGATTCGAATTCTAAACAGTGCAGAGCAGGGGCATGCGGGTGATGGGTTGCATGCAGTCCTCCTGGCTCGGGCGATAGAAGCATCTGTTGAGGCTGAAGTTGATCACGATCTGGTGAAGTCAGCGATTCTGCGGGCATGGATGGTTTATTCACGTTCGCAGGGGAATTCGCCGGTTCACTTCTTTTCAAAGAATCCGATGCCAGAACATCTGGATTTCCTGAACCAGTTCCGGAAAGCACTGATGCAGGCAGAAAACTCTTCATCGCCTGCCATTCAGGCGATCGCGTCTGCCCTGCTTGACAGGAATTGGTAATTCATTTCGTCACCATCAAAGATGATCCCCGGAAGGAAAATATGTTCAGGACAAGCACTCTGTTTTCCTGCATTTTGGTCGCCTCCTACTGGCTCCGTGCCAGTCATTTGTTTGCTGGCGATGATCATCACTCGCAAACCGCCTGGCCAGTCGCTGTGGCCGGCGTCGATATGCTGCACCCTGAGGCGATCCTTCAGGCACTCGAAGAATTCAGTTCCCTAACTGAAACGAAGCCGAATTTCTGGTGGGATCTGCAAAAGACTGTGGTTCGCCGATTCGATCGTCAAAAGCACATTCCGTACCAGAAAGGGTTTGCGGTTTTCTTCGGTGAGAAGGGGCTGTTTCGACTGGATTTCGAGTATGTTCTTGATGCCACGGGAGCTGCGGCTGCGGTTGAAGAGTTCTCGCGGCAATGGACTGCCCCTGACGTACCTCGGCCAAATTACGAGTTGGAGATCGACCATTCTGATGATCAGTCATGGTCTGTTATGGTGAACTCACTTTCGTGGAACCCTGTGTTCCCGCGTGAACCAGATGGTCCAATCCGCTACGAAAAGACATCGCGACCGCACTATCGCACTTTCTTTCGGCTTCATGATGGGTTTCTGTGGTCATCCTCACGCAAAGAACAACTTTGGGAGGCGCCCCTGCACGACGTCCCTGCCGCCGTCCTTCAGCCTTCCGGTGGTGAGAAGAGGCGACTGGCATTTATCTGGCTCAGCCCCGATGGCATTCCTTTGAATAAGCGTCGCGCATTGATTGATCAGTTGACAAAGACAGCAGCACCAGCACTGCAGAGATATGACTCCGAGACCAACACGGCATCAAAGTCTCGAATACTCCAGAGCTTAATACGGATGGAATTGTTTCGCAGTTTGTTGCTTGACGTCGAAAGTGGGCTTGTGGAGCTGTGTGCCAGTGAAGAGGGCCTTTCAACCCATGGATTAATCACATTCGAAGCGTCTTCAAGGTCTGAAACCTGGCTGCAGGCGATTCAGCCACGCCACAGCCCACGTCGCTTTAAAGCTGATGATACGGGGCTGACGCTGCATGTTTCAGGAAGCATTCCGGGAATACAAATTGACGAAAATGGACTTGGATTATCGGCAATCGACAGCAACGAAGGCTTTGACGTGCTGACGAAAATTCTGATTACGGGCGAGCGTGCAGAACATGTTAGTGCTTTCGCAAGTCTGAAAAGCAGTGAATGGCTGGTCGGTTCTGTACGCCAGCTCGTCAGCTTCGGAGAATCCCGGGTGCAGGGACAGGCGGAAAGCCACTTCCTTTCGGCATTATCCGTGACAGAGGCCGACGATCACCGGAGCATTTCGTTTAACTATGGTGATTTCCCTGTTGATGCCGCTTCGATCTCTGACAGCCCGTCAGTCCAGGCTGCTGGACTTCAGCTGGAAATTAACGGAACATTCCTCAGGCAACTAAGACGCATTCTTTACCAGCAAGCCAACACATCACCGCAGCCAGGCGTCGATGAAATTCAATCGGTTGGGGATCACGGTATCAGCGTGCAGGTGACAGCGAAAGGACGAGAAGTTCACCTGAATGGCTCAGCAGATACGCGTTCGACTTACGAACTACTCGCCTGTCTGGCAAAACTGATTCCCAGCCCCCAACCACTCCGCGTTCAACAGTAAATTGAATCATTCCTGATGATTCACACTGTGCCTCGGTAGACCCACGACACGGCGGCCGGCAATGGGCATCCATATCCGGGACGCTTCAAGTCATTCCACTTCGAACGGACACTGATTGGCAGTTGCGTGGTCGGTGGAACGTAATCCGGTGCGGATAAACCTGTTGGAAAATGCCGAAGGCTTTCAATGGAGCTTCACGCACGCTCTGTTGCGGCCAGGGTGACGAGCGTCGCTGGCTATCTCCTTTGATCCGCGGTTGCCGCAGAGTCAGGGTTCACCAGTGAGCAGTGTTGAGACTGAGACCGAATGGAACCTACTCGGCCCGAGTGTCAACCGGGGCTTGCAGTTTCGTGATGAGGGCTGGACGAGCAGTCGTGGCGTTCGCTTTGGTCTCGAATCCACAATCCGCTCAGGAGGACGGCTGGCGAATGAAGAGGACCAGGGCGAAAGAAGAGGACCAGGGCGAAAGAAGAGGACCAGGGCGAAAGAAGGGGACCAGGGCGAAAGAAGGGGACCAGGGCGAAAGAAGAGGACCAGACCTCTTTACCGAAGCCGGTCCTCGTCTTGCGTCGCCATCGCGATTAGTATCCATACGTTTTGCGAGGTGTTTGGGTTTGTACTTTGGTCGTGCCAGTGGATCGTTTTGTTACGGTTGTTGTTCTGCTCCTGATGAGCTCAAAGGAATTCAGGAAGTCGTCTGCTTTTCGGCTTCGGACGTCTTCTATCAACCCGCTGACGGTGAGGATGTACATTCGGCCTTCGGCGACAAAGAATCGTTGCCGATTGCTCGCGACTTCGCTGAATTCGCCCTTCAATGGCATCTCAATTTCGAATGCCTTCACACCGCCTTTGAGGGTCAGTTGCTTATCCGATCGCAGGTCTGCTGAAACTCCATTCTCTGCAATCTGGTTAATCTTCAGCAGCGTCAGGAACCTATTGATCTGTTCGCCTTCCAAATCGACCGGGCTCACAGTGACTGAAAAGCCCATTGAATCATCCGTAACGAGTGTCCATTGGCGTTGCGTCGTATCCTGGCCGCGATCGTTTCTGTCTGGCGTTACTTTCAGACTGGGTTTACCAGGGAAAATGATTCGAAAGTTGTCCTGCTCTGAAGTTAATGTTTGAGGCGAATCCGGTATGGCAGCGGTGGCGGCAACCATTTGGTTCGTCAACGCGATCAGAAAAGCCGAGGTGAAGAGAATCTGGCAATAATTTGAAGCGGATCGAAGTGGTTTCATAGCGTACCCTCGAAATAACGGACTGACTTGTGTGGAAAGAATGGGCTGACATTCCTTCAAACGCCAATGCCGTTCGTGCCGGACTAATTCTTCAAATAATTCTTCGGCTCGGAGTACGGACGGGTCAGGAGAAATGGCGAATTGCGGTCTTAGCAGCCTGTTGAAAACGGGACTGGCACGAGCAGGAGACCTTAAAACAGGACGGTTTACAGCCGCCCAGCGTGCCTGCCCCGACTTTTTAACGGATAGTTAGCGGGCGACCTGCCGGACAAATGCTCTTCGCCCGAGCAAGGATCGGTATACCAGTCGGTGTCAGTGCCAGCAGCTCCTGTCTTGCCCGGCACCGTCAGGATTCGTCGCCACAAGGGCATTAAGGGTAGATTCGGGTTCATATTGCTGATCGAGGACCTCTGGCCATAGAATCGCGATGCGCGGTCACCGAGAACTTTTGGGTGCCATCGGGCTCTTTGGGAACGTCCAGCCGATGCGATTTAACGATCTGACGACTGCATTCATACTGACGATCTGCCTGTTACTCTGCGGGCATAGTCGTCTGTCTGCGCAGTCTCTCGATTTTCTACGTGCCGAAGTCAGTGACAGCGGTGCCCGCGTCAGTCAATCGAAGAAGACAAGTCGTTCGGAGCACGATGATTGCCATACGAGCGGAAGAAGCGCATTGTCGGGTGGCCTGGATGACGAATGCGACTGCAAGTCGCCGATATCTATGATTGCAGCAGCTGTTCTGACATCGCCTTTCACCGTCCCCAGAATGGCGCTTGGAGACCAGGGAGATTCGGCTGCCTATCTGGATTTTCCCTATAACTGTGGCGCGGGTTCAATGACGTTTGATCCAACAGTGCCGCAAAGCCAGGATGCGATGGCGGATTTTCAGTTTGACTTTGGTACCAGCTTTGGGCAGTTATTTCAAACGCATGCCCGAATGGTTCTGGATGGCCTCTGGAGACTGGGGATTGACACAGAGTTCTATGATCGATTCGAAAATCGATCCGGCAATAAAGATCATCTGGCAACCGGGGACCTGAACGTTGTGTATCGATTCGCACAGAGCGAGAAGTGGCAGTTTCGCGCGGGGCTGGGGATCAACTGGATGCTTGACCAGGGCAATTCGGCAGGGAAGGGCGGGGACCAGATAGGGTTCAACATGACCTATTCTGCAGATTGGTTTCCTTCAGATCCCATTCGATGTACCAGCGCGATCGATGCTGGTACCCTGGGCGATGCAGGGCTCTTCCATTTTCGCAATACAATAGGAGTGACGCGACGCGGCTGGGGAGCGTTTACTGGCCACGACTATGTTCGCATTGGTGATTTTAAAAACCACGCCTGGATCAACGGCGTGGAATATCGTTATTAACAGTCCATCGAAAACCACAGGAAGAAGCCGGGCGTTGTTGAGGGGCGTTTTCTTGGGCATTCATCGGACAACAGTGCGCTGCTGACGGGCAGGGTTCTTTTTTGACCGGCTGTTGATCGTGCACTTTGGTTGATTGTGCGCATTGGTTGATTGTGCGCATCGGCTGAATGCGTTCTGCTTCGTTGGGCAGGTTCTGTTCAGCTCTCTAAACACCGTACAGCGTACCGAAGCGATTTCGCAGGTGCCTTACTAGCGGTTCGTCCGAAAGCGGTCGACCGGACACACGTTGAATCAAATCGCCTGCAGAATATCTTTGGCCATGCTGGTGGACATTCTGACGAAGCCAGTCCAGCAGTGGAACAAAGTCGCCCTGTCGAAACAGGCCGTCCAGATTGCCTAATGTTCGACCCGCGGAGTCGAACAATTGCGAGGCATACATGTTTCCCAGCGCGTATGTTGGGAAGTACCCGAACAGTCCCGCACTCCAGTGGACATCCTGAAGGCATCCTTCTGCATCGTTTGAAGGTCGAATTCCGAAGTCGTTTTCAAATTGATCATTCCAGGCACTTGGTACATCAGCAGGCTGAAGCCTGCCTGAAATCAGATCACGTTCAATTTGAAACCGTAACATGATGTGCAAATTGTAGGTCACCTCGTCTGCTTCGACCCGAATGAACGAAGGCGCGACGGCATTGATCGCAAAATGAAAGTCACTCAGCGTTGTTTCAGTCAGCGCGTCAGGGAAGCGGCTTTTGGTTTTCGGGTAGAAGTACTGCCAGAATGCCAGGCTGCGACCGACCAGATTCTCCCAGAGTCTGGATTGTGATTCGTGAATCCCCAGCGAGACAGCGCTTCCGATGGCAGTGCCAAAGGAATCGCGGGGAAGCCCTTGTTCGTACATGCCATGTCCGGCTTCGTGAAGTGTTCCAAAGAATGCGCCAGAGAAGAACGATTCGTCATAGCGAGTTGTCAGACGGCAGTCTCCCGGACCGAATCCGCTGCAGAAGGGGTGCGTTGTTTTGTCGAGTCTTCCACAGTGAAAGTCGAAGCCGATTTGTTGGGCGGCTTCTCTGGCCAGGTGTTCCTGTTCGATCGCGTTGTAGTTGCGGTGAAGAATTTCTGTGGGAGCTGTGCGCTCGGAGTTTTGGATGGCATTTAAGAGTGGAACGATTTCCTGCCTCAGATGATCGAATGCAATGGCGACCTGCGAGCTTGTGGCGTCGGGTTCATATTCATCGAGCAGAGCGTCGTATGGCTCACCTTCGTCGGCATATCCGACGGCTTCTGCTTCCTCACGCTTCAGGCGGACGATTTTCTCCAGCCATGGCTGAAATTTCCTGAAGTCCTGTTCTTTCCTTGCTTCCGCCCAGTTTTGCTGGGCGAGAGCGGTCACGTGTGCGAGTTCTTCTACCAGGCGTTGCGGCAGGCAGGTTGCCCGACGATAGGCTCGTCGGATTTCGCGAACGTTTGCGTTGCGATCTTCTGCGTCCGGAGTATTGAACTTGGTATCCGATAAGGCTTCCAGTAATTCGCCGATTCGAGGCGAAGTGGCCCATTCGTGTGTCACGCCGGCAATCAGGCTCATCTGGTTTGCCCGATGCTCGTTTCCGCCGGGAGGCATGAAGGTTTCACGATCCCAGCTGAGAACGGCTCCACACGATGCCAGCATTGCTGCTCGTTGGGTGATGGACAGAAGCTCGGAGTAACGTTCGTCTGATGATTTCATCCGAATGCGGGTTTCTGATTGAGGGGTTGTTTCTGAATACGATTCAGGATGTCGAAAACTCAGGAACGGTACGAAGGTCGCGATTTGATCAATCGACAGATTAAACCGAATTTTCCGTCTGAACCAAATGGAGTTTACCCGGCAGGCCAATTCGTCTAAAGACAATCCGTTGTTCAGGGCCGTTGGCTCGTTCAATTTGAAGAGAAGAACGTTTTTTCATCTTTTAGAGTGTTCCCAAATCCGGTTTTCTGAACGGTCCTTTACCCTCAGTGCTGCTGGCCGCGAAGTTCCGGAGGGGATTTCCTGAGAAGATTGCTCAAATGGAAAGAATTGAGTGTTCGGAATCGTTGCCAGAGGTATGGATTCTGCGAACAATTGAGCCGATGGAGTGTCCTGAGTCATTGACAGGTTCTGGACGCTTCAGCCTTTCTTGATTGATGAAACCAGACCTGTCTCAGTCCGATTCTGAATACTGATTCTGAAAGGACGATCATCATGGCGAATTGCTTGACTTCCATGCTGCGGCATCAATTGGCGGCTCGGAATATCTGCAGCTCTCTCCGTCGACTGGAGACGGTTTTCCCCACAGGGAAGACCAGTCATTCGACGGCTCCGGGGCACTCGGCAGAATCCACTAAACGTACCGTGATCACGCACGGTCAACCCCGTTTCGGAGCAGTTGGGTTCTTTTGCGGCCCGGATGCTTGGAATCTTGACAACCCCACATTACCATCCCGAACGCAAACGCTCCTATAGCTCAGCTGGTAGAGCAACTGACTCTTAATCAGTAGGTCCAAGGTTCGAGTCCTTGTGGGAGCACTCGACCGTCGGGAACAGGACGCAGGATTTTACAATCCTGCGTTTTTTTGCGCTGTGCTGTATGCGATCAGCGGCCGGCGACGTTTAGCAGTTGGGTCCGTTTCTTCAGCGTTCGCAGCACGAAAAAGACGGCGATGGATCCAAGGCCGACCACGCACCAACTGGCGTCTGCGTGGAACGTGCGTTCCGCTGCCCATGATTCGGCAATATTAAGAATCAGGTAGGTCAGGCCAAGAAGCAGCACGGACGGGTACTCGCGGCGAAACACTGTTCGGAGACAGAACGGAAGGTCTGGTTTCGTCCAGTTGCGAAATGACGGAATGAAAACGGGAGTCGTTTTCGCCCATTCGAGATACTTGTCACCAAACTTGTCCGACAGAAATTCTTCTTCAGCGGCGACAATTCGTTCGTAGTAAATCCAGAAACTTGTCGTGTAGAGGACCGCCACCAATGCATCGTGGGCGGCCAGAACGATCCCAAGTGCCATGATGTAGTTGCCGAGGTACAGCGGATTACGGCAAACGGAATACCATCCGGTGCAGTTGAGTCGGCTTGCTACCTGTGACTTCGTATTGCGCCCGGATGTTCCTTCCGGAGCGAATCCCACAGTCGTGATGCGAATCCCAAAGCCCAGTACTGAAACTGCAAAGCACAGCCACAGCCAGACCTGTTCAGCGGTATGGCTGTTCAACAAGTAGTGAAAGTCCCACATGCTGAAAATCAATGGGACTATGAAGACCAGTGGCAGGAAACTTCGAAAGCGAAACAGATGATGTCCCTGGTTGACCATCCTTTGTGAGAGCATCCGTTGAAAATCCATTCAAATGTGTTTGAGGAAGACAATGCAGAATTGCTCTTTAAGCATCAGATTCTGCGGTTGCTACCCCGAACTTATTCTCAACGGATCGGTTGGCCAGACATTTTCCAGGCTGCTGATAATCCTCCAGTTAGCGCAAGGTGATTATGGTGGTATTTCACTGCAATCAGCAACTCTGCCTGCAGGTCCGCGGTTCTCTGCAGAGAATCAGGCAAACGCAGGTTGGTTGTTATTCGTCGATGAATGAGCAGATATAATCCGTCACCTCGGTGACTTTGAGGCGAAACGATGAATTGCCATCGACGTTGAACTGTCCCCCACCTTCGACCTCACGCCAGTTTGAATCACCAGCCGGACACCATGAAAGACGCCCTGCCTGAATCTCCATCAATTCGGGCTTGCCCGTATTGAATTCGTATTCGCCTGGCAGCATGACGCCCAGTGTCCTGGTGGTTCCGTCCGGGAATTCGATGGTACGGCTGGTCACCTTTCCGTCGAAGTAAATATTTGCCTTCGTAATGACGTCGACACCTTTAAATCTGCTCATGATGGCCTCTGACTGATCGTGGTGATGGAGTAATCTTGCCGATTTGCTCCGTTCGGGGGAGCACAAAGAGGCAGAGTTTATCGAAGGGACTTTCGCGGGAAAGGTGTCTGCGGTTCTTTGCTGATTACGGGAGTTTGTGGGTGTTGAATTCCTTTTTGTTTATTGCCTGGGCGCCTTTTCCCGACTTCATTCGGGAGCTTTGCGGAACATTTCTTGTGGCAGAGGCGTACAAAACGGAGGGACTCCATTCGACTCAGGGGCCATGGTCAGAAAACCTGGGTTTTCAGAGGGGCGGGCGAATGGAATCGTCCGACGCGACTGAATGAAGCTCGCGGCCCGCCCGAGCTGAAGGAAGCGGCGGAAGCTGTCTGAATCGGCAGTTGCGCGTCGCCGGGAAATTTTGCGTAGCGTTGTCAGCTATTGTACAGAATCATTCAGCGGTTCGTTCAGCCACTCTGCGACGATTGCCCGTTAGCTGTCCGTTGAAAAATCGGGACAGGGAGCAGGACGACTGGAAACCATGGTGTCTTAAGGTCTCCCGCTCGAACCAGTCCTGTTTTTCAAAAGGCTATTCGCGTTGCCGAGGTGCAGTTTCGCAGTTAACCAATCCCATGCGGACGTTTCAGGTTCTTTCCTGAACGGTCTGTCAGTACTGCATCAGGCCCGGTATCGCATGCGTCATCGCAAATTTGATCATCGTCCGTAGCGATGGGCGGGGGTAATGAGCGGCACGGCTGCTTCTCTTCCGACGGGGACGACCTGTTGTGTTTGCGAAGCCGTTGTTACGGGCGCCGTGTATCGACTCGATACGCTGCGGGTTACAGACTGGTGGGGCAATTCTGATTGTCGCGGTTGTTGTATCGGAAAGGCTGCCAATCCCTGACTCCTGGAGACCTGAGAAACGGAGTTTCCGTAGCGACTGCTGTAATTGCTGGCGGCCAGAGTCGCGGGATCGGTCTGAACGGTGTTTCGCTGTGTCATTGGTTGGTGCCGCATTGCATTGACCTGCTGACCATATCGTTGATGGCTGGAGGGCGCCTGCATATTCTGAAATGCAGGTTGGTATGCGGGTGCTTGATACCGGGACTGCATTGGTGACGGGATTGGCGGCAGTTCGCTCGACGGTATCTGCTGCGGCTGTTGCATGGGTTGTGGCTGCGGCTGTGGCATCAATGGAGCTTGTGGCTGATGCATCCCTGGCGGCTGCGGGATGGTGGATGGGCCCTGCGATCCTGATGGCCCGAAGTTCATTCCTTCATGATGCTGTTGTGGTATGGATGGTGGGGCCTGATGAATGGATCCTGATGGATTAGCACCCTGCGGTAAAACGCTAATCGGGCCTGTCGGTGTAACAACAGTGGTGCCATACCATGGCTGATTCATCGGGATCGAGTCGAAGTTTTGCTGCGGTACATAAACTCCGAATGAGCCGGATGGATACGTCCCGGAAACACCATCATGGCAGTGGTCACAGGGTTCAACCGGGCCAAACTGACGCCAGCATGTTTGATGATAGCCCCAGGATGGCAGGCAGGCAGGAGAGACTTGTGGACGTTCCGGTGGGAACTCGATGATATGTTCCGCGTTGCTGGACCCGGTGAGCGTGCTCAGCAGAGTTGTGGCGGCAAAGACGTTCTTCCATGAAAACAGTTTCATTTTGCTATCCTGGATTTTCAAGATGCCGGGGCTTTCGTTTCAGCATCCGGTTGTTTCGCAGTGTGAATTTTCGCAGTGTGAAATGCAGAGGCATTCTGGGTGCGCAGACCTGCAGTTCTGATGAAGTCATCATTGATTGATTTAACGCTGATTAAATGTGCCGAACGCAGCTGGATGCCCTGACAAGCCTCCAGAGCCACCAAATCCACCAATTCCAAAGCTGCCTCCGACTCCGATCCCACCGGCGTTGCTGCCACCGAAGCCTCCACTGCCTCCCAGGCCACCGCCGCTGAAGGAGGGGCTTCCGGAGAATCCGCCTCCTCCGAATCCACCGCCACCTCCGATGCCAGCAGCGCCGAATCCGCCTCCTCCTCCGATGCCACCAAGGCCGGGGCTAAGCCCTCCACCAATTCCACCGCCGAATCCGCCGCCCGCGGAATTATTTGAGAAGGTCTGAAATGCGACCGGGTGCCCGGTCATGCCGAGTTGGGAGTACCCAAGCATTCCCGGAGTTCCGGCCAGTCCGGGCAACTGCTGCTGCCGCAGGGCCAGTGCCTGAAGATTCTGTCCCAGTTGTTGTTCCTGCTGCATCGCGTTCAGTTGCGGTTTGACAAGTCCGTAGTAATTCATCACAGGACCAGAATTATCGCCGCTTCGGAACAAATTCAGGTAGGGGCTGAATGCAGGTGTATTAATCGGGCGCTGAATGCGATCCCCGCCAAACTGTGCCATTGTTTCCGGCATCATACATGGCAGGACGGATGTCAGAGTTGCTACGATGAACAGGCCCACTGAAGTTCGCATAATCTTCTTCCAGAAGTTCGGTTCGTATTCAACAGCTGGCGGAGTTCGATCAGAAACCGCCGCCGTTCACATTCTGGCCTCGTTGAATTGTTCGAACAGTACCGTTGCCGAGGATGGTGAATCCAAGCATTCGTTCGAATGGGGCTGTTAGTTTCGCCAGCTTCGTATCAAAGGTGATCATCGGGGATGCCTTGATGTACAGCCGGTCGCCAGGGAACAGTTGGTAGTTTGTTGCTGTCTGACCTCCCTCTGCGATGGCGTTCCAGTCGACCTTCAGAATCTGGTCGGGGCCGTCTATGACAGGAGACGGGCGAGCAACCCAGATGGAACTCTTGGACGCTACGGTCGGCAAACCCTGAATGTTAGCGATGGCATCCAGTACGGTCTCATTGCCAGTCGATGGCATTCGAACGGCCTGTGCACCGGCGCCACCTCCGTCAGCGATGACGTAGTAGACTTTGCTGTTGTATCCCAGAACATCAACATTAACCTGTGGGTTATGGATGTGCTGCGAAAGGTGTCGTTCGATAGCGGCCCGTGCCTGGTCGCGAGTCATACCCGTGACGTGAACGCTGCCATAGATGCCGAGGCCGACGGTTCCGTCCATACGCACAAGGTGCTGTCCTGCGACGATTTGCTGGTTCTGGGGCGCGGGCAGGGTGACCATGACCTGTGGCGATGTCAGTACCTGCTGCAGGTGGTTTTCCACGCGTTGCTGAATCTCTGCCAGCGGTTGTTCGGCAACAAGAACCTTGCCATATTCCGGCCCGAGATTTACGTAGCCGTCTGTGCCAATAATGTAGATGTTGTTGATCTGTTTGAACTGCTTTGAAACCGGGTCATCCTGAAGTCCCGACGGGATTGTGCGATTCACCTGAATGAGCAGTGGTTCACCAGCGTGAACGGGTGCGTGGGGAGGTCGAATATTGTTAACGGCTTCAATGAGGAGAATGTCCGGAGGTTCGATAATGTAGTCCGGCAAAGTTGCCTTTCTCAATTCCCGTGGCACATCACAGTGCATGTTTGCAGTAGTGCAGTTGCCCTGGTTTGCGCAGGACGCCTGAGTGCAGTGGGATGCTGGCTGGCTCGCAGACGGACCACAGCTGCCGCCGATGCTGCAGCTACCCGAAGGCGGACAAGTGGATGGAGAGCATGAGTCGCAATCCGCGACTCCAAATCCATAGGTGGCGCAGCCAATGGTGGGTATGATTGCGGAGGCCACCAGCAGCAGAGACCAGGCACTGGATATTGGCACTGGATGACTGTTTTGCGAAGCAGTGTCGGTCTGCATCTTGACAGGACGCGTTGACAGCATGAAATCCTCCATGACCCTTTCAGCAACACCTTCCGTGGTGTTGATCTTCAGGCACAAATCATCATGTTCTGATGAAGTTGTTCCTTAATTTCTTGTCTCGATCCGCCATGCACATTGCAAATACATTGCCTTGAAGTGCCTGGTGACGCACTCTTTCCATCGGGATTTACTGGCCGTGATAGCGGTCCGATTGCCTCCAATTGAGTACGATCCGCACAGAGTGATTCCGGTTATTCCGTTGACAATGGTTATTCTGAATCAGCTGAAAACAGATTTTCATTCAAGTTCGTGCAATCTGCGGTTTCTGCCGAAGTCAGGGTGAGCCCGAGAGAGAATTCCGATGAAACAAATTCCGGGGGCCGTTGCAGCAGTCCTTATCCTTCTGTCCATCGGATCGGAGGTGCGTGGCCTTTCCGGGCCCGATAAGGCGGGAGAAATCGTCGCGATCGGGGATCGTGAAGCGGCGGTCCGGCAGCTGAAAGCTTTCGGCGGTCTGATTGGAGAATGGCGTGGAGTTGGGCAGCCGCAACGCGGTTCGAATCGTGGTGCCTGGACAGGGAAGCTCGCCGTGGCATGGCAGTTCGAACCATCGGTTGTGATGGCTCTGAGTTCCAGCGATGGCAAACTCTTTCGAGCGTTGACGATCTCCGCCGGGCGAGCGGCAACGAACGAACCGCAGCTGAACATCCTCCTGCCGGATGGTAAAGGTGTTGACTGTGAATTGATTACCAGCGAATCCGCCACATCAAAATGGGTCTTTCGATCCGCCGATCAGGAGCCCAATGGGCAACTCCAGTATCGATGCACCATCCGCCTGCTCAGTGAAATTCGTGCGACGGTATTGCTGGAGCAGCGTTCGGGGCAGGCGTCCGTTTTTCGACGAATTGCTGAGGTCGGGTATACACGTGCCGGCGAACGACTTGCTCAGGAGGGCTCGAACGAACGGCAGTGTATTGTGACTGGTGGCAGGGGTACGATGACCGTGACATTCCAGGGCAATACTTACTATGTTTGTTGCGATGGATGTCGGCAGGCTTTCGACGCGGACCCGCAGGGAGTAATTGAGGCCTGGCGGAAACGAATTCAGGAGGAACAGCAAGATTCAGCCGACTGAATGCCGATGATGGAAGTGTCGTCAATGTCTTCAGATGCAACCCCGACGGAGGTTCCAAAAATAATTGCGTAGGCCCGGATCATCAAAGGGTGCACGCTGGACGTGACTCGATCCTCGCCTGACTCGCTGCGTCTCCACCGTCGCAGTTCCAGAAGACATGATTATCGAAAGACCGCAGATGGGAAACCACTGCGGTCTTTTGTTTTGCCTGGTTGCAGTCTGTCTGGTTTTCAGCGGCCTGTTAAGCGGCTCGCCTGAGATCAGGAGCTGAGTCTGTTCGAGATGGATCCGTGTGAACCGATCCGCGTTCCGCATCTTTGTTTCGAAGTTGTGCCAGCTGCGGTGGTTCCGGGAAGTCTTTGCGTCCCATTGCTTTTTGAGCCAGTGTCAATGCTGTGCGAAAAATGATTCCCAGGTCTCCCACCATTGTTGCACGATCCTGATACTCCAGATCAATTGCCATCTTCACGGGCAGGAGCCGTGTGACATAGAACTCTTCGGCTTCTCCATCTGCCAGTAATTGTTCGCCGTGCGTGTAGTAGCAGATGCTTCCGGGGCTCGAGAGACCTGGTTTGACCGCCAGAGAACGGAGATAATCTGGTGTGTAATACTTTTCAACGATATCCGGTGCTTCAGGACGAGGGCCAATGATCGCCATGTCGCCTTTCAGGACGTTGACGAGTTGAGGGAGTTCATCAATCTTCAATGCTCGCAGAATGCGACCCACGGTAAATACGCGAGGATCGTTCGACGCTGTGATGGAACTTCCGGCCACCGTGCGGCAATGCATGGTGCGAAGTTTGTACATCGTAAACAGTTGCCTGTTTCTTCCAACTCGGTTGGCTTTGTAGAAGACGGGGCCGGGGCTCGACAGGCGTATGCCGATCGCCGCTGCAAGCATGATGGGAGCGATCAGAAAAAGGGCAGTCGCTGCTATGGTGATGTCAAACAACCGTCGGGCCATGACGTCTGCTTCCGTGCGGGATGAAATTGATGAGCGTCAAATCGAACTCGGCTTCATTGCCAAACTCGTCGGGCCGCGATTCTACCGCAGCTGGCCGGATGATGACCACAGAAGTTTTTCACCAGACTCTGCCCGAAAACACGGTGCGTTTTGGTCCCCCACCGTCCATTTCTTCTGATTTTTCGACTTCAGTACAGGCATTCTTCCTGCATCCGATCTGCCAAAATCTCGCCCCGATCATTCTTGTCTTCGTTCTTCAGGGTTGCATGGGCTGGGCCATTTGGCATCGCATGACAGAGGAGCACCTGAATCAGGGCGATTTTTTGTTTTTTCGTAAAGCTTTGCCGCTCTTGTTGCCAGTTTTTCCAGGTTCATGGGTCGGATTTGGTACTGTTGGCATCTGCGCATTTACGGCCTGCTGCCAGGCAAGCAGATCCCGAATCAGCTCGTCGCGTTTTGTAGCGTCCGAAGATGCGAGGTTGGTGTGTTCTCCCTGATCCTTCGCGATGTTGTAGAGTTCCACAGCTTTGTTCGAAGCGATCTTCTCGTGGCCGCCATCCAGCTTCCATTCTTCATGGAAGAGATGCAGCTTCCAGTCTCCCTTACGAATCACAGAGACAGGCCGGGTGCGGAAACCAAGCTGAACGTCACCTTCTCGTCCGCGAATGACAGGGCCATCAAGGTAACCGGGAAAATGCCAGAAGACAGACTTCCGCGTCAGAGGGCCAGCCTGGCTGAGCAATGGACGCAGATCTTCGCCATCCAGTTCCTTTTCAGGAGGAATCCCAGCGGCAGCAAGAAATGTTGGATACAAGTCGACATTGATCACCGGAACGCTGCATTCTGAACCTGGTATTGTGACTCCGGGCCACCGGACGATGAATGGTTCCCGAATGCCGCCCTCGTAATAGCCTCCCTTGTTGCCACGAAGCGGTTCCTGCGAAGATTGTTGCGTGCCACCGTTGTCACTTGTGAAAACAACCAAAGTGTTCTTCGCGATGTCTAACTGCTCCAGTTTCGCCAGCAATTGTCCAACGCCCGCGTCCAGATCATAGAGGCAGGCTGCATACATGGCGTGGCTGTGCTGCTGCCCTTTGGCCTTCTTCTGGAATTGTTCGAGCGTTTTGGGTCTTGCTTCCAGGGCTGTGTGGATGGCATGGTGAGCGACATAGGCAAAGAATGGTTTGCCTTCTGTATGGCTTTTTTCCATGAATTCCCCGGCGGCCTTCGTGATTGAAAAGATGCCCTTTGGATCATCAGGTACGTCACGTTTTGCGTTAGGGTTACCACCGCGAGAATCAAAGACAACGTCGAACCCCTGTTCTTCAGGTTTCGCACCGTCCGCTCCACTCAGGTGCCATTTGCCGAAAATCCCGGTGGCGTACCCGCCGCCTCGAAGTGCATCTGCCATCGTGATGTTATCGACTGCCAGCCCCGACTTATTCGGGATTGAGACCAGTCTTTGTGATCGCTTCGGGCCCCGATCTGTACTGCCAACGGCATAAACGTGATGACGTGGCGTGTACGTTCCTGACAAAAGGCATGCCCGACTCGGCGCGCAATTGCCCGCTGCCGCATAACCATGATGAAAGACCATTCCTTCCGTTCTGAACTTGTCGATAACGGGCGTTTCGTAAAAGTCCGTCCCGTTATAGCCTACATCCCGCCACCCCAGATCGTCTGCAAAGATCAGGAGGATGTTCGGTCGTGACGTCTGCTCTGCAGCGTTTGTACGCATGTCGTCGACAGTGCAGAGGCACGTAATCAGGCCAAGCAGCCAGAGAACACGCAATCTCGCCTGAGGGCTTTTTTGATGGTGATCTTCCACGTTGGTGTGCTTTGTTGGTGTCAGCTTCATTGGCTCGTGCTGCTTTCCGTTGGGGGCGGTGCATTCGGGGGGAGTGAAGGAAAAATCTGTCGGTAGAGTAGGGACGTTGATCCAATCCGCAGAAGATTTCAATGGACAGCGATTGTGAGTCGCCGCCAATAACAGATTCCCGTCATCCATCCGATCCCGGACTCGCGGTAAAGATCGATTACAGAGCTGTGCCCTGCGTTGAATGCTGACCGACTTGCTGCGTTGCTTTGGCATGGATTTTCCCTGTGACAGATGGATCGTCGCACCGTCTGCCATGTCGCATTTCTGCCGCGAGGAATGGCATCTGCGTAGCCTTGGTTGTGGAGAGAAAACCGGTCGAAGAGATGGGTCTCGAAACCCGTCCCAATCGTTCGAATGAAAATCCGGGATTCGTACATTTTTGGAAAGTGATTTGGGTGACCTTTCTGCCCTGTGAATGGCTTTGATTTGCGATGGCTGCCCGGGTGAGCTTCAATACGAGGCAAACTGCCAGGTTTGTTCTTTACGCCCCCCGAAATTTGGAGCCCACCTCACTATGTCTGCATTCAGGTTAATCACCCAATTGACGATCGTGGTTGTCTTATCGTGTCTGGAAGCCAGAACGAATGCCGAAACGCCAACACCCCCCAAAGGCTTCAGGGCCATCTTTAATGGCAACGATTTGACCGGTTGGTACGGCTGGAATCCTCACTTGTCTGCGAAGCTGGAAGGAGAAAAAAAAGAGGCCAGCCTGGCGCAGCAGCGAAAAGAATTTCCAGGCCATTGGCGGATCGAAAATGGTGAGCTGGTGAATGACGGCCACGGTCCCTACGCCACAACGGAAGAAGACTTTGGTGATATCGAGCTTCAGCTGGAGTACAAGACTGTTGCAGGAGCGGACAGCGGGATCTATCTGCGCGGGACACCGCAGGTTCAGATCTGGGATTGGAATCAGAAGTTTGATCCACGTCGTCCAACACGACTGCCTCACATGGGTTCCGGCGGACTTTTCAATAATACGCCGGGGACACTTGGGCGCGACCCTTCGCTGGTTGCTGACAAGCCGTTCGGTGCGTGGAATCAGTTTCGGATTCGTCAGATTGGTGCCCGCACCTGGGTCTGGCTGAACGGCCGCGCGGTCGTCGAAGGCGCCATCATGGAAAACTACTGGGATCGAACTCAGCCATTGCCGGAACGCGGTCCCATCATGCTGCAGACGCACGGTGGTGAAATTCGATGGAGAAATATCTTTGTTCGAGAGATCTCAAAGGCTGAAGGTCAGCGAGTGCTTGCGGCATTCAATCCCCTGCCAGATCCTACGGCGTTCGATGTTTCGTATGGTCCTCACGTGAAGCAGCGCATTCACTTCTGGAAGGCGGAATCAGAAAAGCCGACGCCATTGTTGTTTTTTATTCATGGTGGAGGCTGGCAGGGTGGGGGACGTTTGTCGGGCCTGACAAACGTATTGCCCGAAATGCTGAAGAACGGGATTTCCGTCGCCTCTGTGGAATATCGATTTATCAAAGAAGCGACGGAAGATGGTGTGGTTCCGCCAGTCAAGGCGCCGTTGCATGACGCTGCCCGGGCGCTTCAGTTTGTGCGAAGCAAAGCAGCCGAATGGAATATCGACAAAGCACGCATTGCAGCATCGGGTGGATCTGCAGGTGCCTGCTCCAGTCTTTGGCTGGCCTTTCATCCGGATATGGCCGATCCAGCCAGCGAAGATCCTGTTGCCCGTGAATCGACCCGCCTGCTTTGTGCGGCAGTCAATGGGGCTCAGACAACGCTCGATCCGAAGCAGATGAAAGAATGGACTCCCAATAGCCGTTACGGCGGGCATGCATTTGGTTTTGCTGGTGATCCTGCAAAAAAACTGTCTCAGTTCGATCAGTTCCTCGCCGAACGTGACAATATTCTTCCCTGGATTGCAGAATACTCTCCCTACGCCCTCGTTTCGTCTGACGATCCGCCCGTCTATTTGTACTTCAGTGCTCCGCCCGCTTTGGGGCAGGACCAGAAGGATCCAACCCACACCTCCAACTTTGGTGTGAAGCTTCAGGAACACTGCTCCGACAACGGAGTCAAGTGTGAACTGGTTTATCCCGGGGCTCCTGATGTGACGCACGAAACGACCACCAGCTATCTGATCAACGCGCTGACGGGAGATCCGTAAAGGGATCCGGATGGTGATGTCCTTCAGAACAATCAACTGAAGATTGCAGTGTCATCACAGCACAGTGTCATCTCAACACAGTGTCATCTCAACGCAGTCGCATCACGATGCAGTTGCATTGGTTGAAGGAATCCTCCGAAACTTCGCCATTGCCCGTCGACCTGATCTCGGCGGGCAATGGAGCGAGGCAGTTTCGAATTTGGAACGAAACCGGAGACTGTGCCGCTTGCGGCGATCTACTCGGCTTTGATCAATTTGGGTTGAACAACAATGGCCACTCTTCGGATTTCCTGCCCGCTTTGTGTAATGGTCAGGGTGTAATGTCCTGGCTTTAACTTGTCTGGTTGCATGGTCTTGACACATTCAAACCACGCCTGATTTCCATCCATCAGGGAGTGAACGATTGCAGAATTAATGATGACTTTGGTGTCTGTCCTGACAATACGAGCCTGAAGTTTCGGGCCCCGAATTTGACCGGGCTCTACTGGCTTAGCCGGAAGCCTGCCGCAAATCGAAACAGCATCTCCCTGTTCGATCCATACCGGGAAGTCATCATACACGTCTGCAAAAACATCGACGCGAATATTCGCTTCATAGCGGCGAGGTGGATTCTCCAATCGTTTGGCAAATTGAGGCTGATTGTTCTGGTCAACAATCCAGTACCAGGAGTCTTGATAGACCTGAGGGAATTCTGCAATGGACGTCCGCAGGCGAAGCATGCCATCCGGCCATCCTGCAGGCGGTGCGCTAATGTGGAAGATGGATGTCAGACTGTCTGTTTCTGATCGCATCACACTGAATTGGATCGCAAAGGTCTCTTTCCCTGTTTGCAGGTCGATGCCGTGTCCTTCAACAACGATTTCACACTTTAGCGGCTGGTCGAGGGTGGCCACCACCGCCAGACCCGCAGATTTGTATGCATGATCCGGCCTGGAGAATGAGCTTCCGGCCGGGGCCAGGACAGGCAGCTGACCCATACGGAATTCGATGGGAGCGAACGGCAGATTTGCTTCCTGCAGTCTGTCGAATGCAGGGGGAGCTTTTGCGTCGTCCCGTTGTCTGGCAGCGGGTGTCGGAGACTGTTGTGTGACTTCCTGGCCAAACGCCGGATTCCGAGCGGCAGAATCCGATGATGCAATTGCGATGCAGAGGGGTACAACAAATCGCAACATACGAATCTCCTGTTTGCCAGATTGTCTTCTGTTGTCGTTTCGAAACATAGTTGTTTGTTTGCAGCTTCGACAGTCGAATTGCCGGGAGTGATGTTATCGCGGGCAAAATGGCAGTTTGTGTTGACGCCGATCCTGCCAGGTATTGACTCGCCGTGAGGTGCGGGTGGCGGTAAACTGCGATACATAGTGACAACGCCCGAGTCAGGGGACACCTGTTTGCGGAATCTGCTCATCGCAGCGGGACATCTAATGTCCATGAATATTCGTCAACCTGTTTCAAAAGCACACCTGGGAAAAGAAATGATCTTACGCTCTCCATTCACCTTGCTGGCCAGCATCCTGCTGGCTTCTGTTCTGCCGGGAATTTCTGTCGAAGACTGTCGCGCGCAGGAGAAAGCGACAAAGCAAAAAACGGCAAAGAAGGCACCCCCAAAACGAGAACAGAAGGTGGGACCGGCGATTGGCGGCAACAAGGCAACGCCCATCGATCGCATCACGGCCGCCAAAGGCTTTCAGGTCGAATTACTGTATTCTGTGCCAGGGGAAGATCAGGGTTCGTGGGTAAATCTGTGTACCGACAACAAAGGTCGGTTACTGGTGAGTGATCAGTTTGGCGGTTTGTATCGCATCACACCTCCGGCGGCTGGCCAGTCTGTCGAGCGATCATCCGTTGAGCGTGTTCCAGCGGATATTCGTGCTGTCAACGGCATGGTTTGGGCGTTCGATGCCTTGTATGTGGGTGTCAACGATTACGAACAGAAGATTCCATCCGGGTTGTATCGTATCACGGATAGTGACGGCGACGACCAGTTGGACAAGGTTGAGTTTCTGCACGAAGTGAAATCCAGGGGTGATCATGGCGTTCATGCTGTTGTTCCCACACCTGATGGAAAAGCTTTGTATCTGGTGACGGGCAACAACACGACGCCACCACCATTGGCGGCAACGTCTCAGGTCCCCCAGGTCTGGGGAGAAGATCATTTGTTGCCAAGCATGCCGGATGGGAGAGGTCATAACCGTGGTGTACTGGCTCCCGGCGGCATCATTTATCGAGTTTCTCCCGACGGCAGGCAGTTCGAGGCTTACGCGTCAGGATTTCGGAACGTCTTCGATGCGGCGGTCAATCGTGATGGTGAATTGTTCACCTACGACGCCGATATGGAATACGACTTTAACACTCCGTGGTATCGACCTACTCGGATATGCCTGGTAACCAGCGGGGCTGAGTTCGGATGGCGCAATGGTGCTGGCAAGCGAATGCCCTTCTATGCAGACAATCTACCGGGCGTGCTGGATATCGGACCAGGATCACCTACCGGAATGGCGTTTGGTTACGGCGCTAAGTTTCCAGCTCGATACCAGAACGCTTTGTTCGCTCTGGACTGGAGCTGGGGCAAGTTATACGCCGTTCATCTGGAACCGGACGGATCTTCGTATAAGGCGACCCGAGAAGAGTTTGTCACAGGCGCGCCGTTGCCCATTACGGACGCAATTATCCACCCGGGTGACGGGGCGATGTATTTCACAATCGGCGGCCGTCGCGTTCAGTCCGGGTTGTACCGTGTCACCTACGTGGGTGATGAGTCCACAGCGCCAGCAGATCCAGCGCCTTCGGTAAGCGAAGCACGCAACACGCGCCATCTTCTGGAATCGTTTCATGGTCACCAGGATTCTGCAGCAATTCAGACGGCCTGGCCATACCTGTCTGACGATGATCGATTTATTCGATGGGCTGCTCGCGTTGCTGTTGAGCATCAGCCGACCAGCGAGTGGGCCGACAAGGCGTTTTCGGAAGAAGATCCCGCCAAACAGGTTGAGGCTTTGTTGGCTCTGGCACGCGTTTCAGGGGTTTGTCCGCAGCATCGGAAAGACGACACTCCCGCCGTGAACAAAGAGATGCGGGATCAACTGTTGTCGGCAGTTGTCGCAATCGACGCCTCTTCTCTGGAGCTGCAGCAACAGCTGACCCTGCAGCGAACGATTCAGATCATTCTGAACCGATTCGGCCGGCCGGATGATGTTATGGTGCAGAAGCTGATTCATCGTTTTGATCCGATGTTTCCATCAACATCACCCGAGCTGAACTGGTTGTTGTGCGAAACGCTGGCCTGGTTGCAGTCTCCAACAGTCGCAGAAAAGGCCATTGCATTGATGGCTTCAGCACCGACTCAGGAGGAGCAGATGCAATATGCCCGATCTATTCGGTTGTTGACGGCCGGGTGGACACCGGAAACACACACCGCCTACTTCGAATGGTTCCTGAAGGCCGCCAATTACAAGGGAGGGGCCAGCTTCGACAAATTTATTGAGTTTATTCGAACAGATGCTGTTGCATCGCTGACGGAAGCAGAACGAGAATCCATGGCTGACTTGCTGGCAAAGAAGCCCGAGAAAAAATCGGCCCTGGAGAATCTTGGGGCTGTGTTTGAAGGTCGCAGTGAAACCAAATGGACGCTGGATGAGCTGTCAGCGGCAGCTCAGTCTGAGATGACCGGGCGTGACTTTGGTAATGGCCAGAAGATGTTCGCTGCAGCTGGTTGTTATGCGTGTCACCGATTCGGCAGTGTGGGGGGAATGACAGGCCCGGACCTGACGTCCGCGGGCCGACGGTTTTCTGCGCATGACCTGCTCGACCAGGTGCTGAACCCAAGCAAAGTCATCAACGAGCAGTTTTCGGCAATCACGGTTCTGACAGAAGATGGACTGACACATACCGGTGTTGTTGTAAATCTGAATGGTGATTCGATGACGCTGAACACGGATCTGACCGATCCCAATCAACGCGTCAATATTGATCGGAAGCAGATTGAAGAACTCATTGTTTCAACGACCTCTCCGATGCCCGCCGGGCTCTTTAATCGGATGACAAAAGACGAGATTCTGGATCTTATGGCTTACCTGATCAGTGGGGGAGATATGGCTCATGAGTATTTCAAACAGTAGGATCTGACCAGTTCAGGGGCAGGCGGGCGCAGGATTTGCGGAAACGCGATTACGCCCGCTTGCAGGCTCCGGCAGGTTACCCGTTGACGAATTTGCCTCCCTTTCAAGGTTAGCTATCCGTTGAAAAACCGGGACAGGCAAGCAGGACGACTGGAAACCATCATGTTTTCGGGTCTCCTGCTCGAGCCAGTCCCGTTTTCCAACAGGCGGTTTGGATCCCAACCGCCCGGCATCCGCGTCGAACAAACCGCCTGGACCGAGTTCAGGTTTCCCACGAACAAACGATTCTTCGGCCACGCCGTGCATCGGTCGTTCGTCCGTCGGAATCCGATCGTGTGTCTTCGAGTCCTTCAACAGGAAGTGGAAGGTCGCGGCGATCAATCCAAAGTTCACGTGATGAATACGAAGATTCGATTTCGGCAGGTGTTTGGCTGGAGTCTGATACGGTTGCTATGTGGGAACTGGTTGTATGAGTTACTATTCCGCTGGCAAACGTGGTTGACGGCCGGATACAACGAACGATAGGAGCTTTCTTACCCGGCAGTTCGACCGTAGACGCTGTCTTGAAGTCGAATTTCACCCTCGCACAATCCAACTCAGGCAGGTTCATTGTTATGCCGGAAGCACCCGTCGAAACACCAACCGAGACTCCCCGGACTCGACCTGCACCTGATGAACCGGAGACGCGTCCAAAGGATGACCCTTTCAATCCTCCGTGGCCACCCGGGCGTCAGGAACCTCAGCCAAAGGCCATGGTCAAGCTCCAATAGGCCATGACTGAAAAATCGAACGAACATTCCGTTTGGCACGACGACTTACGATCGGAGATCAACAAGCGTTTGACTTTGAATCTGTTGATTCAGGGAGCAGCAGCTCACACTTTTATGAGTGCAAGTCACCTGGTCAGAAGGGAACTGGAACAGATTCATACGGGACTCACCCATCTTTACGATCAATTCGCGATTGCTGGACAGCTGAACTACAGCATTGGTGATATTGCGGTTCTTTACGGTCGACCAAATCGATGGTGGGGTTGGTCCTCTAAGCCACAAAAGCCGTTTGAAAACCATTTATTGCTGGCGACTCGCGGAAATCTGCTGGCCCGTGAGGAAGTGCGCCATTTGCGGACAGAAGGACGACAGAAAGGCGTCTCCGGAATTCCGGTATTGAGCTGGATTCAGTTGCTGCGATTGACGCTGAAGCTGGTGCGGCTGGAAGATGGCCATGCCGGGCTCCTTCAGGACCTTGCAGTCCGCGCCGTTTCAACAATCTGGGATCTTCCTGAAGAGCGGCTTGATGCGACGATGACTCGCAATGTGGCGTTCGGCAATCTCATGCCCACAACCGGAATAAAGGCAAAGATCGCTCGCCAGACCGCCGTTGGGTACGGTGGGGTCGAACTTCGTGGAGATCAGTTCATCGTCGTGGCACGTGCCTGGTTCTTTCCACTGCTGATTCATGAACTGGTGAAGGGAACGATGGAGTTGATCTGTCTTCGTGGTCTGAGCTCACTTGATGATTCCACTTACCAGGCGGTGATCAGTGAAGCCGATCGAATCGAGTACGAACCCTGGCTGCTCCAGGCCGGCCCGGCGATGTGGCGAAGGCTGCTCAGCGTGGTACCGCGGAGCGTCCCCTTATCTCGCACGATCATGATGATTGCTCAACTGGATCCCATGTCGCTCGAAGAACTTATGCTGCAGGTGCTTGATGATCCTCAGCAGGCGACACGACGATTAGATCAGTTAACCAGCCAGTGAGTCCGTCACTCCTGAACCGCTGTGGCCGGTATGGACTGGTCGTCCGTCACATCAGACGTGCAGTCCACAACCAGGTTCGAAGCAAACCGAAGATTTGAAGGCGAGTTGCGAAGTTCGATGGCTTTGGTGGTCAGGCCGGAAAAGACGTTGCCGCTGATTACACAGTCCCGGCAGCCATCGGCCACCATACCTGCAGCCGCCAGATCGTTCTCCGCACGTTTGACCAGCTTTGGTCCCTGACCAATGTGACTGTTGCTGAAGTTGTTTCCGGTCACCGTGATGCGACCACTATTTGGCCCAATGAACAGAGCATCTGTCTTCATGATGGTCAGAGTGTTGGCACTCACCGCACAACCGTGGGCATCCAGCAGGCTGATGCCTCCGCCATTATGAGCGATGACGTTGGCGCTGAGAGTAATTCCATAGCAGTCTCGATCCAGCGTGATGGCAATTCCATTACATTCCTCAATCATATTACCTGACAGAACTGATCCGTACGTATTCTCAATCAGCACACCTTTGCCCAGGTGATCATCCAGATTATTTCCGTTCATACAAAGATTGAAGCTGTCGATGCAGTGCAGGGCATCCTGGTTTTCCTCAAAGTGATTTGCTGAGATCACGATGTCATGGCAACCCAGGAGATGGAGACCGGTTCTTGCGTTGTAAGTGATCAGGCAGTCGCTGATACGCGGGTCCTCATAACAGTGATTCAGGTAAATTCCGTTTCCGCCGCATTTGGTGACGGTCACACCCTGCACGAATACTTCTTCTACATATTCCGCCAGAATTCCATCACCGGACTTTGGGTTTCCTGTGATGCGCAGGTTTGAAATATTGGCACGCCAGAGTCTCGCCTCTTTTTTTACCTTCGTCCGGTCGGGGTGGGCAATCAGAATGGCAGGTTCTCCGGATTCATTGCGATTGATCAGGTTTGTGGCCGGTCCACTGCCTTCGATTCGGGTATTCGTGGTGTGGATGTGCAGAGGTGCGTCGAGGTGCCATTCTCCGGGCGGTATTCGAACCATTCCGCCGGCCGCCGGCACCGCATCCAACGCCTGCTGCAGGGTCTTGTATTTTGAGGCATCAATGATGGATGTCGAGACGGGAAGAACATCCGGCGGAGTCTGCTGAGCGAATAACGCAGGCAGAAGACTGGTCGTCAGCAGCAGAATGGGGGCCGGAAGTTTCTTCAGCATGAATCAGGTCTCCGAACAGAATCTCAGCAATGTATCTGGAAATGTATTTCGCCTGGTCAGACTTCGAATTCGGCAAGGTAGCGAATTTGGTGCTGGGCCGTGTCAAACACGATATATTCATTGTTCTGCACGCCTGATGCACCGGATTTACCAAAGATACAGTGATGGTCATCCGGTGGGCCGGTGTAGCCTCTGGCTCCTGGTGCGACAAATGGATTTCCCAGGACGACGTCCATTGCAAACATGAATGCACCACGACTGGCGACTGCTCCGCTTCCGCGACTCCAGTAGCTGTTGTGAAGACTGGTGTACCCCGCCGATTTTTTCCAGTCGTCCGCGAAGTACAGTCCCGGGCCAAACATGGCTCCCGTAATAACAACACCGACCAGGGTCTTGGGAAGGCGAAGCGATTCTTTCATGATGCCTCGAACGTTAACACTTCGAGTACCGTGAAACAGCAATGCAGTATTTGAATCTTTGTATCGCTTGCGATCTGCCGTCGCGAGATCGGTTCTGGTCTTCGGCTGGAACAGAGCTCGTTCAGCGATTTTAGGCTTCGCTTCGATAATCTTTTTCTGCACCGGCGGTAGTTTGTCCTTGTCGTCGTGTCGATCGACCTGCCAGATGTTCCGGATCTTCATATCCCCGATGTAGGAATGGCGGTTTGCGGTCGCCGTTGGCCACCATTTATAGAGGTACTTGCCAAGTGTTGATGTCGGTGAAATCCATTCCATATGAAGATTCAGTTCGTCCAGCGGATTGACTTCCGCCTCATTGTTCTGGTCGATATCTGTCGCGTACAGGGCGGATTCGAAGGCATCCAGATCGTTTTGCCATGCGAGGATGTTGTCTCTGGTCAGCAGCCATTCATGAGCTTCGGCATTGCGGGCTTTTTTCTTGGGGATACGGCCATACATCATCTTTGTCATCTCGAGAAGCTCTTTGTCCTTTACCTGCTTCTTTACATCATCACCAACCTTGATCAGGCGGTTTTGAGCTTCTGAAAGAATAGTGCGTGCTTCATCGATTGCTGTTTGAGTTGGGATACTGCTGTCGGCCATGCTGCCGCGCGTATATGCGATCGTCGCGACGCTCAGATCACGCAGCAGGTCTCGCGTCTGCTGATCGATCTTCACGCCTTTCTTTTTTGACGATTTGCTGCCAGTGCCTTCGGTTGCAGCAGGATCTGCCTTTTTGTCTGTCTTTGCCCCTTCGTTAATCTTGATGCTGCGTGCATCGGGCAGGCCGGTACTTCGAGTTGCCATCGGACGAACCAGATAGCAGTCTTTTCCCGCGCGCGCCCGCAGGGTTCGAAGTCCGGCAACAGTGACCCATTCACCCCGGCGATCATTCTTGGAATGCAGCTGCGATTCAAATTCTCTCTGTGCGTCCTGTTCGGTGCTGCATTCAACAAACTGAAAACTGGGCGACGCTGCTCCGGTGCGACCCCATTCAAAATAGGCGTACCATTTCTTGCTGGTTCGATGCTGGACGACGGCGGCGTGGTAGTACTTGTTGCTGTCTTTACCATCCTGAGTAAAGCATCCGAGGTCTGCGATTTTGACGGCGTCGAATTCGCCATCCCGAGTCGCCGGAGGCCCAAAACACTGAAAGTCTGATGGTCCACCCTGTTCAGGATACGCGCCTTTTGCCAGCTTTGTCCCCACTGCTTCCGCTCCTTGTTAGATACCGAATCTGCGACCGCCCATTACGACACATTTGCCAGTTGTTCTTTCAATCTTGCAGCGATCTCGGGGCGAGTCATCGAAATGAAACTAATGTACCCGTCCAGATAGGCCCGAAAGTTAGGGTGGCCATCTCTGTTTTGTGATTCCAGTCCCTCCTGCTGGGCGCGATGCAGGATCGCACGGATCTGGCGAAGTTTTTTACGGGAGACAGAGGGCTTGTCGTTGACCACCAGGCCAGTCACGATCTGCGCCGTGTTTCTTCGCAGGACACGATTCTTCTTTTCGTTGACGACCAGACCTTCGTCTTCAGCAATGTGTCGAACGCATGCCATCACCCAGGCAACATTCGTATCAAAGTCGCTGCCACCTGAAAATGTCAGGTCGTCGGCATAGCGAGTGAACACGAGATTGTGTTTGCGAGCCAAACCCTGCAAACGCCTGTCGAGCCGCTTTACAACCTGATTCGAAATGGCCGGACTGGTACAGGCCCCCTGGGGTAACCCGCGCGGGCCACAAGCCACATGGAAGACTTCACCGGACCAAGTCACTGTTCTCCTTGGACATTCGGTGCACAGGAGTGCAAGAATGGTAGCGACACTGCCAGAGTATCCGATTGTCTGGAACATTCTTCGAACACGTGGGTAGGTGATACCCGGGAAGAAGTTTTCCAGATCCATATTCAACACAACCTGCTGCCCAACGTGAGGGCGAGCATTGGTGAGGATGCTTCGGTTGGGCACAAAGCCGTGAGCACAGTCTTCCACGGGCAGACGAGACACGACTTCGGCCAGAATCCATTGCTGGACAGCAGCGATGCGCCGGTGAGGTGCACTTAAAATTCGAACACCACCGGACTTTCTGGGGATCGTGAAGTTGACGTAATGCGTTCGACTCGCGACGTCTGAATGAAACGCCAGCCAGCGAAGCTGAGGCACAGTGATGGACAGTGCGTTTGCCAGGTCGGAGGGAGTTGACATCACCGGAAGTCCTGCTGCCTGCAGCTTGGTGTCGTCGCTTGTGCGATCGCCAAGTCTCGAGGAGACACCTCGTCCTAAAAAGACGATGTCATTCGCTTTTCGATCGGCGACCGCCTGGCGATGCAGTTGCTTTCGGAGAGCCGCCTCTTCCTTCTTCTGTTTCTTCAAAGCAGCCTTGCTCTGCCGTTCCTCATCGACAGCGGCCTGACCAGCCTTTTGAGATTTTTGATTGATCAGTAACTGGTCCGGCCGGTACTTGTCCATTTCCGCGCCAACGCGGTGGATTTCCGTAAGCTGTTCGGGGGTCAGCAAACCCTGCGTCAACATTGCTCGATCGATCAGTTTCGTTCGATCGTCTTCTACAGGTGGAATCAGATCGCGACGCCCGAACCAGGGACTTCCCCAAAGATTGGTCTTCTTCGCTTCCGACAACAGGTCACTTCGACTAATTGGCAAGTAGGCGGATGCATCCAGGTCGATGGTTATGGGGGGGCGTTGCTTCGGCGTTCTCAACGGTTGTGAGGGAACCTGAGCCCCGCCGGATGCCGGATGATTCGAGGGTGTGCCGGGGCTGCGTCCCTGGCCGAAAAACGCTCCGACGATGCGTTGAAAGAATCCCTTTCCGCTTCCGGACGCAGCAGAACCCGGGCTTGGCGACCCTGATTGTCCGCTGTTGGTGGCGGGTTTGGCTGCTGATCCTGTCGATGGCGACTTATACGTTCGGGGATCCTGGTTGAAGTGGTGATAGACCAGCGGGCGCGTATCCGTGCCGATGTCGACAGCGGTCCGCTGCCAGGCTGCGCCAAGAATTCCATCCTGAAACATCGAGTGGACAACGTCGCGAACCTCACCATGCCGCGCGACGACGCCCTGATTGCGGACGGCCAGCGTTACATCGTAAGCGGTGAACATTGTCATTGAACGAACAAAATCAAGCACCGCCTGTTGAACTGCGTTGTTCGTTTGTGCGTCAGCCATTCGTCAGATCCTGATGAGTCGTCGAAGAACTTTACCTGCCGAACATCCTGAACCAACCTTCCAGTGAATCAGCGGGACCACTCTTGAGCAAGTGATTCCTGAGTGTCTGCAGGTGCCGACATGGACCCTTGCGGAGACCATTCCTGAAGTGATGTGAGCAGTTGCATTTGCCACGGACTATTCGACTGTCCGCATCCAGAATCAGTTCAATCGTGCGGGGACTGCCCCAGCTCTCTTTGATGTTTCCCACGACAACTCGAAGTCCGCCACTGACAACATCATCCCGGGTCGTCGTGATCTTTGCCGCTTTCAGCAGTGCTGCCGCCGCGGTTGTTTCGGAGTCGTCCTGGCCGACCTGTGCTGAGGTGAGTGGTACTGGCATGACCTGCCGCCATCGATAGAGGTTTGCTGGCAGGTCCTGAATCACCTGACCGAGGAGCGCGAGGCGATTCAATCCCGCGGCCAGTTGTGCGGGTTGCATTCCTGTGGATGACTGAAGCTGAATGAAAGAGCGTGCCGGATCAATGACAAAACCCTGAGCGATGGATTTCAGGGAATCTTCAGTAATTTCACCCGGCGGAGCCAGTTGTTGAAGTGCCGATGCCCCCGTCCAGTCATTGGTTGTCCAGCCGCTCAGTCCCAGGACCATCCGCATCTCACCCATGTGAATGGCCCAGAAGCTGGGCAGGCCGGAACCAGTCAGATAGACATCCGCGTGGTCGGTCAACGGAAGAAGGCGTGCCAGAACCCGCAATCGGTCGCGTCCCCAGACTCGAATGGATTCTGCTCTCGCTCCCTGATAGGGCTGGCCGTGCAGTTCAATTCGCTTCTCCCAGGGTTCCAGGACAATTCGGGCCGGTCTGCCGGGTTCCAGTTCAAAGCGAATCGCGCGAGGGCTTCTGGCCGCTCGATGCCGCTTCAGGAATGCAAGGACGGCATAAAGTCCTTCACGACTGACGGGAACTCGCCGCAACGGGAGACTCATTGCTGACTGTAACTGCATGAAACCTCGCAGCCAGCTGTTGGGCAGATCTATCTTTTCTTCACGATGTCCTGTGGTGTCTGTCGTCTGAACTTCGAATCCTGATGGATCGACCTCAAATCGTGTTTCACGATAACTGCGCAAGGTCTGAAAGTGTTCATAAAGCGACCAAGTATAGTCGACGTTCGTTGTTCCGACTGCGACGTCCTGTTCGTGGTCGAAGCCGTCCCGCATGACGGTCAGGCAGCCGTAACTGCTTTCATCGGCGCTGAAGCACTCAAAGAAGAGGGAATCATTTGCGACGGTGATCACAGGGTCGCAAGGCATCAGGAGCCGCCAAAGTTCTCTGTCGTGTCGCAGCAGGTAATTCGAATACTGCTGGCGAGCCTTCCAGTAGAGATTCCGCTGCTGAAAAAACTGACCTTCCAGATTCGGAGGCATCGGGTCGCTTTGCTGCGAGGTCAGTTCTTTTTTTGTCTGTTGATATGCTGAGCTTCGAATGGCGGATTCACGTGCGCGTTCTCCGGCTTTCCATTCTTCGTAGGCGGAATGATCCTTCGGCTTGTAACGCAGATCGTTGATGACGATGTCGTGAAGTGCTCCGATCGCCTCTCGGAATCGCAGGGGATCCCGGAGGCGTCCACTGTAACTCACGCGGTCTCGTCGCAGGTTTGGAGATAACGCAATCTGAACCCCAAAAGCCCCCTGCACAACCGCACTTTTCTTACGATAGGCAAAAGACATTTCCATGGGGACTGGTTCCTGTCGGCGTTTGAGATGAGGCTGAGGCACGTTCTGTGGCGGATGCCGAGTGGTGAAAAAGGCGGGAAGGAGATGAACAGTACCGACTTCGAAGGGCCGACCGGAGGCGTTCACTCAAGCCACCCAGTCACCTGGTGTGGCCTAAATATGTTGCCCCAGTTGCCACGCCAGGTGACTGGGTGGCGAACGAACAACGACTCCGGGAAAGCATGTGAAGGCAAACTCGCACCACGGCGGAACACCGCAGCAAATTAGTCTCGGTAGTTGTTCAATCTCCTTCCCGTTGGTCGGTGTATCGGTTTTCTGGCTGGGTCTGTTGTTCGGCTGGTCCGCTGACAGGCTGGCTCGAAATGTCAATTCAACTTGAAAAGTATCCACCTGAAAAGCAGAAGGAGGAGAACGGTACCGACTTCGAAGGGCCGACCGAGGGCGTTCACTCAAGCCAGACACGTCATTGTGCTGGTGAAAACCTCGTTGCTCCAGTCGCCGGCACAATGACGTGTCTGGCGAACGAACAACGACCTCGGGAAAGCATGTGAAGGCAAACTCGCACCACGGCGGAACACCGCAGCAAATTAGTCTCGGTAGTCGCTCTTCCTCCTTCTGTGTTTCGTTGTCTGATTGATGATTGATCTTCGACCGTTCAATTCACAAATTCAACGGTCAATACTCTGAAGGTTAGTCGTGTAGTTCTCGACATTCTGTTTGCTCTTTGCAAGCTCACCAGGGCGATTAAGTCAGGGTGAGTTCAGGAAACGCGGCCGTTAATTCTGTGCGTAATGCTGGTGAAGTTTCGATCAGACGAACCAGTCCAGTCAGTCCGGCTCGCCATTCCGTCGATCGTACGGAGCGAAGAGCTATGGACAGCAATGGTAATAAAGATTCGGTTTCGGAAGGATTCTTCGAAATACGATCAATGATGGATGCGACAATCCCCGGCTTCTGCCGTCCCCCGCGATGGACGTTCAGCAATACACACGCCCAAAGGTGCCGAACCAGATCGGGGTCCAGATTCTTCTGGCGAAGAAGAGGTTCTTGGTCTGGCCTGTTCGCTTCGAATTCCAGCAGTCTCGCGATATGTAGTTGAATGTCGTCGTAGGGGCTTTCCATCAATCGCTGCCAGATTCGGGTGTCTCCGGAGAGTCGTTCATCACCCATCAGCCATGCCGAAGCTACCTCCCGAACATCAGGGTGTCGGCTGTCGAGTAGTTCAAGAATATCGAGTGGTTGAAAGTGTGGTGAATCTGTCAGGACCAGCTGAAGCCACGCGATGAGCTCGGGGCGAATTGCTTCGGCCTGTGCTTCGCGCAGCTGCAAGAGTGCCTGACATTCACCAGACGATGTCGGCGTAATCAGCTTCAGCCAGGCCATTCCGAGTCTGGCTACCGGAATCGGTCTGGCACTGGCAACCCGAACTTTTTCAACCAGCGACAACGCGGCCGGATCCAGTGTGGATTCGATCAAACTGCAAAGGCGGTCGAGAGAGTTTGGATTGGCCTGCTCCAGCAGTTCCATCCAGGTTTCCGTGGATACTGAAGCCGCAATCGTGCCAGCCTTCAGCAAATCAATTGCAAGATCGGAAAGTGATTCGTCTTCACTCGAAATCCATCGAATCAGAGAATCAACAGGCACCGAGTTCAGTACACCGGGATGCAGGTCTCTGATCATGCCAAGTGCCCATTGTCGAACGGGCCGACATCGGGACTGATCAAGTAACTTCAGCAAAGGCTGCCCCGAGATCTTCCATGCGTCAGCAAATGCCGGCGCCGGTTTCAGATCCCTGAGCGACCTGCCCTCAACAGGATTCCAGCCGCCGGGCGAATACCGAAGGACATCACTGTGATGGAAGAGAATATGCATCAGCGACCAGTTATCGATGAGTGCCAGTCCGTCCGCACAGTCCGCATCTGTATATCGAACAAGTGTTTCGCACATCGCGCTGATGTACTGCTGCGGATCTGTTTCGGCGAGTTTACGGAAGTATCGCCAGACTCGCCGGCGCAGATACTTGCGTGTCGCTACGGAAAATAACTGCAGGCGATCATGGGCCTTCTGATTGTCGGCCAGAATGATTTTGCCTGTTGAACGATCGATCCGCTGAACGTTCTTTCCACGGGGCATCATCGTGCCGTTTGGAACGCTGATTGTTTCCTCTGACCAGGATTCACGTCTGAACCATTCGTACCGCCATCGAGTTTTCTTCAGGCGGCGGACAGATCGATCAAAGGCCAGCAGGAATCGCGACAGAACCTCAGTGTCATTTGCTGCTTCGGCATTCTTGTAGAGCCGTTTGACCAGCGCTTCGTGTCGGTAAACATTCAGTGGTAGTTCAAGATACTGCAGCAACAGTTGCCGAGAGGCAGCTCGCTTGTCGTTGAACCATGTGACAGCAAACGCGCCCAGTCGATCAGCGTCGTGTATGGTTCGAAGTTCGTCGAGAAAACGAGGGTCACCGTTTTCCAGTAGTTCCTCCGCAAGAATCCATGATCCCTGCGGAATCGCCTGTTTCGCAGCCATGACCTGTTTGCTCCCCACCACCAGTGAAGTTGGATCGTGGTGCAAAGGCTGACGAATTCTTCCCGGGAGTTCAAGGATCGGCGATGGCTTTTGTTAACAGAATGCTGCGTAACCAAAGACGCAGGTCTGCCAGAGAAACACGATCGTCAGTCCATGATAGCCTGCTTTCAGAAAGGTATTTCTGAGGTAAGGCTTCGCATCGAAAAACAAAAGTTGAATGATCAGTCGAATGCCCCAGAAGATGCAGATGTACCCACACACGGCCCGAGCCAGGAGACTGCCATCGCAAAGCTGACGCGTCAGACACAACGAAAGCAGACCAAAGGCTGCGATGTTCAGCACGATGTAGCCACCGGCCACAATGACCCAGTGCCGAAGCATCGGATTCAGTTGCGGCAGTTCTTCTCTGAAGCGAAGTTCCCGTGGCACCTGTGCGCTGCCAAGCAGTGTGCCCAGGTGCAGGATGCCGGAAATAAAGATCAGCGTTTCCAGACTGGCCATCTTAGTGCCCCCGATTCTGCAGCAATGGAACCACAACTTTCACGACAAATGCGTGATGAAACAAAATGACGGCTGGAACTCCGGCCACCAGAAGTGCCCAGAATCGGCCGAGCCACCCGTCGTTGATTCGAATGAGCTGCCGGCTCACGATACGTTCAGTCACAATGCCTGCACCCTGAATTGCGAAGTACAGCGTCGGCAGCCCGTAGCCAGCTTCTGCAGGAACTGAGATAGCCAGTTCGTGAATGATGCCTGAAAAGGCATAGCCCACAAGGATGGCCAGCATCGGGCCGATTCGACGAATTCTCCTGCTCAGACCCGTGTCTTCTTTTGACGAATGTTTCGAACTGAATTCCTGAAACCATCGCGAAAGAGGTGTGAAAATTTGTGAGTGAGCATAGTCCCGGAAAGCAAGATTCCAGCGGCGGCTCCAGAAATCGGCAAGTGAATTCGCCATGACCGGCCAGTTCATGATGGGTCGAACATTGCGCCCCTTCGACTGCCAGAACAATGCCATCCAGTGGAACAGACCAAAGTGAAGCATGAAGACGACACCGGCGAGCGCGGTCCATCCTGCCGCCCATTTATTCCATGAAAGCATTCTCGGGGCGAGAATCCAGAATAAGAAGCCTCCCGCAGCAGTTTTGCTTCCAGCGAACCCCCAGTCTTCTCGTGGAATGTGTCTTGCCGGCACTGTGGTGAAGAATTCGGCCGCGTTTAATCCTGGCCAGGCAACGAACCAGAACCACTGGTCCCGCTTTGAAAGAGCAGTCAGGCCGCTTTGACGGGGATTTCTGTCGCCATTCTTCCGTACCTTGGACAGCGGATTTGATTTGAATCTGAATTCAACCAGCACATGCAGTTTGATCAGAAAGAACAGCGAAAATGAAACCAGGCACATCCTGACGAACGGGGAAACCCCATCGCACAGGCCCCAGAGTCCCGGTGTCAGCAGGGCTGTCATCCAAATCAGGCGTGAGTTCATTTTCTTACCCCGGCATCCGAACCGGGTGACCGAGATGCATTTAACGGCTTTCAGGCACGGTTCCTGAAATTACCGCTTTCCAATTGACGGAACTGAGTCAGTCACAGACGGCTGGAATGCGGGGGCAAATATCCACTGCATTGCGTAATCGATTCATCCCTTACCAACCAATTAGGAAAATCCTCGGTTGCGCCGCCACATTGGACAGCAGCCTGGTTATCCTGTTACGCGCCAGCAGGGATGCACTGGAGGGAATGGTTGGCCTGCAACAGCGTCTCGATGTGTCCTGAAATCAGAGTGTTCGCAATGTCTGATGAGTTCGAAAAAACTGACCCCAGTGATTCTGTACCAGTGAGGCTTCCGGGTCAGCTGAGTTTTGCCTGGGATATGGATGACGAACCTGTTGCGCCGAAGGTGAAGAAAAAGAAGAAAGATCGCACTGCGAAAAGTGCTGCGGCCGGGGATCAGGCTGGGACGACTTCAGATCACGCTGATGCACTCATTCAGAAGGATGGCAAACCTGCGGCAGGCAAACCGGTCTCCAAAAAGGCAACGAAGAAACACAAAAAGAAGAAGTCGGCAGAAAAACGATCCGCCGGGAATCGTCATCAGGCTGCTGATTTGACTCCATCCGACGCCATTGCAGAAGGTCTGGTATCTTCGGAAACCACGAACCCACCAGGCGCCGTTGTGGCTGACCAGAATACTGCCGCTGCCTCCGTCGAATTACCGGATGCGACAGAGCCAGAGTCTCGAATTCCGCCTGACAGTAATGGCGTTGAACAGGATGCGGATTCAGCCATGGTTGCGGCGGCAGATCATTCAGCGGTCGATGCATCCTCGAAGAAAACGGCATTGGTTAGCCGAGTGAAACGGAAAGCTTCCGACAGGGACAAGTCTGTCCGGTCAAAAGCGACGCACGAGGTTGTTGCATCTCCGGTGACGAAACGGCGTTCCAAACGTTCCGCACAAACAATCCCGTCCGAATCACTCAAACTGGAAGAAGCCTCTGTTTCCTTAACGTCCCTGGCTGATGCCGACCACGACGAAAGGGAGGCCGTCCGTGAAGATGCTGTTGAATCGCCAGGTTCTGGTGTGTCTAAAAAGGTAACCTCAGGTATGAATCTTAAGCCAGCGTCCAACCCGGAACGGGATTACTCAGAAACCATGGAATACATTCCACTGAAATGGGGTGCCCGGCTGCCCAAAGTTGGTTTTGGATTCTGGAAGGTTGATAAAGACAAGACCGCTGATGTTTGCCGTCAGGCGATCCAGGTTGGGTATCGACACCTGGACTGTGCCTGCGATTACGGGAATGAAGTCGAAGTGGGGCAGGGTATTGCCGCAGCGATCGGCGAAGGACTTTGCGAACGCGAAGACTTGTGGGTGACATCCAAACTTTGGAACACCTATCACGCAGCAGAACATGTTCGGCCGGCATTTGAGCGAAGTTTGAATGATCTGGGTCTGGACTACCTGGATTTGTATTTGATCCACTTCCCGATCGCCCAGCGATTTGTCCCTTTCGAGCGACGATATCCTCCCGGTTGGTTCACCGATCCGGATGCAAAGAATCCTGTGGTTGAAGAGGTGCGTGTTTCCATTCGCGAAACCTGGCAGGCGATGGAAGAGCTGGCCAAAGAAGGTTTGATCAAGCAAATCGGTGTCTGTAATTTCACGACCGGCTTGTTGCGGGATCTGCTGTCCTGGTGCCACATTCGTCCGTCCGTCATTCAGGTAGAAACGCATCCACAGCTCGCGCAGAAGCGATTGCTGCGTTATTGCCAGCAGGAACGAATTGCTTACACGGCATTTTCCCCGCTGGGCGCACAGAGCTACTTTAGTCTTGGGATGGCTGACCCTGCAGAATCCGTCCTGGGGAATTCCGTTCTGATTGAGATTGCAGGTGCGGTTGGCAAGACACCTGCGCAGGTCGCACTGCGATGGGGTGTTCAGCGCGGGACCTCCGTGATTCCCAAAACTTCCAGCGTCGAACGGATGAGAGAAAACATCAATATCTTCGACTTCGAACTCTCCGAAGATCAGATGATGGCAATCGACGATCTGGACCAGCACCGGCGTTTCAATGACCCAGGCCACTTCGGCGAGGCCGCCTTCAATACGTTCCTGCCAATTTACGACTGACAGAAATGTGGAACGTCTGGTTGATACGGAAAAGCCTCGGTCATCCGCCGAGGCTTTTCAATTGGACTCCTGGACCTGGATGTACTCTGGTGGGGGAAACGCGTTCACGTTTGAATGGATCCCAGACGTGAAGTTAGCAGATAAGCAAACCCAACAATGCTGGCTCTTCCTGAATCGATTTGCCTGGCATAAGTTTTCCCGCTCGCTGGATGAGGCGTGCGCTTCAAGAGAAAACCATGATCACTGGCTTTGGTGTTGTGCCCGAGAAAGATTGCTGAAGGCCCGGTGTTTCACTGGTGAGACCACTCTTTCCGGTTTTTGGCACAAGACTTTCATGGAGATATGCTCAGTTTCAATTCTGTTCTGCAAAGGAGAGAAAACATGAATCGAGCGAATTCAACATCGACTGTGGAAGTCATGGCTGGCAAAAGCAAACTTCAACGATTGTTTCCGAGAGTCAGTTGTTATCTCGTCAACGGCATGCTGGTGATGTGGGGCATCGTCGGAAGCGAAGCGATAAAGCTTCAGGCTGAGGAAATGGCCTGGAGTGAATTTAGTGTTGAATCGATTGTCAACCAGCTGCAGATTGAAGGGGCCCGCGAGGACGAACCGCAGGGATAGATCGCAGACTCATGTGTTGATCATTCAGGATGAGTCGCCCGGGCGCCCGTGATCTGAGGCGTCTGTTTCGACTCACGCCAGCTTGTTTGAGTTGAAGGGGCTCAACAATCCTGCTGGACATGCACTCGATTGACAATCTGCCGAACCCCGGGGATGTGCTTTGTCAGAACCTGAGCCATTTGCTTTGCGTAAAAACTACGCACTTTACCGTCGAGCAGGACCGCGCCCCCTTGTACGGAAACGGCCACGTCCTTCATGTCGCTGTGGCGGCTGTTGAGTGCATTGACGATACGGTCCACGATTTCTTCGTGCATTTTGAAATCCCTGCCATTCTGAACCTGATTCACCACTCTTGGCGCCTGCCTCCTGTTCACGACGAGATGGCAAATCCCATGCCGCGTTGAACCAGAAATCCGCCTTTAACATCACCTTCGGCAAGGTCCGGAAAGTGAGGTTGATCGTCCGACGAATTGTCGAAGTTACAAAATTGTCGGAACATCTCATCCCGCAATGGTTTGAGTAAATGCTGGCTCTGTGGAAATCATTTTGGATAAGATACGCCCCAGTGAATCAACCACAGAATTCTCTGGGATGAAAGCATGTTTTTCGCAGGTTCAGATAAGAAACGCCTTTGTCATTTGTTCAATCAACACTCAGCCTGCGCGCTTAGCGCGCGGCTGTCTCTGCTGATGTTCGTGATGTTTTCTGGCGCTGTGTCGTTCGCAGCATCGCCAGTCATTCCTGCTGATCAACCGAATTCTGTGCAACCGAATATTGTGTTGATCATTGCCGACGACTGCACCTATCGCGATTTGGAGGTGTATGGTGGTCAGGCAAGAACACCCAACCTTGTGAAACTGGCTGAGCAGGGTATGCAGTTTGATCGGTGCTTTCAGGCCGCCCCAATGTGTTCTCCGACGCGTCACTGTCTTTACTCGGGGCTTTATCCGGTCAAGTCCGGCGCCTATCCGAATCATACAATGGCTCATGACTGGGTGCAGAGCATCGCAACGTACCTGCAACCCGCTGGTTATCGGACCTTCCTGTCCGGGAAGACGCATATCGGCCCACGGGCGGTCTTCCCCTTTGAATACAGTGGCCAGGGAAATAATCCGGATCTCGACGCGATTGATGCGGTGTTGGGTGATTGTTCGGCTCAGGAGACTCCGTTTCTGCTGATTGCGGCCTCAAATGAACCGCATACGCCATGGAACAAGGGGGATGCCTCTGCTTATCCGCCATCTTCGCTCAAACTGCATCCGATTCTGGTGGATTCGCCTGATACGCGTGAAGCTTACTCCAGGTATCTGGCTGAGATCACATACTTCGATGATCAGGTGGGCAGGATTCTGGCACTGCTGGAGAAACATCGTCAGGTACAAAACACAATGGTGATTGTGTTGAGCGAACAGGGTTACAGCTTCCCTTTTGCCAAGTGGACCTGTTACGACACTGGTTTGCAGAGTGGATGCCTGGTGCGCTGGCCGGGGCGAATCAAACCGGGCAGCCGCAGCGATGCGATGGTTGAATACGTCGACATTGTTCCCACGGTCCTGGAAGCTATCGGCCTTGACCGACCAGACGTGCTTGATGGAAAGTCTTTTCTTCCAGTACTGACAGGCAATGCTTCGACACATAAAAAGTATGTGTTTGGATTACAGACGTCACGTGGAATCAATGCCGGCCCCGAGCATTACGGCATTCGCAGCGTTCGGAGTGAACGGTATCGCCTGATCCGCAACCTCACCCCGGAAACAACTTTTGTCAATGCCGCAACGAACGATCCTACATTCAGAACCTGGCGCAGTTTGGCAGCCGATGGAGATGCACAGGCAGCTTCGCTGGTGCACGATTACCAGCACCGTCCGGCCTGGGAACTTTACGACTGCGTCAGTGATCCGTGGAATCGCAGCAACCTGATTGACGACCCTTCACTGGTGGAAATACGTCGCGAACTGACCGATCAACTGGATCGTTGGATGCAGCAACAGGGAGACAACGGCCAGGAAACAGAGATGCTCGCGCTGACTCGCATGCCACGCCACACTGAAGCCACAGAGAAGCCGCCTGCCAGTCCGAAGAAAAAGAAGGGCAAGAAGAAGGCTCGATAATTTCAGATGCCAGGATCTTCGACGTTTGTCGTCCCCGTCAGTTTGTCCGCCCCGTCAGTTTGTCCGCCGTAGTGGACCATTTTCCTGAATACATTCATTGCATGTCGTCAGGCATTCAGATCCGGAGTTGCCCTGTGAAGTTTTACACCGTTCAGTTCATTGCCCTGTTGAATCTGCTTGCATTCTCTGTGGCGTGGTCCGCAGAGTTGAAGACGCCGAATATTGTCTTCATCCTGAGCGATGATCTTGCCATGGGAGATTGCGGAGCTTACGGACAGAAGCTCATCCAGACGCCAAATTTCGATCGCCTGTGCTCTGAGGGAACTCGCTATCTACAGGCATACACAGGAACGACGGTTTGTGCGCCGGCGAGGTCGACGCTGATGACGGGATTGCACACCGGGCACTGTCCTGTGCGAGCGAATCGCGAAATTCAGCCGGAGGGTCAAATGCCTCTGCCTGCGGGAACATTTACTGTTGCGCAACTGCTGAAGCAAAGGGGCTACGCAACGGCATGCATCGGTAAGTGGGGCATGGGTATGTTTGACACATCGGGAAGTCCACTGAAAGTAGGGTTTGACCATTTCTATGGTTACAACTGTCAGCGACACGCACACAGTTACTTTCCCACATACCTTTACAACGACGACCAGCGATTTGATCTGCCAGGAAATGAAGGGAAAGCTGTTGGCGCGACATACGCTCAGAATCTGATTGCTGATGAGACGTTGCGTTGGGTGAAATCCGTCAGGGATCAACCCTTCTTTCTGTTCTATGCAATTACCCTTCCACATGGCCGTCATGAAATCGATGACTTTGGAATCTACGCCAACAAGCCCTGGACGAATCAACAGAAAGCCTACGCTGCACAGATTACGCGACTCGATAGTGATCTTGGTCGTCTCACGAATCTGCTCGTCGAACTTGGAATTGATAAGAACACACTGGTCATGTTTTCCGGCGACAATGGGTCTTCGTTTTCCGAAACATCCGAGATTGGTCGACTGTTTGATCAGACGATGGGCGGGCAGCTTCGAGGATTCAAACGCAGCATGTATGAAGGCGGTCTTCGCAACGCAGCCTTCGCCTGGTGGCCGGGAACGGTCCCTTCGGGCCGCGTTACTGACGAGCCGTGGGCGTTTTGGGACTTTCTACCCACTGTCGCTGAACTAACGGGGTCACAGATTCCCCCGGGCGTTTCTACAGACGGACATTCGCTCGTGTCATTCCTGAAAGGCGGCGCCGCGCCAGTGCGAGATTATTTCTACTGGGAGCTGCACGAAGGTGCCAGTATTCAGGCGGTTCGGTTTAACAACTGGAAGGCGGTGCGCAACGGGCCTCGTGAGAAAGTCGAATTGTATGATCTGGTCAGCGATCAGGGAGAGACGACTGACGTCGCTCAGGAACATCCTGACCTGGTGGCAAAGGCCACAAAACTGATGACGACAGCCCGGTCTGAAGATCCCAACTGGCCCATGCGGGATAAAAAGCCCGGAAAGAAAAGGTAGCAAACACGGATCAGGCGCGTCTGCCAAACGAGAACCTTCGCCCTTGCGATGGTTTTCGCTCGTGCGGATGACTAGCAATTCTCTCTTCGATCGATAGCCTGATGCCAACCGTTATTGGTGGGCCATACTGTCGCATCTTCCGAAGGTTGTTTCGATGTCATTCATCCGCACCGTTGCTGTGCTCTTCCTGTGCAGCACCTCGTTCAGTTTCGGTGGCATGGCGAATGCCGCAGAAGAAGAATTTCGCCCCCTGCTGAATGGAAGGAATCTGGAAGGGTGGATTCTTGTGAATACTCCAGCAGAAACCTGGAGTGTGCAGGACGAAATGCTGATTTGCACCGGCAAACCGATTGGAGAGATCCGAACGGAGCGGATGTACCAGAATTTTGTGATGGAAGTCGAATGGCGGCATATGGTGCCCGGTGGAAATGCGGGCATCTTTGTCTGGGCAGATGACATCACAGCCAGGGGAGTGCCATTCCATCGAGGCGTTGAAGTGCAGGTTCTGGAAAATGCATACGGACAAAGTCCGCATCACACGACGCATGGAGATATCTTCCCGATTCACGGCGCGAAAATGACTCCAGTCAACGGTCGCGGTGGAAGTCGTGCATTCCCAACCGAAGAGCGTTCAAAGCCTTCACCCGAATGGAATCACTACCGAATCGAGTGCAACGACGGGAGGATCAGTCTGGCTGTGAATGGTAAGGTGGTCACAAAAGGATACGATGCAAGTCCCCGCAAAGGATACATCTGCATTGAATCCGAGGGTGGCGTTGTTCATTATCGCAACATGAAGATTCGCGAATTACCGGACACTCCGGTTGACCCTGACGATGTTGCTGTTTCGAATCGAGGTTTCCACAGTTTTTATAGCGGACTGAATCTGAACAACTGGAAGACGAACGAAGACAATCTTCGTCACTGGCATGTCAAAGACTGGGTGCTGTCGTACGACGGCAAAGCGGAGTCTGTTGACGGGAAGACGCTCACCAGCCGCGAGACAATTCGTGATCGCGTCTTTCTTTTTGACATGAAGCCGGGGAAGGGCTTCGATGGCGTTGCCATTTGCGGAGCAATGTTGCCAACGCGGCTGACCAATCCCGGAGAATGGTATCGGCTTGAAGTGACCATCCGTAACGAAGCGATGGCCATCCGAATCAATGGCGAAGAAGTCACCTCGGACAATCCGGTGGCAGAGTCATTGCCATTTTCCCTGTATGTTGTCGGACCCGCCGACTTTGCAAACTTCTACGTTCGGGAATCCCGGTAAGGAAGAGGCAGTTCGAAATCGCGTCGTTCCGATGGGCAGGTGGAGCTGGAAAGTCCATCACCAGAACTGATGTATCGATGTCGTTTGGGCACTGCCCAGTATTGGAGATGGGCCGCATCGTAACTTACAGCATGGGCTGGTTTGAAACGGAGTCAGACTGACTCAGCAAGCGGGGCAGCTTTAGGACATCTTCGAAGACGGGCCGACTTCGTGGCCAGTATTCGTATGCTTTTCGAACACCCCAGCCAGCCGTGAGTCCTCCGAAGGCAAGAAAGAATACGAAGATCCCGATTTTCATAGAGAGAGTTGGTTGAGACGTCATCAGGTCCGGCGAGAACAACGGCATCAACATGAAAAAACCGAACATTGCCACAAACACGCAGACAGCAACCACTGCATACGAGCCGGAGTAAATTCGAGTTTGCGGCCGGAGTTCTGCCAGCCGATTCTTCAGTTCCAGCATGAGAATCATGAACGATTCCTCCTGGTTGGTCGCATATTCGCTGTATTTTCCGTTGGGGCGAAGATACTGACCATTCCGGACGGTGAGAGCTTTTGCATTCACAAATTTGATTCGGCAATACCGAGACCTGTAAGTACCGTGACGAGGATCCTGTGCTTTGATCCCGTCGTATTCGAACAGCGATTTGACTTCGGTGAGCGGGATCGAGCGAACAACGGTGCGGTGTTCATCCAGAATCGCTAACTCCTGCTCATCCAGACGGATTGTTACGGACTTATGGAAGATATTCTGTCGGTAGGTGTATTCCATTGCCGTCATCCTGATGGAGGTTTGCGTTGGGTGGCAGAACGGTTGTTGAGAGGGGCTGGCCAGCAACCCTCGACCGTTCCGCAGATTCAAACGCAGTTAGCCTCACGATCGGACAAGCCGATTCTGGAAATTCCGTGCTTCGCGTCGGCCGAATCATGCGACGATACGCCGCGCAGAACGACACCGCAATTCGTGTTTGGTCACGATGCGGTGTTGTTGGAGTAGTGCTTCTCAGGCGAGATTCTGGTGTATAAGATCGCCGAAATCAGAGCCGCCCGGATTGCAGTTGCTGCCGTTGCTGAGACGAAAGAATCTTCTTCAGCTCAGCATCCACACGGGCCTGGAGTGCGGCGACCTGCTGCCGCTGAGATGCACTCAGCTGAAGCTGATTCTGAACGAATGATGGAAGCACTTCACCTGGACGGCCGGGAGGCGGTCCATTGATTCCCTGACCATGGCCGGGAGGCCGACCACTGGGTTGTGCGCTCATGGAACTTCCACCCGAGATTGCCATCGCGGTGTTTAGCTCAGCGAATGTGACTAGTCCATCGCGGTTCACATCGGCCGGTGCGAGCATTTGCTGAATTCGGGGGTCGACGACTTCCGTTGCCGATAAAGCCCCATCGCCATTTGTATCGAGCGACATGCACTGCTGAATCATGGATGTCGGGTTTCCGGGCAATCCGTGCTGACCGCCTTGTCCCGGACCTTGTCCGCGATGCTGACCGCCCGTCTGTGAAAACTGGCTCGGCGAATTTCCTTGCGGTCCATTCTGACCAGATCCATTTCCACGTCCACCTCTTCCCGGTGGACCGGCTTCAATCGAAGTAACAACCATCGCACAGCTGGTGATCAGGGACAGACACATGATGGATTGTCTGCGAACAGAAACCAGGGGAAGGCTTAATGGCATCATGACACCTCATTCAACCGGACATACTTCGAGTCAGATTGAGTGTGTAACGTCCGGAACCCGGTTTGTTCCGCCAGCAATTTCGAGAATAGCGTTTGTTTGGGATCGACAGCGTCATGTTCGCTGAAAGAACTTGATGTCATTCGGATAGATACCACTCTGAATTTCGCCCCCATCAAGCTGAACGGCGTAATAGATCTGCCCATCTTCCTGTAGAATGATGTCCAGAATAGTTCCTGTCCCTTTTCCGTTATGCAGTGATTCGAACCATACCTGATCTCCAAATCGATAGGGCGATTGAAAGACAATCTGAAATCCACCAGAGCCGCTGTCACTGATCTCCATGACGTATCGCTTCTATTGCTTAAAGAGAACAGAGGTTTTTCTTCCCCGCAATTCACTCGAAAGCGACCCCGCCGTCCGATGCCTCTGGCGGTTTTGGAATTGCGCGGATTCATCGAATTTACATGGATTATCGCCGCATCCTCTGAGTCAGCGTACGATCCAGTGAATTGGCAAACTGCTGTAGATCTTTCTGATTCAGCGGCCGGGGACCGGATGTTTCCATCCCTGCAGAACGAAATTCTTCCATCAGGTTTCTTGTTGCCAGGCGACTGTGAACGGTTTGCTCATCGAAAACTTCACCCCTGTGACCGATCGCAATGGCCGATTTTTCAACGACTCGCGCAGCCAGTGGGATGTCGCTGGTGATGACGATATCCCCGACTTTCACTTGTTCGACAATGTGGTCGTCCGCTACGTTGGCCCCGTGAGCGACGGTCACCAGGCGAACCCACTGCGACGACGGTACATACATGCCCTGATTTGCTACCAGGACCATCGGCACGTGAACGCGTTTAACAGTCTTGTAAAGCAAATCCTTGACTGAAGCCGGACAGGCATCGGCATCCACCCAGATGCACAAAGGTTGATCGGGACATTGCGATTTGTCCTTTCTGATCGAATCAGTTTTAATCGGCTTTTGATCTGTCAAGAGTTGATGACTTTCTCATCTCTCGCCGTAGCTCTCCATTGGCGAGGGGGCGTTCAAAAACAGACATTATGGATTCGAAAACTGAATTGCATCCAGGTTCATCAGGCCACCCGCCTTTTCGGGGTGAGTGAAAACGATGATCAGGTCGTGTCGACCGGAAATACTGGTGTCCTGGTGGTCGATTTCAACCGTGCGTTCATAGAACTCTTCCCAGTTGCCATTCACTTCAACATCCACTGTCGCAAGTAAAGGGCCTTCGGGGTTGTCGACGCGCAGTTCAATAGTACCGCCGGACCCAGCGCTGGCGATCTTCAGTTTGACTTCGCCAACCTGATCAAAGTTGATCTTTCGGAATCGCAGAGTATGGCCGTGGTTGATTGCTCCGAGAAACTTCTGGCCACTGGCGTTGCCCGAACCCAGGACCTGCGGGCCGTTGATCTCATCAGCTGATTCCGCCTCAACCAGACGAGGCCGCAGGTAGACCGCCGCCGATGAACTCAGTGAAGGAACAATGCCAGAGCCCAGGTCGGTGTAGTTGACGTCCAGACGATAGTGGCCTGGCGAGTTCGCTTCTTCCGGGTTGACGGGAATTTCGCCAACAAATCCGTTGAAAACACGGACGAGTCCCGTGGGTTGCAAACTATAAATCCATCCCACCATTTCGCGAACTTCTTCGGCCGAATGATGACCATGCGGAATCATCGGAATCTTGCCCCAGACACCCGTCGAGCCCTTCATGACTCGCGCCACCGACGCTTCAAGAGCCTCCGGCTTATCCCTGTATTTATTCGCAATCTCGATGAGTTGAGGCCCGACTCGCTTTTGATCGACTGCGTGACAGTTGAAACAGTCGCTGCCCTTCATCCTCTTCAGGCCTGGCGGATCATTGGCAGCACTTCCTGCCACCGGTCCGCTGAACGAAAATACGTCCGGTGAATGCTGGGCGTTGACGACAACGCGAGCCGGTGATTCCCGGTCAATGTCGCTGGCTTTCTCGTTGTCGAGCAGGAATTCGTCGTTGGTCCCATCTTCAACGTCATTCACGATCACTTCGTATCGAAGCGGTTGATCGGCATCGAAGAAATCACCTGAGTTTGGGCTTGCGAATCGAACCTCCGGCCGTGAGTTGCCCGCAAGCACAGGCACAGCGGCAGTCTGAAATGCCCCGGATGTATCGGTGACAACAACTTCGATGTTATAGACACCCGGTTCTTCTATCGTGACGGTTGCGTTGGCGACATTTGCGAGTGACCTGGGGGCAGCTGCCTGATCCAGGGTATTGATTAATCGCCATTCATAAGTCAGCACATCGCCGTCTTTGTCGAAGCTGCCCTCACTGGAAAGAGTTACGGTCAATGGATGACGACCGATATTATTTTCGGCTTTGGCGACTGCCACGGGAGGGCGGTTGCCGCGAACATAATCGATGCGAATCAGGCGAGCGTCCTTATTCACGCCCCAGGTTTCTCCGTATTCCAGCATGTAGAGCGAACCGTCTGATCCAAAGTGCATATCGATCGGCCGGACAAAGTGATATTCGGGCATGAAAGGTTCAATCCTGGCGACGTTGTAGTCTTCGTCCAGGTGAACCAGTTTGACCCAGTGCCGTGACCATTCGTAAATAAACAGCACTCGATCAAGCGCTGCCGGAAACTTTGTCGCTGAAGAGAGGGTGGCATCAAAGTGATAAACAGGGCCGGCGCAGGCGGTCCGACCACCACTCGCAAGTTCCGGAAACTTCTCCGATGCAGCTCCTGGATAAAAAATCATTGCAGGCTGAGCAGGGGGCAGTTCCCGCACACCTTTGTTGTTGGGCGAATCATTGACCGGATGCAGGGGATCAAACAGTGGGCCGATTTCGCCTGTTTCGAAGTTCACATCGGCATAGGGCTGGTTATCTGCGTTAAAGTATGGCCACCCAAAGAATCCTGCCTGACGGGCCTGATTGATTTCATCATGTCCACGCGGCCCACGCGCATTGTTGCCGCCAGCATCCGGACCGACGTCGCCCCAGTACAGGAATCCGTTGGCCGGATCGATAGAAATACGCCAGGGGTTACGACAGCCCATCACGTAGATTTCCGGCATGCCCTCTGAACCGTCCTTTGGAAACAGATTGCCGTCCGGAACTTCGTACGTTCCGTCGGACAGCGGGCGAATTCGCAGCACCTTACCGTTACCGCTGCGACTGTTGGCGGCCGTGCCCTGCGCATCCCATGGCTCGCGTCCTGGACGTTCGTCAATCGGTGCGTAGCCCTGGGAATCTTCAAACGGATTTGTATTGTCGCCGGTGGATGCGAATAAACATCCATCCGGACCAAACTGCAAAGCGCCGGCATGATGACAACACTGTTTGCGCTGTTCGTTGTATTTGAAGAGAAGTTTTTCCGTTGTCGCGTCCAGTTGTCCGTCGATCAGCGTGAAGCGACTGATATGCTGACCTTCGAAATCGGGTGGAGAATACTGCAGATAGATCCATCCATTGCTGGTGAAATCCGGATCAAGCGCCATTCCGATCAAACCGTTTTCCTGCTCCGTCGTTACGTTCACCCTGCCGACATTTCGAACCACCTGTGTGACCGGATCCAGGGCCCTGATATCGCCTTCCAGTTCAATGAAGTAGATCGTGCCGTCTGCCGCGACTTCCAGTTCCATGGGACGCATTAGTCCTGTTGCCAGAACTGTTGGCTCGAATCGGGTGGAATCAAAGGAACTGTCTTCGGCGGCCTCAGTTTGCTGAGGCGAAATTGCCACCACGATGACAAGAATTACAGTCATCAGAGCTCTGAAGGTTGTCGAACATGCAAAATGGTCACTTGAATGGAGAAGCGACAATGAGGCGTTTTCGAGCGTTCGCTCGCATCGAGTCAAGGGCAACGCCCTTGTTAGGCGGATCATTGAATGGCTCAACTGGTGGTGGGTAATGCGTTGTGAGGTCGTGCCACAGGACGGGCAGGGGAGGCCAAATTACGGCACCGCGGCACGATTCGCAAGGGTCAATTGGGTTGAGTAACTGTTCAGGCGCAGGTCGGAGAATCGTTTCTGCAGACAACGAGCAATCCGGCGTTTGGTCGATTCTTTCACCTTGAGCTTTTCATGTGAGCCCATTCCGTTCAGAATCGGCAGCAGTGCCTTCTGTCATCCGTTCGTAATTTCAGCCTGCCTGGTAGAAGAATCCTCCATGCTGACTATCCTGGGGCCACGACGCAATAACGGGAATTGCTGTGATCGAGCTGGAGTGGGGCGTGTTGGAAGCGGCGAACCAACGCGACGTGATTTTCTGACGATTGGCGGAATGGCCATGGGCGGAATTGCGTTGCCCGATGTACTCCGAGCGGATGACGCCGCCGGGCAAACGACTTCTCACAAGGCCATCATTAACATCTATCTGCCGGGCGGGCCGCCCCACCTGGACATGTGGGACCCGAAGCCGGAAGCTCCCAGAGAGATTCGCGGTGAATTCTCGGCCATCGAAACCAGCGTGCCCGGCATTTACGTCAGTGAGCTATTTCCTCGCATGGCTCAGATGATGGATAAGTTTGCCATTGTTCGTTCGCTTGCGGACTCCGACGGTGCGCACGATGCCTATCAGTGCATGACAGGTCGCAGGAAAGGAGGACGGCAGCCTCCCGGTGGATGGCCGTCCGGTGGGGCGTGGGTATCACACATGCTTGGGCAGGTGACAGAAGCGATCCCGGCCAATGTCGCCATGATGTATCAAACTGGAAACAAAACATGGGGTGAACCGGGAGACGGCGGTTTTCTGGGAGTGCGACATTCGCCATTCAATCTTGTCGGCCGCGAAGCCCGCAGTCGCTCCGACAACATGATGCTGCGAGGTATTACTCTGGATCGTTTGCGCGATCGCAACGCACTCCGCGCGTCGCTTGATACGTTTCGCAGAGAAGCCGACCAGCAGGGGAAAATGGAAAGTCTGGATGTCTATGCTCAGCAGGCAATGGGGATTCTGACCACATCAGCACTGATGGATGCGATGGACCTTTCCAAAGAAGATGAGCGAGTTCTCGCTCGTTATGGACACAGCAGTGAGGCCTTCCAGCGTGATGGCGCACCTCCGATGGTGGAGAACTTTTGTCTGGCTCGGCGCCTGGTAGAGGCAGGAGCTCGTTTTGTGTCGCTCAATTTCAGTCGCTGGGACTGGCATGGTCCGGATGGAATGAACTTCCCGAAGTGCCGCGAGGAATGCCCTCGCCTTGATCAGGGGTTGGCCGCGCTTGTCACGGATCTGCATGAACGGGGGCTGGACCAGGACGTGTCGATCGTTGTCTGGGGAGAATTCGGTCGGACGCCCAAAATCAATGCCAACAACAGTCGCGACCACTGGCCACAGGCAAACACTGCTGTCCTGGCAGGTGGAGGAATGCGAACCGGGCAGGTGGTTGGTTCAACGAATCGCTATGGCGAAGTGCCGCAAATTCGCCCGGTCAAGTTTCAGGAAGTCTTCGCCACTCTTTACAAATGCGCTGGCATTGACAGCGAGAATACCCGTGTTTTCGACCAGTCCGGTGTCCCGCAGTACTTGGTGGATCCGGGTCACCTTCCGATGCATGAGCTGGTCTGAACGTATGCCCGGCTTTCCGACAAGGTCACGGTGCAGTCGTGGCGCGACAATAGAGTTTACCTGTCCTGTTCCGTGGGCGTGTTGCCTTGACCGATGAGGCTGTCCAGCATCTGGATTCGCCATTCCACATTCCGGGGGCCTACTTCGTACGTCTCATGCGCGTAGTATGACCCAAGGGCTGTTCGAATGGATAATCCTCCGGTTTGTTTGCGGATGAAGACGTCCAGGTCATCCCATTGAGTTCGGTCCGCACCGTAAGCGTAGGCGTACTCACCTGAATTGTGGTAGTACGAAAAATTGAGTACCGGAATTCCATCGGGAACACATGTGACCCTTTGATCGCAATAGCCGGTGCAGATAATGAAATCGATCTGAACCTCGTCTGCACATTTGACCTGCCAGTTGATTTCGCTGTAGCCGGTCAGGACGAGGATCACTGGTCCGGTGTCATCGGTCACATTGACGACGACGACGTCGTTGTGGTTTTTCTGCGTGTAGGCTCCGACAGCATGTATGAAGGGTTCGGCGTGGCACGGCATTGATACGGCGTGGCGGAACGGTCGCTCCACGCTTTGGATTTGCTGCTGCAGTTCATCTGCCTTTCGTGTGTTTCCATCATCGACGAAGTTCGCATGTTTTTGTCGAAGGGAAAGCAGATGCTGATACACTCGGGCCAGCGGTGTGTCGAGAGTGGGCGTACATTCAGAGGGTGTGATGTCGTTTCCGCTGTCACTGTCACTCCTGTAAGACGGACCCGAGGGCGGTGCCTCAGCCTTCTGTTCTGCGGACAGAGAAGGATTCCATTCTGTCGATATCGCAGCCGCGGACACACAGTAAGTGAACAGGCATGCAAGGAGTACCGTTAAGCGAAATGAGTTCATCCGTTGAATCCTTCAGTGAGACGTGCGGGGCATGACTACTGAAGTGTGTGGCATGCAGGATTGGTTCAATCGAATTCGCAGATTCCTGAATGAAACGGAGTCGTCTGACTGTCAACCTGTCCATCGCGGACGCGGGCTATCTGCCGTCTTTAACGGGTCTCCGGCGTTTTTCTTTTTTCTGAACACCACCATTGGGTTTTGCCAGCTCCGTGGATCGTTCGGCGTCGTAGTCGGGATTTGGTTCGGGCATTCTCGCTCCAACCTGGTGCCTCCATGTCTGCAGGGCTGTGTGCAGGCGTGCAGCCATATCTGTTCGGGTGACGCTCAGGTTGGTGGATTCTCCGATGTCATTGTTGAGATCATAGAGTTCCAGTCGGTGGTCTTCGTGGAATTCCAGCAGTTTATAACCGCCCATTCGAATCGCGCTCGCAGGCGTACTGTGGTGGTAGTGGGGAAGATGCCAGAACAGGGCACGCTCAGGCAGTGAACAGCTTGCATCCTGAAGCACTCCTTTCAGGCTGATCCCGTCGTTTGGTTGTGTCTTCGGAAGCTGACAACCTGCAAGATCTGCGAACGTTGCGAATAGATCGATGGTGCTGGCAATCTCATCTGTCTTCGTCCCCGGTTGAACTTTGTTTTGCCAGCAGGCGATCATCGGAACCCGGATTCCGCCCTCGTAGAGCGTGCCTTTTTCTCGACGCAGTGGTTTGTTAGACGTGGTGATTGTGCCATTCTGTTCGGTTTCAAGCCCGCCGTTGTCAGATGTAAAGATGATTAATGTTCTGCCTGACAACTGAAGTCGTTCGATCGTGTCCAGAATGCGTCCAACGCTTTCGTCAAGTTCTTCAATGAGTCCGGCATAATCCGGCCGTGACGGATAATTACTGGCCGCAGGCTTTTGTTGATATTTCTCACGCCTGGATTTTGTTGTGGAAAGCGGGATGTGTACGGCCGTGTGTGATACCTGAAGCAGAAATGGCTGGTCACGATTCTGTTCAATGAAATCAACGGCCATGTTTGTCAGATATTCGGCCATTCGATCTGTACCGGCGACTTTCGCCATCGCTGGTGAAAGAGTATTTCCCTGAGTTTCAACGGCAGTCTGCCAGCCTTGATCCTTTGGGCCAAAGCCAGTGCCGCCCAGATGCCACTTTCCAAAGTAGCCGGTCTTGTAGCCCGCTTTCCCGAGCAGTTCGGCGAATGTCGTCACCTCCAGAGGAAGTTGTCGGGGCACTTCGGGGTCACGCAGTTTTGCAAATGGTCTTCGGTGCCCGGGGATGTGCTGCGTTATTCCGAATCGAGCCTGATCCTGACCAGACTGAATATTGGCTCGCGTGGGAGAACACACAGGGCCAGCGTAGAATTGCGTCCAGCGCATCCCCATTGCGGCGAGTTGATCGATGCGGGGGCTTTCATTGTATTGATTGCCGTAACATCCGAGATCAGCCCAACCCAGATCGTCTGCCAGTATCAGAATAAGATTCGGGCGCGTATCCGGATTGCTTGAGCCCTGAACGGTATTCGCCCTGAACGCGAGGGGTATCAGGCAAAGAGCTAGTAGGCGAAAGAACTTCACTGAATCACTTCGGAGAGGCGACATGGAATTAGGCCTGATTCCTGAATGGAACGGAACTGGTATCGCTGCATCATGCCTGCAAACGATTCTGAAGTCATTCCGTTGGAAAGAACGTTATCACACGGCTTCCACTATGACACCGCCTCTACTTTCTCAATCGGACGGCTGATGACGATTTCCCAGAGCCAGTGAATTGCGGTCCAGACTTCCGGCACCTGGTTGACGAAACTCCGCAGACCAATCCCTGTGTCATATCGCCAGTCCGGTGCTTCCAGGTCAAGCAATTGGATCATCGGCCCGGCCGCCTCTTCAAACTGCCGCTCCTCCAGCAGGCGAAGGATCTCAAGATCCCGTTCCATGGATCCCAGCTGCGTATGACTGACAATCTGGCGGAAAGCCCTGATCAGCAGGGTTCGCATACCGCCGAGTTCTCCGGATCGGAGACTCAATCCGGCAATGATCATCAGCCAGTAGGCTCGACCGCATTCCAGACCCGTCGTCAGGACAGAATCACGCCATTCGCAGAACAACTTGTCCTCGCCATCAATCAGGCGAGCGCCTGCCAGCTTGGAGAGCTCCAGAGAACTACTGCCACCGTACATGGCGGGAGCGATGGAGATGGATTCGAACTTGTCGATCCCGGAAAGTTCCAGCTCCAGCCGATGTTTGCCTTCGCCTGGCGTCACATAGAAATCACGAACGCCCCCATTTTGGTACAACAGAAGCAGATCGACATCGCTGCTCTCGGATTCTTCACGCCTGCCACGAGAACCAAACAAAACCATGAACCGGGGCATCGGATTCAGCCCGGCTTCCGTGAGTTTGTCGGCAACACGCTGAATCGCACGAACCGCCTTGGATACTCTGGATGAAATTCCGCCTTCGATCAGCAGGCGAGCGACCTCCTCACCTATGGATTCCGTATCGACTGTCGCCAGCTGTTCCGGCGTCAAATCGCCTCCCTCAAAGACTCTGCGATGAAGGTCGGCCATTTCCTGGGCAGTGGCATGGGCTTCGTAATACAGCTTGCGATTGGTCCCAAACTCCCACGACTTGTAGGGTGTTACCGGATGGTCGATGTGCAGCAGTGCTTCGACACGATGGAACAGGTTCATAATGCGAAGTCGTCGTGCAGCCGCAACGGCCATCACTGAATCTTCAAACCCCCAACCCAGGAAATCTGCAAACCCTCCGCAGGTATCATACGCGGCCCCATGTATGACCATGAAGCAGCCGGGAAAACAGAAGCCCATGGTCTGAAACTTTTCCCCTTCCGCGACAGGATCAAAGACCTCGTCCGCGACAACGTTCAGGGAATCCGATCTCCATCGTGCGATGGCCTGAGTCAGTTTGGTGTCATCATGGATGCGGGGGTAACGCATATAGTGCCGAGCCGGAAACATGGCGGCGTCAAACTGGCCGGCCAGTAATTCGGAGACAATGACGTCAACGACTCGCCAGTCACGGAGCAGCATGTCGTCATCCAGGAACATCAACAATTCTTCTGTCGCTGCGGCTCGACCAATGTTGCGCGCCGCACCGCGCCGATTAGGTTCACAGGACTGCCACACGACTTCTTTTCCGGCCTGTTGAAGTAGTTCGCTGATTTGCGATTGAAGCTCTGCCTCTCGTGCTCCAGGCCCGTCCGATGATTCCGCCTGAACGAGCACGACCTGGCGGATGCACTGGGATGCTTCAATGCCTCGCAGTACGCGCAGCAGGACTCCATGTTTCACGGATTGATTGAGTGCCGTTGGAATGATGAGCGAAAGTGGTTGAAGTTGTGCCACCGGAGATTGAATTGTCAGATCAGGCGCAGGTTTCAGCTTCAGGTAGTCGCGGAAGAGCTCGTCAAAATGCGTTTCTTCGGTGCCACCGTGTAGCTGCAAAACACCAGCGTCCATGTATTAAGTCCTCTACAAATTCATGCGAATAGGTTCAAAGCTGGCAGCCATACACGAGACGGACCGCACCATTCGTCGTGCAAACCAATGGACTCGTGTGCAGATTCCTGAAGACTGCACTTATTGATGACTCTGATCCAAAGGAGGTCGCTGTTTTGCGGACGCATTTTTTACACTCGCGTGGGTAGGTGCAACCCACGGCGCCGTGCAAATCACAAGTCGGTGAACTCTCTGGAAACGCTCAGTATGACGTTTGACAACCCATGGCGATCTATGCCGGAATACAGGCCAACTTCCACAGAATTGAATCGCCGCCGTATTCGCCTGAATGCCCCAAAAGAAAGAACCGTCGTGCCTGATTGCTTCTCGACGACTGACGGACATCCCGGAAATTTCCGATGCGTGCTGTCCACTTATTTAATGACGACAGCAGTGCAACTGTGTTTACTTGTCCTGGCAATACCTGGCTGCGGGGGGGCTGTCAGTCAGTCAGCCGGGACGGAACTGAACAAGTCGCCTGCTTCTGGTTCTGTTGCCGAGGGACAGGAACCCGCTCAGGCAGAGCCGATGAGCGTTGACCCCATCCGTCAGAAAATCGTCGACCACAGGCAGACGCTGCTGGAAGCTGATCGGAGCATGCGGTTCCCCGATCCTCTCGAAACAACTCCCGAAGAAGAGGCTGCTGCACGCAGGTTCGGTCACCTGCAGGCGTTGGAAATCAATGACTATCGGGAGAAGAACGAGTTTCCGCCGATGATCGCTTTCCATCAGGCCAAACCGTTGATTGAAAAATCGGAGGTCTTTCAAATCATTCGACGCATGCCCAAAGGTGGAGCTCTGCATATTCACAGCACGGCAGGAGGGCGTGCAGAATGGTTGGTTCAGGAGTGCCTTCGTCGAGAGGATTGCTACATCTGCTGGCCGGAGAGTACCTATGCAAATGGCTTCCTGCAGCATCTGGTCGGAGAGATTCGGTTCAGTCAGACGGGCGCAGCTCCGGCAGGATTCATTCCAATCCGTGAAGCACTGGCCACGACACCTGATCTTCCCAGCAAACTCCTGCAACTGCTGACGATCGGGGCGGAAGATCCACGCACGCGCGACCGATGGTTCGAGTTCAATAACTGCTTTCTTCGTCTGGGCAGTATCCTGTCCAATGACCAGGCTTATCGAGAATACTTTGAAGACGCATTTCTGACGCTGGCGAATGACGGTGTGATGTACGTGGAACTGCGAACAGGTTTTCCGATCCTCTATTCCAGCGATGGCAAACCATTTCCAAAGGAACGCGCGATTTCCAATTATGTCGAAGCGATGAATTCCGTTCGTCAGAAATTCCCGGAATTCGATCTTCGCCTGATCGCCAGCGATTGGCGCGGGGCCAGCACGGAAGACATGGTCAGAAACTTCCGAAATGCAATCGACGTCATGAAGAAATTCCCTCATCTGTTTGTCGGCTATGATCTGGTCGGTCAGGAAACGGACAATTCCCCCACCTCGCAACTGCTGAACATCTGGCCTGCCCTGATGAACGTCTGCCAGGAACAGGGCCACCCATTCCCAACACTCCTGTTGCATGACGGTGAAAGTGACTGGGCCGACGACGAGAACCTTGTCGATGCACATGTTCTGGGGACTCGGCGAATTGGACACGGCATCAACCTGTACCTGTTCCCGTCTCTTGAACAGGAATTTCGAGCCGGCCCGACAACGCTGGAAGTCTGCCCGATTAGTAATCAGACACTCGGCTATGTGGCGGATGTGCGCCTGCATCCAGCCAACGGATATATTCGACGCGGGCTCACCTGCGTGATTTCCTCAGATGACCCCTGCATTCTTGGCAACGACGGGCTTAGTTACGACTTCTGGACCGTTTGCATGGCGTGGGATCTGGATCTGATGACGTTGAGAGAGCTGGCCAGGAATTCCATCCGACAAAGCTTGCTCGACGAAGACAAGAAAAAGGACCGGCTCGATTCGTTCAACAGAACCTGGCAGACTTTCATCGAACACATCAACCAGACGTACCCGCAACCAAAACTGCAGATTTAGTCTCGAAATCCATCTTCAACCGTCGTTGGATGAGAGAGAACAGACAAGCAGGTGCAGGCTTCAATCAACGAGCTTCCATCGCGCAGCACGGAGTTGAGACATGCCGGTTTCGGGCATGAGTTCGTACCACACAGTCAGAAGGCGACCGTCGTCGAATTCCACGGTTGAAGGATATCCGAGGTCGCCGGTTGCTCCATCGCCGTACAGCACAATAGCCTCAGACCAGGATTCGCCGTTGTCACTGCTGAGTCGAATTTGATTTCCCAGCGGTTTTCGTCGGTGACCATAACTCATCAGGAGACGCCCGTCTTTTAATTTCATCAAATGTGAGGGCATTCCCCACACACCAATCGAAGCGGGCATGGACCAGGTCAAGCCACCGTCGGTTGAATGACACTGAAGTGTCTCTCCGGCGTTCGTCTTGTTGTGGTTTCGGATGTGAACGACTAAACGTCCGTCAGATGCTTCCACTGCGTGCAGTTCGTGATAGTTTTTGTGATCATCACCAGGACGCGTCGGGATATCGGCCAGCCACTTCCACGTCCGTCCATCATCTTCGGAGCGGCAAACACCCACCTTGTTGGGTTCTTCCCACAACATTTTACCTGCATACAAGAGAGTGCCGTCCGACAGATTAATCGGACCGTGCGGACTGTTGACCGGGCAACGATAGGGGCTGGACCACGAAAGCCCATTGTCTTCAGATCGCAACAGCCAGCAAGCCGTGTGTTCCTTGTGTTGCCCCTCCGGAAGTCGACGGTGAGCTGCCTGCCATCGAGCCAGCTGTTCGGGCTTCATCAGCGGTTTATCGGTGCCTGCCGATTCGATGGCTTTTTGCAAAGTCGGCAAATAGGCGAGGGATGTAAAGGTGGTTGCCAGAAGCGTACCGTGCGACGTTTCGATGATACCAGCATCACGATCATCAATAGGACCGTCGGCAATTGTGCGGGCGAACGACCACGTATCGCCGCTGTCATCTGACTGGATCAAATCGACTCTGCCAAACGGGCAGACATGGCGTTCTCGACCTCCGGACGCAACTACGAGGAGCCGCCCGTTCTTCTGTCGGGCGACAGTCGGCCAGCCATAATATCGGTCGTCCGGAAGGCTGAATGTCTTCAGGTCCAGCAATTCAAATTTCGGAACTGCCAACGATTTGTTTGCAGTTCCGGCCTGAGCGCTCAAATGCAGACCTGTCCAGGCGACCGCGCCGGCGGCGGAGGCACACATCGTCCTGAGCACATTACGGCGATCGAGAGAATGGGTATACGGCGATCGGGCAGACATCTGATGACTCCGAAATGGGGAGCGGAAGAAACACGCGCCGTCGTGACTCGTCGAGTTTCGCCGGATCGAAACCCGATCCACCCCGATCGATACACAACGATTGTTACACAGCGAAAAACCTGAACAGGGTCTCTTGCCATCTGACTTTAGCAGGCGAAACAGGTTTGGTCAGCTGGATGAGCAAAAGAACTGCTTCTGGCATCTCCGATGAACCAGTCACGGCGGCTACGGTGCCCCATCGCGATGAAGTGCAACGCAAATGCCCGCGATCGAAAACACCGGGCATCGCAGATTCGCCATTAACTGTCCGTTGAAGAACCGGGGCAGGCGAGCAGGACGACTGTGAACCGTGGTGTTTCAAGGTCTTCTGCTCGAGCCAGTCCTGTTCTTCAACAGACTGCCAAGCTGAGCTAAGTTAACCCCAGGACGCTGGCCAGGCGACGGGATCTGCGCGGTCCCTGAGCAACCACATGCGGCCATCGTTCTCTTCAACCAGCGCCGTGCAGCTTTCGATCCAGTCGCCGATGTTAAAGTATGTCACTCCGTCCAGTGTTTCATGTCTGGGGGCATGGATGTGTCCGCAAATAATTCCCTGAAAGCCACGCGAACGTGCATAGCGAGTCGTGCGCGATTGGAACTCCTGAATATGGTTCGCCATGGAAGGCAGCCACTTCCGCATTACATCAATCAAAGCCGACGGACCATAACACAGCGATGTTGTTCGTTGACTCCACCAGTGATTAGTCAGAAGCATCAGCTCATACGCGCGACAAAACAGCCATCCAATTGAAGCCGGGAGTAGGACCGGAAAGATGCCGCGTCAGTGGGAATCGAATTCTCCGAAAAGTCAGTGAGCCCCTTTACTCTCCAGCGCGATTCATTCGTTCCGTTGACAGCTCATCGGGCGACGCCTGCAAATTTCGGAAAGGCGGCATCCGCAGGAAGTAGTGAAAACCCCTGGCACCAGAAATTTTTCCAGGAATTCTGTGTCGGGAATGCTACGTTTGCGTCTGGAGAAGCTTCACTTCTCAGCTTGGGGGGACACAGAAATGAACGATGACCTGCATTTGCTGGTTTATACGAGTGAATACACGGGCAATCAGAATTCGCTGACGAAGGATCTGAGCGACATTCTGGAAGTGGCCAAACGTAACAACGCCGCCAATGGAATTACGGGCGTCATGTTCCATCAGAACGGTCGTTTTCTTCAGTTTCTGGAAGGTGAAGAATCACAACTACGAAAGCTGACGGCTAAACTGAAAGCAGACAACCGTCACCGTGCAATGGAATATCTCTTCGATGAAAGTCTGGATTATCGGGGTTTTCCGGACTGGAGCATGGATTGCTTCCAGCTTCGTCGCGACGAGGAACTGAACCTGGAGTTTCTGGAACTGATCAGAGACAGCTATCGCCGCAATTTCAAAACCCGTCCCGCAGCTCTGGTACAGGTCTTCAAAGGTTTCATCAACGAGTCCGTACTACAGTAATCCCTGTGGTGTGGTGTGCTGTCTGCTTGTTGGAAACCACGCCGTGTTGCCGTCGTTGTCGTGAGTCTGTGATTGTGATCGCGATGAGCATCGTGAGCATCGTGAGCATCCCCTTCGACGCGGTCTCATTCCGCCGAAGTGGATTCGGTCGGCCGGATGAGCAGGAAAGTTGCTGTTCGTCGCGAGGCATTGCGGGGAAGTCTGCATAACACCCCGCAATCAGGGACGCCGTTGTTTGCACTTCCGATCTGAATTTGCCAATCTGATTCCAGACCGTCCCCGTGATCACGGCGTAATGTCCTGCTTCTGATGCGTTGCGAATCGCATGACACGAACCTACATAAATTTGCTCGATGGATTTCTTGCCGATCCGGCTGATCCGCGGTGGTCGTCCGCTGCAATGACCCGCATGTTTAATTCCTTCGATGGAGACTCCAGGACCAAACTGTTTAAAGTCCTGAAGCACGTTGATGATCGGCTTGCGGATTGCAGCTGCGCACTGACAACAGAACAAACCAACTTTCTTCGCGACGTTACTCTTTTCGCATACACGTCAGGTTGCGCATCCAGCATTCTGCTTTCGGATATCGACTGGTTGCTGGCACGCCTGCAATCGAAGTCCACTCCGCAGCGCGCCCTGATAATTGTGCTGCTGATACCGTGTGACAAGTTGCCGCTCGACACCCGGTCATTGTTGCTCAGACTATTGTACGGCACACCCGGTGAACGATTTCTGGAAACCGATGTTGTGGGTTCACCTGAATAAGAATAACAATCAGTTCAGCCGGAGTTGCGGGATCGCGCCGTTTCTGGTTGCCGGGATGCCCTTGCCATGATTATTGTTGATGCACTTGTCGGGATTCTGGTAGCGGTGGCACTGTTCTACTGGGCAGTGTCGGCGATGATTGATATTGGTGTGTTCTTTATCCGATGCCGCGGCCGCTCATCTACAAGTGCTGTTCCCGGAGTTGCCAGCATGGCCGGGATTGTGGCATTCATCGGCTGTCGCAATTACTTTCAGTTCATTCAGTCGCCGCTCTGGATGATCGGATTCATCCTGCCTGACATCCTGTACCAGACCGGTGAATTGATTCTGTTTCTTCGCATCCGAATTCTAAAATGGCCGGACAAGGCAACCCAACAATCGCCCGAAGCAACATCGTCATCGAAGTAGCAGCATCACCAGACTGCCTAACCTTAGTTTAGATTAGTAGCCAGCTGAAAAACGGGACTGGCTCGAGCAGGAGACCTGACAACACGATGGTTTCCCGACTGCCTTCGCGAATGCGTGAATTCTGTGCACAGAATCGTTTGACGGCAGGTCTGACAAGGTCCTGCACCGGATATGCTGCTCGGGCAGCATTGGAGTGGAACATCAATTCACTGCGATAGCCCGGAGATGTTCGGCGTTCATTCGGGAAAATGCCCCTCGGTGTTCTGCTGCGTCAATCACCAGGCGTTTCGCGGGTGTTTGCGGGTCCGTTCGGGACGTCACTTCGAGCTTGAATCCGGGGTTGCAACGCTGATCCTGGACGTCGACCGCTAGGGACGCGGTGTCGACGGGGTCGTCGAGTCTACAAGCGGTCGGTAGTGGCGGCGGTTGAAGGTTCCGGCGGATGGATTGGCCGGGCGGGCCTGACTCCGAAGGTGCGATGTCCATTTTCGGGCGAGGGGTATTCTGCGTACCGATCGGCTGACCGACAGTAGTTCACCTGCCCATCGAATCCTCCGCCGCGCAGCACGCGTTTTTCTTTCAGCGTTCCCGGAGCCAATCCTTCGTTTATGGGATCTGGCACTTTAGCTTCGGGCTGCAGATAGAAGTCGTTTGAATAAACGTCACGGCACCATTCGATGGCGTTGCCATGCATGTCGAACAATCCAAAAGCGTTGGGTTGTTTTTCTGCTATCCGATGTCGTTCAGAACCAGAGTTGTCCACGTGCCATCCGAGATCATCCATGCTGTGGGCTCCGGAATACGGCAATGGAGAGTTGGCTCGACATGCAAATTCCCACTGTGCTTCTGTTGGCAGGAAGCATTCTGCTGTCTTGCAGAAGGATTCCGCTTCGGCCCAGCTGATTCCGCAAACGGGCATATCGAATGCTGCGGTGTCGCCGGCGACCACAGAATGGATGCGTGCCCAGTTGCCCTGAGTGATTTCATATTTTGAAATCAGGAACGGGCTGAGCGTTACTTCGTGTAGATCTTCGTCGCGTTTTCTGCCGGGTTCGGATGCGGGACTTCCCATGAGAAAACGACCACCCGGGATCAGCACATAGATGATCCCGGTCACGGCGTCCGGACGGTATTCGCCATTCCGGATCTCGGGCAGGAGTCCGTGCCGATGGTCGACGAATTCATAGAGTCCTGACTGTGGGTTTTTTCCAATGGGACAGAGACCTTCGCGGTACTCCAGGACCAGACCGTTGTATTCGGCCCGGAGAGTTTCATCTGCCAGGTGCCAGCGCTCGGCCAGTTGTGCGTCGGAAGGGGTTCGTTGCAGCCATCCGACAACAGCGGCTCTCGGTCCGTCCGATGATGCCAGGTTTTCAAATTCCCGGACCAGCAGTTCGGCTTTACTCTGAGTCAGAGTGGTATCGAGTGCCGAATCTGTCGAAGACATCACCGGGCCGTCTGACAGTTCCGAATTCCCGAGCTCGGCAAGAGCTTTGTCGGCAAGATCTTTTCGAGTGAGGAGATCGTCAGCCTCCGACATCCAGGCGAGCATATGAGTCCTTCGATCTTTCAACGGAAGGTTCACGAGTGCGCCGTGCCGGCTGATGAGTTCGGTGATGTGCGTCAAATCCTCCAGACGCGAAACGACGTGTTGACTGTCCTTCAGTCGCCAGATCGAAAAAGAAATTACGGTCGTCAGCAAGATTGCAAAGACTGCAGACAGTTTGAAAACCGTTTGGTTTCGACGAATCTGTTTTCGGAGTTTGTAAATGAGCCCCGGACGGCGTGCCTGGATCGGCAAATGCTTCAGGTATCTTTGCAGGTCATCCGCCAGCTCGGAGACGCTTGCGTAACGGAGATGGGGGTCCTTCTCCAGACATTTCAGGACGATCCAGTCCAGATCATCTGTCAGTTTCTTTGCCAGTCTTTCTGCGTCGGATTCGTTTCTTGAAGTCGCGGTTTGCCGGGTTCCCTGCATTCGGATGGCTGAGGATGGCGGCATTACCTCCCTTTCGCGGATCACGGACAGCCAGGCAATAGGGGATTCGGCCGTTTGCAGTTCCTTTGCGAACGGAGGTTCACCAACCAGAAGTTCAAACAGCAGCACACCCAGTGAATACACATCTGTCCTGTGATCGACCGTTAGTCCTGGCATTCCGGTTTGCTCAGGACTCATGTATCTGGGCGTGCCGAGAAGCTCGTTAGTCCGAGTCTCCGCATCCTGAAGAGTGACAGACTGCATCGCTTTCGCGATTCCAAAGTCGATGATCTTCACGACATTTTCATTGTCCTGTCGACCAACCATCACATTGGATGGCTTGATGTCTCGATGGATAATCCCTTTTTCATGCGCATGCTGAATGGCGTGGCACACATCGATGAACAGTTTGATTCGTTGTTCGATGGAAAGCCGATTGGTGTCGCAGAAGTCGGCGATCGAACTGCCCTGGATCAGTTCCATGACAAAGAAAATGGTGCCATCCGCCGTTGTGTCAACATCAAACACGCGCGCGATGCCGTTGTGGTTCATCAGAGCCAGCAGTTGCTGTTCCGTTCGAAATCGCCTTGCGATCGATGCCGAATCTGTACCGGCTTTCAACAGTTTGATGGCAACCTGTCGGCGCACGGGTTCTACCTGAATTGCACGGTAGACCTTTCCAAAGCCGCCCCTGCCGATTTCTTCCCGGAGCTCATATCGTCCAATTCGCCGGACATTTGACTGAAGTTGAAACGCCGGTTGTTCGTCGTCATGCGTTGGACTCGGTGCACCCAGAATGGTTTCATCGTTGGTCAGATCTCCCTGCCGGTTCTGCTCCTCACCGGTTGCATCATTGTTCTGCTTTGTCGGAGGTTCCTGGCCCAAGATGATCGGTTCCTGTTTTTCCATCAGGCGACAGCGCCCCTGGCTCCGCCTTGTGAATGATTGAGGATTTGGATTGAGTGTGGGTTTTGCCCGCAACCCCCGAATGTTCCTCCGGGTCAGTGCAGCCGGGGAGGATACCAGCAGACAGAGACTGATTCCATGAGAGACGGAGTGCGATTTCTGCCAACGGAAACAGGCGTGGCCTTTGCAACGATGTCGCGTCGCAGGACTCAGGTGTTGATCAGATCGCCGTTCTGATCAGGCGAAGACTTCCTGAATGACTTCGCCACCAAAGACCGTTGGGATTTCGTCTCGATTATTATGACGCCATGTCAGTCGGTACTGATCAATTCCCAGAGCGTGAAGCAGTGTTGCGTGCAGGTCCGCCGGTGCCAGTGGACGTTCGACAGGGACGTACCCCAGTTCATCCGTGGATCCGATCACCTGCCCTCCTTTGATTCCTCCTCCGGCCAGCCACATGGTGTAGCCAGCCGGCGAATGATCACGGCCGCGTCTGGCTCCTCTGGCCCCCCCTTCAATGGTTGGTGTCCTTCCAAATTCGCCACCCCAGACCACCAGCGTATTTTCCAGCAGGCCGCGCTGCCTGAGATCCTTCAGCAAGGCTGCAATGGGGCGATCGGTTTGAGCGGCCCGCTTCAGGTGATTGGACTCCAGGCTGCCATGGGCATCCCAGCCGCCATTGCGAAGCTGGATGCATCGCACGCCGCGTTCAACAAGTCTTCGCGCGAGCAGGCAGTGAGTCCCAAATTCAGCAGTCTCTGGCTGATCCAACCCATACATGGACTGGATCGACTGAGGTTCCGTTGAGATGTCGAACACTTCTGGCGCGGCCGCCTGCATGCGATAACCCAGCTCAAACGATGCGATACGCGCTTCCAGTTCCTGATCCGGTCCCTGGCGGCTCAGGTGACGTTGATTCATTTCATTGATGAATTTCAGCTGCTGGCGACGGGTCTTTTCCGTGTACCCGCCGGGCATCTCGGTGAAGGGCACCCCTTTTTGGCCGTCAACCAGAGTCCCCTGGTATCTGGCTGGAAGAAACCCGGTCCCCCATCCCGGCAGTTGCGGCGGCGGTCCGGTGACACTGGATAGAAAGACCATGAATCCGGGAAGATTCTGCGATTCACTTCCCAAACCATAGCCAGCCCAGGCACCAAGACTGGGGCGATCGCCCACTCCGCTTCCCGTCAACGCAATACACTCGCCAGGACCATGCACAGGGATCCGGTGATTCAGCGATCGAATCACGCACAGATCGTCCACCATTTGTGCGGTTTCAGGGAACAGGCTGGAAACCGAAATTCCGCTTTCGCCGTATTGCCGAAACGAAAACGGCGACCCGAACAGCTTCGAATTCACACCCGATCGGGGAATATTAGGGACCGTCGACGCGATCGATTCGGGAACAAGCTGCCCATCCAGTTTCGATAGCATAGGTTTGGGATCGAACGTATCTGTCTGTCCCGGGCCACCCGACATGAACAGAAAAATGATGCTGCGAGCTTGTGGAGCATGATGCGGTCCCAACTGCCCCACGGCGGATTCAGCGCCTGTGCATTCCTCCATCAGCAACGACGACAATGCCAGGGAGCCAAAGCCAAGCGCGCTTTCCTGCAGTAAAGTTCGGCGAGTCCACGTGGGCACGCTTTGGCTCAAACGCGATGAGAAATTATTCACTCGTTCATTCTCACAGGAGGCGATAATGGGAAGCAGTTGGTTACAGGAAGCCGGGGGGGTTACTGGACGCTGAATTGACGATCAGGGGATGTAAACAAACTCATTCAGATTCAACAATGCGTGACACAATCGGGTGAGCGGCAGATGTGTCGAAGTGGAAGAATTGGAAGGGGGGGACTGTTTGGAAGTTGCCAGGACCTCGTGGGCGAGCACGCGTTCCGCCGCATCCGGGAGCCTTGACAGTGTCCGAAGAAACGCCTGATCGATTTGTGAATCCTGATCGCTGGCCGCTTCGGAAACGCGCTCGGCCAGCGCAGTCGCTCGCCGCGCCATAAACTCACTATTGAGCAGGAACAGAGGTTGAAGTGCGACTGTCGAAACAGCTCGGCGCGAACAGCTCGCAATGCCGCTGGGTGCATCAAACATTTCCATGACCGATGGCATCGCGCTGCGCTGCTGAAACAGGTAGATGGTCCGTCGAGGCTTTTGTTCTTCACGTTCCGGCGGAATACTTATTCCGCCGAGGCTGCGATCGAGTTCACCGGTTGCAACCAGCACGGAATCCCGAATTGCTTCGGCTTCCAAACGTCGTCGCGGCCATGTCCAAAGCAACTGATTTTCGGGATCAATGGCTGCGTTCGTTTCGTGATGCATTCTTTGCTGTCGAAACACGGCGGAGTCGGCAATCAGGCGGTGGATATGCTTCGTGCTCCAGCCATGGTCCATCAACTCACACGCCAGCCAATCCAGCAACTCAGGATGACTGGGCTTCGACCCGCCAATACCAAAATCGCTGGCTGTCGCCACAATGCCGCGTCCAAAATGCCCCTGCCAGATTCGGTTCACCCACACTCGAGCGACGAGTGGGTTCTGCCGGTCTGTCATCCAGTCGGCCAGCGCAGAACGACTTCTGGGTCCCAATTTGTCGGGGGTTGCTCCCAGAACTTCCGGCCATCCCTCACGGACAGGCGGGCCCGGACTTCCAGCGTCGCCCCGGATCAGCATGTGTGCCTGCATCGACTTTAGTGCTGCTGGCTGCCAGCGAATCGGACGGCGGTTCACCACTGGAAATCGTTCGATGTCCGGATCACCCGTGGCTGCCGAAAGGTATCCCCACGTATGCGGCCGATCAGTTGCCTGGAACAGCTTCTTCGAGGTCAGAGACTTCACCTCTTTGGAATAGAAATCAAAGGATGGCTCAGGAATCCATTCGCTGATATCTGTCGGGTTCGGAATATTCGGGTCACGCAGCGAAAGATTGCCCAGCTGACCTTGAATAAAGAAAGCCTGCATGCGGTAGTAGTCACGCTGACTGATGGGATCGATTTTATGATTGTGGCACTGAGCACATTCGAGCGTCAGACCCAGCAATACGCTTCCTGTTGCGTTAACGATATCCACCAACACATCATTGCGCTGAATCGCATCGTCTTCCTGATTGCCGCTGATACGCGCTGCTGCGAGAAATCCGGTCGCAATCAGATTCTCATCCGAATAGGGCTGCAATTCGTCGCCAGCCAGTTGTTCTTTGATGAACTGGTCAAAAGGTTTGTCCCGATTGAAGCTGTCTATGACGTAGTCGCGATAACGCCATGCATAAGGGCGGACAAAATCATGCTGGTAACCCTGACTCTCAGCCCATCGAGCCAGATCCAGCCAGTACCGCCCCCAGCGTTCCCCATAATGTGGCGATGCCAGAAGTTCATCTACCAATTCCGAACAGGCATTGTCGGGCGACTTCAGCCGGAACTCGGTCAGCTGTTCCGGAGTTGGCGGCAAGCCCGTCAAGTCGAGATACAATCGCCGAGCCAGTATGTCTGGTGGCGCTTCGTTCGCATGCTGCAGCCCGGCATCGATGTGGGATCTCAGGATGAATGCGTCCACCGGAGTTTGCACCCATGAGTCACCGATCCTGGGAACTTCAGGTCGACGGATCGGCTGAAACGCCCAGTGATCCGATGTGACTCTCGGCGTCGGCAGTAATTCTTCGTCCCAGACCATTCCCTGATCTATCCACGCTTTCAGCAGCGCGATCTGCTGGTCTTCGAGTGCGGGCTCATCCTGTGGAGGCATACGCTGTTCCAGTTTGGACGTAGTCACGGCGTCGATGAGCTTGCTGTGGTTACTTCGACCGCGAATGGCCAGAACATCTCCTGTGCTGTGCCCAAAATACTCACGCAGCACATCCAGCCGGTAACCAGACTCCGGATTGTCACCCGCATGGCACGAAAAACAGCGATCCTGAAGCAACGGATAAACATCTCGCCTGAAATCGACCTGCTGACTCCAAACCACGCCGTTGTGTCCGGGCGATTCCATCGAAGTCGTCTGCCGCAGTGTTGTGACGTCACTTGTGACTGTCTCCCAACTGGCAGTGAGCAACAGATTTCGTACGCTGATTTCGTCGGTGGATTCGGTCTTCACGCCGGTTGCAAATCCCAGCCACTGAATCGCACTGATGCTCGGCGCGCCGGTCAGGGTCGCATCGGGTTTGGCTGCATCGTCTGGATGTGGATCGATCCAGAGTTCAATTGTGCTGTATTCTGACCGCGATTCTTCATCGGAATTTGTCAGTCTCACGACGACTCGATGCCACTGTCCGTTCTTCGGCTCGATGCGGCTCCACACAGTGTTCGCGGGATCCGTACGCACCATGAATACGTTGCGGCCCTTTGAAGGGCCTCGGTCCGCGTGATGAATCCCGATGTTCGGCACCCCTCGCGCATGTGTCGCCTGGTCACCGCCATCAATGCGATCCAGCCAAAGCACGAAGAACTCCGGGTCTACCGCCGTTGATTTTGAGTCTGTTTCTGATGCTGCGTCGCTGCAGTAACGAATTTCGAAAGCGACATAAACATCTTCGCGGCTGATTGGCTGTTCCAGTGGACGACGGATGGGGTTGTTGCGATCGCCGGTGCCACGAATCCGTCCGAAGGATTCCGTGATCTCAGTCGTCCCGTTCTCCATGACAGATTCGATGATGGATTCTGCCGTCATGAATCGCGATGTCTTCCATGGTCCACGCCAGCCTGATCCGCTGTTTGCCCGGTGGAGAGGGTGCGATGTCTGATCGAACGTCTCGATGGCAATGATGTCTTCGACGCTTGAAGATGGTGATTGGGCGAGCACAAATGAATGACAGACGGTCAGCCAAAATACAGCGACGCTCAAAAGCCCGAAGGAGAAAAAGCCGCGGGGGAAAAAGCGGCAGGATCGATGATGGTGCCTGAAATCGGCATTGTGCTGTGGCACTCAACTTCTCCTCAATCTCTCGTTCCTGTCTCAGAGGCAGCGTTGTGGCGTGTCTTTTCGGATCTGTGAAGCCGATTCAACAGGTTACCAATGATCTTCAGCCAGTGCACTCCCGAATTGAGCGAGAGTTGCGGCCTTGCCGCCTTTTACTGGGTCCCGATGAAATCCTGCGGTCGGTTTGATCGGCTTCCGTCGGCAAGGCATTTGAGGCCACGCAGGGACGATCGATCCTGAGACAAATGGTCCGGGAGAAACTCATGGAAGGAATCAGGTTCAGATGTCGGATGCGCGGCCGGCCCTGCTGAGACGAAAGCGGTATTCCCGCCGGCCGCTGTCACCGGCTCATTCTTCGATCAACTCATAGCCATCCGGTATGGAAGGGATCCTGAATGGTGTGGTTGTTTCCTTGATTTCGATCCAATCTTCAACCGGGGAACCTTCTTCAACCAAACGACTTTGCAGTTCTGTCGCAGAGATTTGCTCGATGATATAGATAGTGACGATTTCCGGGTCTGCTTCATTGGTTTCGATTAACAGACGACCCTCCAGGAACCAATGAGACCGGCTTGTGATTCGCGTGTAGGTCTTCTCGTTTGCATCGATTGTCACACCAGTGAATTTGAATGACCCATCTGTTTTGCGTTCCACCAGGTTGTAGTCTGTAAGGCCCGGGGTTTCTTCGATGATTTCGTACCACGAGCGGCAGAGTTGTTCCATTGGCAGTGGAGTTCCATTTCGAGCATTTTCTATGGCCTTCCGCCCGACTCCTTCCATGGCCGCTTCGATTCTTGAGACCTGCGATTGTGCGATCTCTTTCAGATAGGAATGTACAATTTCCTGAGTGATGTTCTTGAAGACTTCTGTAGACAGGGCGGCCTGCTGTCCGAGCCACTTTTGACCGATCTCCGATCGATGAAAGGTCAGCAAAGCCTGAAGTTCGTCTTCTGAAAAACGCGATGCCAGATCCCTGGCAAGCTTGTCCTGTAACTTCTCCCAGCGAATCCTTGAAGTGAGGTCAGGACGAACAGCCTGAAGCTGCCGGATCAATTTCTTCCTGCTGTTGATCTCCCCCTGAAATGGAATCTGGACGTCCGGAGCGACCGTGATGACCTGATCCAGAAATTCATTGAATGCGGTATCGGAAATCAGTATCCGCGCAAGCTTTATTGAGGGATGGTCTCCAGCGTCCTGAGCGATTCCATTGCCAGCGAACAACAGCCCCACAAGAAAACAGGACGACAACGTAAGCTCTGAGATTCTCGTGGACATGGTTTCTTTCCAGACGCTATACGATTCTGAGGCCGGGTATTCATTGTGCGAGGCTTGCTGCTGGCAGCTTGCAGCCTGTTGACAAACGGGGGTGGCTCGAGCAGGAGACCTTAAAACACGACGGTTTCCAGTCGCCCTGCGTGCCTGTCCCAGTTTTTCAGCGGACAGCTAGCGGATCGTGGCGTGTTGTTATTGATTCTGGGCGAAGCCTTGTCAAGGAACTGCATTCTTCTCACGAGACAGTTCGAGTGCAGCCACCGATCGATGCCTGTCCTGATTCCATCCATGTGGATTCCATCCGTGTGCAAACGGTTTCGATTTCATTCCCTTCGATGGACGAATCAATTGTCACCTCCGCTGAAATTGGTGCATCGATCCCTGAAGCAATGCCGCCCTCCCGAAATCCGGGATAAGTGGCAGGCGAGTGAGTTCATTCTGGTGCCTGAGGACGTGTGAGAATGGTCAACACGGCAGAGACGGCAGCACCAATCAGGAATCCGGTGCCGACGGTATCCCAACCAAACCATGGTCGCCCGAATTGCGCACTCATCATGACAGTGCCGAGGATCCCGCCCGTGAGCACGTTCTGCACGACGTGACCAAAGAGCCGGGATCGGTGATTCGGGTTGTCGGTCGAAGTTTCAGATAGCGGTGCCGAGTAAGGGTTCTGTGAGTCGGCGCTGGCGTCAATGGGGTTTTCGTGCGTGTCGGCCATGAATTGCAACTCAAGTCACAGAATAATGGTGGTTCGGTCATCAACGCGTTACCATGAGGGTCCCGCCGATGTTTCTTCAGACCTTCTTCCAAAGTGGATTTCCCGTGAACTACTTTCGAATAGTTGTTCCGTCTCTTGTTTTGCTCGCCTTTTCATCGATCGCCACGGCTGCAGAGATCCGTTTCAATCGTGACGTGCGGCCCATTCTGTCGGCCAGGTGTGTCGCATGCCATGGCCCGGATGATACACACCGGGAAGCGGATCTGCGACTTGATCAGGAAGAGGGAATTCATGCTGTCTTTGCCGGAGGAATCCGGAACAGTGAAGCATGGGCACGGATGATTTCAGACGACGAAGAGCTGGTGATGCCCCCGAAGGATTCGAATCACGAGCTTGACGTGAATGAATTGGCCACGCTGAAGCAGTGGGTGGAAATGGGAGCTCCGTGGGAAGGACACTGGTCTTTTCTGGCGCCGCATCGTCCGAATGTTCCGATGTTTGAAGAGCCTGATCGGCAGAACTGGATTCGAAATCCCATTGATGCGTTCATCATGCAGCAACTGGCTGCGGAAAATCTGAAGCCGAACAACGAAGCTGACAAAGAACGTCTGCTGCGTCGGGTGACAATGGATCTGACCGGGCTGCCTCCGACGATTGAGCAGATTGATGCCTTCATTGCTGACTCGTCTGACGATGCCTACGAGAAAGTGGTTGATCGTTTGCTCGCCTCTCCACACTATGGCGAACGGATGGCGGTCGTCTGGATGGATGCCGCTCGGTACGGCGATACCAGTGTTTTCCATGCGGATGGCCCTCGCGATATGTGGCCATGGCGAGACTGGGTCATTGAAGCTTACAACAGGAACATGCCGTTCGATCAGTTCACTGTTGAGCAGCTGGCAGGTGATCTGCTGCCAGAGGCGACAACGGAACAGAAAGTGGCCACCGGATTTCTGCGCAATAACGCAACCACTGACGAAGGTGGACTGATTGAAGAAGAATATCGTGTGGAATACGCGATCGATCGAGTGAAAACGACATCGATGGTCTGGATGGGTTTAAGCATGGAATGTGGTCAATGCCATAGCCACAAGTACGATCCGATTAGCCAGGATGAATATTACAAATTCTTTGCCTTCTTTAATCAGGCTTCCGACCCGGGCAACCAGACTCGCAACGGAAATCAGGCCCCGATTGTTGATTTGTTCGACAAAGAAAAACTGGCTCAGGCGGATGAACTTCAGGTGCAGCTTGAGGCAATCAGCCCGCAGCTGGATGCGCGGTCGCAGGCAGCGGAAGAAGACTTTCAGAAGTGGCTGGTCGCGGCGACAGTCAATGCTTCGGGGCAGCCACTGATTCCCTCTGATACCCGATCACATATTCCACTGGACGAGGGCAGGGGACGAGACGTTGCCGACGTTTCGAATAATGAACGTAAAGGGCGGCTGAATGGTCCGGTGAAATGGGCCGATGGTCGGTTTGGCAAAGCGTTCGAATGTAACTCGCAGAATTATGTTGATATGAAGGATGCCGGCGACTTCGATGGCAGCCATGGATTCAGTTATGGCGCGTGGATCAAACCGCAGGGGCCCGGCACGGGGGCTCCCATAGCACGCATGAACAATGCCAATGGATTTCGCGGTTACGATATTCATCTTGTGAACGGTGAATTTGACGTTCACATCATCCACAGATGGCCGGACGATGCGATCAAGGTCCGATCAAAAAATAAACTCAAGCCGGATACCTGGCAGCACGTGTTTGTCACGTACGACGGTTCGAAAAAAGCTGCCGGTGTCAAGCTGTTTGTTGACGGTCAGGTTTGGGACTGGGATATCGAACAGGACCGCTTGAAGGGGAGCATCAAGTCCGAAGGGCCGTTCTACCTGGGGCGACGCAACGGTGGGTCCAACTACAACGGACTGATTGATGACGTACGTGTCTATGGTCGGGTTCTTGCCGAATCTGAAGTGGCGGCCCTGGCTGGTAACGATCCCATCACTCCACTGCTGGCCAAAGCAGCCGATCAACGGACCGATGGTGAACGGGAATTACTTCGCAACCACTATTTGAATGTTCTGGACGAGCCTTACAAGGCATTGACGGCCCGACAGGCTGAGCTGTCTTCGAAGGTAGCGGAACTTCGAAAGCCCTATGTTAACGTCATGGTCATGAACGACGTTCCTGCTATGCGGGAAACGTTTGTTCTGAATCGCGGAGATTACGCTTCGCCGCTGAAGGATCGCAGAGTTGAACCTGGTGTGCCGGCTGTGCTTCCACCCCTTCCCGTCGACGCGCCGGGTAATCGGCTTGGGCTGGCGCGGTGGTTGGTATTGCCGGAGAATCCTTTGACAGCAAGAGTGGCCGTCAATCGTTACTGGGCGATGTTATTTGGTGAAGGCATTGTCCGGTCTCTGGAAGACTTCGGTGCTCAGGGAGAATGGCCCAGTCACCCCGATCTGCTTGACTGGCTGGCCGTCGATTTCGTGGAATCCGGCTGGAATATCAAGCGTATGTTAAAGCAATTGGTGATGTCTTCGACCTATCGCCAGTCCGCGGCCGTCTCTCCCGAAAAGATGTCGGCAGATCCTGAAAACCGGCTTCTGGCACGCGGTACACGCTACCGACTTCAGGGTGAATTCGTTCGTGACAATGCGTTGGCGGCCAGTGGTCTTCTGGTCCCCGATATTGGTGGACCAGGAGTCAAACCGTATCAGCCGCCCGGTCTCTGGAATGAAGTCAGTCTGGATGGAAATCTCCGCTTTGTTGCCGACGCGGGGGATAAGCTGTACCGACGGTCGATGTACACGTACTGGAAGCGTTCATCTCCTGCTCCGATGCTGACAATTTTTGATGCACCCACGCGCGAGAAGTGTACGATGCGGCGAGGACGCACAAATACTCCACTGCAGGCGCTGGTGACGTTGAATGACCCGCAGTTTGTGGAAGCGGCCCGGGTGCTGGCAGAACGAGCCATTCGATCGGGGGGCGATTCTGTCAGTGATCAGATCATTTTCGCATATCGTCTGGCGACAGGGCTCCGCCCGAGCAAGTTGACTCTTCAAACGCTGACAGATGCATTTGCCGAAGAGCTCGCGCGGTTCGAGCAGGATGAAGAAGCAGCCGCTCAGTTATTGTCTGCCGGTGAATCGCCTCGCGATGAATCGATTGCGGCAAGCCGACACGCTGCTATGTCTGTCATCGCCAGTATCATCCTGAATCTGGATGAGACTCTGACTCGAGGGTAAAGCCCGGGACTCAGTCTTGCAGGGCAGCTTTGGTTTTTGTTTCATTGATCGTGGCTGACACAACGGAGTCTGTTCGGATTCGTTGCGATCACGGAAGTCCTGGGAATCAAGACCCATGCAGGGTGCCTGCATTGAGATGATTGGATCCGTCTAGCCTGGCATCGAACCGAAGGATGGAACCGGCAATTGTTCATCCTTCTGGTTGCAACGACTCACTGATGACTCGCATCACGTTGCCGCCGATAATCCTGCGAATGTCATCATCCGAATAACCGCGCTGAACGAGCCCTACCGTGAACAACGGCCAGTTTGTCCATGACAGGCTGGCGGTCATTTCGGGCGTTTCCCTGAAGTCGTCCTTCGGCCAGAGTGAACGAAACGGATCCCGGCTTCGTCCGCGTCTGGGCACTTTGCGATTTTCCGCTGCCGTGTTCTGAGAGGAATACGCAACATCCGTCCCGATGGCCACATGATCCGCTCCGAATTTCCTGACGGCGTAATCGATGTGATCCAGCAACGCGTTGATATCTCCGGTTCTTCGAAGAAATCGGGGAATACAACAGATGCCGATATAGCCGCCCGAGTCGACGATCGCTTGAATGACTTCATCAGGCTTGCTGCGGATATGTGGAAACAGCGCCGCGCAGGTCGAATGGCTGGCAACGACAGGGCTTGTTGAGACCTGCGCTGCTTCGAGACTGGTCTGCCATCCCGAATGGGCGCAATCCGGAATCACACCGATGCGATTCATTTCTGCAATTGCTGTACGCCCGAAGTCGCTCAGACCCGCATTTGACGTTTCTCCACAGCCATCGCCAATCATGTTGCGACGCTGATAAGTGAGATGCATCATGCGAATGCCAAGCTGGAAGAATATCCGGACGTAAGCCAGTTCATCTTCTTTTGTCTCCCATTGCTGGGTCAGCGGTATGCCGTTGCCGGTCAGGTAAAGCGCATGCCTGCCAGCCGCCTTTGCTGCCTTGACGTCGTCCGGGACGGCGGCTTTGACAACGGAATCTCGCAGCATGTCAGTGGCAAATGTGAATCGAGCGAGTCGTTTGACCAGTCGCATCGGATCCTGGCCCTCCTGGCCGGCATTCTGGAAGACACAGGTGACGCCGGAAGCCCGCCAAGCACTCAGATACTCCTGTTGCTCGACGAGATCACGGACGTACCGTGTCATGGTCATTTCCTCACGCAGATCTTCAATTTCCTGCTGTGAGGCACCTGCTTCCATCTGTTTGGCCAACAAGTCTCCATCGATGGCTGCTCTCGGCGAAAATCCGTAGGAATCGAACACAACCGATTCGCTGTGGATCCGCAGGCCTCGCTCCAGTTCCATTGCCGTCGGCTTCAGGATTGACAGTGCGATGTCACGGGCATTCCGGATCTGAGGATTCAGGTTGTGAGTTAACGCACTGAGCGAGTCGTCAGCTTGCTGATCTGTCCGAGCACCTGCCGCCGATGCGCCTGTCACTGATGCGCCTGTCGCTGCTGCTGCTGACGCCAGTGAACTGCAGGTTGTGGCCTTCAGGAACGTACGCCTCTGCATCGAATTGCCTTTCCAGCCCCGGGGACTCGTCCTTCACCAACGGAATCAGCGAATGATCGATTCGATCGGTGATCCAACATCGCATGTGCTGCCTGCATCATGTGAAGTTGCGGCAGGAAGGTCAACTTTGTTGTCTCGCACCATCCGGATGGTGTGATGGTTGCATGTGTCGCACAGTGAAAAGAACGCTGGGTGAACAGAACGCGGATGAGCAGAACGCTGGATGAGCAGAACGCTCAGAGTTCTTCTGTCGAATACAGTGATCAGTCTTCTAAATGACTTACAGCGGAGTGAACGGATGGCTTTTATTCTGGTGGTACTGGCGAAAGGCCTCGTCCAGGCACCAGTTCAACTTCCCATCGTACGGGCGAGGTCTCTCCACCGGTTAATGAAAGATGCTGGTTCTTCGGCGTCGCTGGAGGTTGGATACGATAACCACCCGCCGGAAGCAATGTGATCTTTGATCCTTTGATAGCGGCACCTTCAACCTGTCCGGTGTAGGTAATCGGTTCGAGATTGTCGAAGAGGAATTCGCCGATGGCATCTGTCTTTGTTCGGATGTTGTCTGCAAATGACGCTTTCGTGAAATCCCGCGGATAGATCCGGATGTCTGCGTTGGGCACAGGTCGTCCGGTGGCTGCGTCAATCAGAATTCCTCGTGCAGATACAGCAGGCGTAAGCTGCACACTGTAATGGCCGTCCTTCCGGCTCAATTCGTCGAGCGCCGCCAGTTTTCCGATGAAGCCGTGGGTGTTTCGGATTCGCACGAAGCCCCTCACTGTCAGCGGTCCGTCTTTCACATCAGGCAGTCCATGCTCAAAGCGAGCGACACCATTCTGGTCGGTTGCTGCGGTCAGTGAAAGGCTATTTCCTGCATCGGTTCCTTCACACTTCAGGCTGATGGATAGCTCGACAGAATCAGTTGTCAGTGGCGATCCGTCAGGAGCGGTGATTTGAACAGAGACTGGCTTTGCTGGTGCCAGCTGCAATTCGAGATTTTCAATCGGATTTTCCCCGTCAATCGTGAATGGGTGACTCAGGCACCATAGAAGACCACCATTATCGTGATGGCGTGCGAAAACGACGTAGGTCCCGCCAAAGGGCAGTGACTGGAAGAATCTGGAGTTGCCGGAAGCCGATGAAGGATTCAAACGGCGATTGTTTTTCTGCCACTTCGAAAACCATGAGACTTTCGCGGGATAGACAGTGACAAAACCGGAATCGGCTGGTGTTCCGTCCGGATTTCGAATTTCTCCCGTCACAGCGCCCGCTGGTTCTGCAGGGATATCAATGACTTGCGGTCCGGTCCCACCTGTAATCGTTGCGGTTTGCCCTTCGTAAGAAACAAAGTAACCCACCAGATTCTGGGGTTCGTAACGGAGGACAGCTCCGATTGGTACACTCAGCTGAACCTGATTCCTGTCTAACAATATGGAACGCACAGGTTCGTTCATTTCGGGTTCTGTGCCAAACCATGATACCTGCAGATAGCCACGTGCCGGAGCATCTTCCCTGATCCCGGTGAGTCGAAGAATGACATTGCGAGTGGGAAGGTTGGTCTGTGTTGTCTCCTGCACGGCCTCCTTCGGAGGCAGATTGACAACAAGGTCATCGATCGAATGTGTTACTTGTACCCGGTGGCGGGTAGAGAAATCCGGAAGGCGAAATTCCAGCGAACCGGGCACGACGTCAGGAATCGTGAAATGACCATCCGAGCTGACACTGGTGTTCATCAGGGACCCATTGGTGTCTGAACTGTACAGGGGGTTTTCGTACTGCAGAAGGTAGGTGGACTTGGTTGCTTTTCTGCCGGATCCCGTGTTGTGTGGAAGTTGCGAGAGTTCGCCCGTGATTTTTCCGGAGACGACAACCGGCTTCGCCAGGTGAATGGTCCGTTCCTGTTGTCCGGCCTGCAGTTCCGTGATTCCCTGAGTACCATATCCGTCTGCGACAATCGCGGCTGAATAGGTAGATTCATCCTGCAGTTGATCGATCACCAGTTGCCCGTCTGCATCTGATTCGCCCAGAGTCAGCCAATACCGCCGGTCACTGCTTCGCGGATCACTTGAATGTATTGTTGAGGGATGGCCCGCATGATTCTGTGTCAAAAGGGTCTGGACGCAGACGGCTCCTTTCACGGGTTGTTTTGTTTCGGCATCCACGATTCTGAGGACCGATGGCCTCGCTGTCTTCAACATCAGTTGAGTTGGTGAGTCTGATGAGAGATTGACTTCCCAGGAGTTGTGCTGATACCCCGGTGCCCGAACGATCAACCGGTAAACCACCGGGCCACAGTGACGCAGTGGAATGATTCCATTCTCACCGGTTGTTTGCTGAAGATTGTTTGTTCCTGTCGTACCGCCTCGCAGCTTGAAAATCGGGCCCCCGGTTATCGTTGCCCCGGAAATAGATTCACCCTGTTCGTTGGTTACATGTACCGTTGTGTCGAAACCGCGGGTTAGTGTGATTTCCATTGTGGTCGCGTCTGACTGTTCGAACAGATCCCTGGCTTCAGTGGTAAACGGAGCAAAGCCGGGCGCTGACCCTCCCAGGATAAACTGGCAGCGAGGCAGCTTCATTGTGATCTCATGGACCTCAACGGGTTCTGTGGGGCCCGACAAATTGTCTCCTGTGGAATGAGTTGAACCGCCCGGTAAACGAACGACATATTGCCGACGAATGACAAGTTCTTTTGGAACTGGTGTTCCGTCTTCGGTCCGGAGAATCACTTTGACATCCAGCATATCCGTCTGTGGATCCGGAAAGCGATCTTCCGTGGCGTCTGGATTGTCTGACCGATCGACATCCTGTTCAGACCGCTGTAACAGGGAGCTGCCTCCGGGCACGAAGACTCCGGTGTTCTCGGCCTGCAGACGAGCCAGCGTTTCCACTCTTTCCGCCGGAGTCAGCAGTTCTGCCACTTTCTTCACAGCGATGTCGGTGCCTTTCTGAATGGCGATAGTTGTTCCGATCAGGGCGGCAAGAGCGAGTATCAAACCCGTTCGAGTAAACCGTGGGGTTGATCGTTGCTCAGGGTCAGCCAGCCGGGTGACACGATCCTTTAATGTTGTGAGATCGGTCTTGTCCGAAAGTGCCATCACGAAAGCACGCTGTTGTCCCGCTTGAGTGTTCGGTATCTTCAAGTTTGGGTCACGCGACTCTTCATTCCATGTACCGGCGGCCACGTTCAACAGGACCCGCGCGAACTCAATTGACCTTCCCGTGGTTCTGGCGGCCACAGCATCACAGCAGGCCTCTCGCTCAATCCTTACCTGTCGACTCATCCACCAGACAGCTGGATTAAAGAAAAGTGCTGATTCAATCATCATCTGAAGCAGGTTAACCAGCGCGTCGTAACGGCGGACGTGGGCAAGTTCGTGGGCAAGAATCATTTCCCAATGGTCGATCGGAACGCCGGTCAGCATCGCTGGCGGAATCAGCACGACAGGTTTGAAAAAACCGATAACCGCAGGCGTTGTCGTTTGGTTGCTCATCGCGAGTCTGACCAGCTGGGGCAGCCGCATGCGCTTGCATAATTCCATGGCAAAGGATTCAAGTTGAGCCAGTTGCGATTGTTCGTCTGAGAGTAATTCCTGCCTCAGAGTGCGCATGCCAATCAGAGCATTCAGCGTTCGGGAAAACATGAATAGCACGCCTGCGATCCAGATCACTAACAGCCATCGACTGGCACGCTGCCATTGTTGAGCGGTCGCTCTTCCTGATTCTGGATCTGGATCTGATTCCGAATCCGTTGTCACTGTTTGCTTCGGCGAATCCGATTGTTTCACAGTAAACGGCGATGTTGTACTCGGTCCGGATCCTTCGCTTACATTCGGGGCATGGACTGGAGGTGTGTTGTCGCCGGACGTCAGCGGGGCCGACATCGTTCCAGAGTCGCCTGTGTTTTCTGTTTTTCGGTCGAGTCCTGCATGGTCGGAGTGCGAAATATGGTTGGCATGCACGTCAGGCACAGCGACATGAGCTTCAGACGCAGGATCGGTCTCATACTTTCGAAGGGCATTGGTCTCTCGAAGGGCATTGTGCGCTCGAAAATAGTGCAGGCCTGAGGCCGCGGCAAATGTGCCCACAGTGGTGAGCAGAAGTCCGGCCAGCGTGATTCCGTATCGCAGATTGCAATGCCGTGCGGGGAGACGACTTAATGCAAACCAGACGAAAAGCCCGATCGCTGCGCTGATCCACAGAGAATGCAACAATGCTTCGACGATGATCTGAGCGTGATTTGCCAGCCAGTCTGGGAATTGAGTCATCATTCAGCTCCGGTTGTTTGCTGTGACGAGATCGCTGTCTCTGAGAACTTGCATCGTTCGCGATTGCATCGTTTGGGGGAATGAACAAGTCGCGTCGGTGCTTCGTTATTTGGCGCTGACAGCCTGTTGAAAACGGGACTGGCTCGAGCGGGAGACCGGAAAACAAATTGGTTTCCAGTCGTCCTGTGCGCCTGTTCCGGTTTTTCAACGGACGGCTAAGACTTCTTTTTTCGTGACTTTGCTCGCGCTTCGAATTCATCCAGCAGTTCCCGCAGTTCGCTGAGCTCTTCGGGGTCAATTTTGTCTTCGTGCAGTAAATGCTGTAACGCGGCCTTGCGACTTCCACCAAAAACCTTGGTGACCAGGCTTCGGAGCAAAGGCACGACCACTTTTTCTCTCGAAACGGCTGCATCAAACACATTGGCCAGACCGTCGCGGTCAGTGACTTTCAGCAAACCTTTCTTCTGCATCACCTGCATGACGGACAGGATCGACGTGTAGGCTCTGTCCTTGCCGTCGGTCAGGCGTTCCATGACCTGACGAACCGTGCCGGGACCGTGTTCCCAGATCGCGCCAAGAATCTGCATTTCGAATTCGGCCGGTCGGTTGTCCCCGGCATCGCCTGGTGTCTTCGCCATTTCGTTCTCCTGTTGTCAAAGTACTGTGTCGACAGTATGTACTGCTGGAGCAGTAGGGTCAACCTGTGTTTTGCTCTTTTGTCGTCTGACTGCCAGAATGCCGGGCAGCCGTTTGTGTCTGTGGGTGATGAATCGCTTTGTCGATTGGCACAAATGACTTCCAGAATTGCCGTTCCGTGTGTGCAGTCCGTCTTCCTGGATTCGCCGAGATGAGTTCATGACCAGGCATCGCTTCATTCAGACGTCTCTCGATTTGCATGCCCAACGAAGCCGGGTGAGAATCCATGTCTTGGGATACTGCGTTCTGTTTCTGCAGTGCGTCCTGGCGATACCTGCAGCATTGGCATTCGAAGACCGCATGCCGAACATTCTGTTGATGACAGCAGACAATCTTGGTTACGGTGATCTGCGTTGCTACAACGCATCATCCCGCATCATCAGTCCATATCTGGATCGACTGGCGGCTGAAGGTGTTCGACTGACAGACTTCTACACGGCATCTCCGACATGTTCAGTTTCCAGGGCGAGTCTGCTGACGGGGCGTATTCCGCAGCGGCACGGACTGATTGATCAGCTGGCCGGCATTGACGGGAACTACGGTACAGGCCTTCGTCAGAGTGAAACACTGATCCCGCAGGTTTTGAAGCGTGCCTCTTCGCCCTATGCGACAGGCTGCTTTGGGAAGTGGAACATTGGCTTTGCGGAAGGTTCACGGCCAACCGATCGTGGCTTCGATGAATTTGTTGGCCATGTCTCGGGCAATATGGATTACTATCATCACATCTATAATGGGCGGCATGATTTGTATCAGGGTACTCAGGAGTTGCATGCCGACGGCAGCTATTCCACCGATTTGTTTGCTGATGCGGCCATCGATTTCATCCAGCGACACAGCAAGGCAGGGCAGTCATGGTTTTGCTATCTGCCATTCAATGCCCCGCATTTCCCGAACAGAAAAAACAAACGGCCGGGCCAGCCTGACATCTGGCAGGCGCCGGCTGTCGCTTTTGAAAAATATGGATGGAAGGCCGACGAGTCGGACCCGCGAAGGCGCTACGAAGTTGTTGTAACGGCGATGGATGATGCCATTGGCCGAGTGCTCCGTTCGCTCGATGAGTCGGGTGTGTCGGACAATACGTTTGTCTTTTTTATGTCCGACAACGGAGCGTTTCGTTTGAACCGCGACGGTTTGGATGTCGGCGAGAATACGCCACTAAGAAGTGGCGGCGTGACATGTTGGGAAGGGGGACTGAGGGTTGCTGCCATGGCACGCTGGCCCGGGCGAATTCCTCCCGGAACGGTGTGTTCGGAGGTGTTGTGGTCGTGCGATCTGCTGGCCACCTGCGCCGGTCTTGCGCAGGTTGAGTTGTCGGAAACGTTGCAGACAGATGGTCACGACATGACGGCGGTTCTTCGAGGTGAAAGTCGACCGGTCCATCGTTCGCTGGTTTTTCAGTATCGGACACACGCAGCGCTACGAATGGAGAAATGGAAAATCGTTCGGGAGAAAGCAACAGAGCCCTGGCAGCTCTTCGACCTGTCCTCTGACATCGGGGAAACCCGGGATGTTTCTTCCGCTAATGCACTGACAGTGCAGGCACTGGATCAGGAATTCCGGAAATGGAATGATCAAAAAAACTGACGATTGCAAAGACAAATTAGCGCCGCACAGCTGTCAACCTGCTGCCATCTTGGTTGTGTTGTTTTGATTGTATTTGATTCGAGTGTCCTGAACATGGAATGGATTGAGGATGACCAGAATGCGTTTGAACTGTCTTGTCCTTGCTTTGGTGTGCGTTAGTGTTGATCGCTGTCTGGCTGTTATTGATGATGGCCCGGCGATAACTGCACCAGTGATGGAGTGGATTCGCGTCAGTGATGACGGCACCCACTTTACAGGCCAGGAGTCAGGAACAAAGGCCGTCTTCTGGGGGGCCAATTACGATCACGACGGTGCCGGACGACTGATCGAGGATTATTGGTTCGACGAATGGGATACGGTTGTTGAAGACTTCGGTGAAATGAAAGCTCTGAATCTGAACGTCGTTCGGATTCATTTGCAGCTCTCGAAGTTCATGAAATCTGCAGTGGAACCTGATGAAAAACAATTGGCTCAGCTTGCGAAGCTTGTGAAGCTTGCTGAGCAGACCGGCCTGTATCTCGATCTGACCGGGCTGGGGTGCTACCACAAACAGGACGTCCCGGATTGGTACGATCCGCTGAGCGAAGAACAACGCTGGGAGGTTCAGTCTCGCTTCTGGTCGGCTGTCGCTGTCACGTGCAGGGATAGTTCTGCCGTCTTCTGCTACGACCTGATGAATGAACCCATCCTTCCGGGCAAAGAGCCGGAATCAGAATGGCTGACCGGAGAACTGGGAGGCAAGCATTTTGTTCAGAGAATTTCACTGGATTTACACGGGAGGACTCGGAACGAAGTCGCAGCAGCCTGGGTACGAAAGATGAGCGATGCGATCCGTTCCGTGGATAAACGGCACCTGATTACTGTGGGTGTCATTCCGTGGGCTCAGGTCTTTCCAGGAGCGAAGCCGCTGTTTTATTCCCCGGATGTTGTTGAACCGCTGGACTTTGTCAGCGTGCACTTTTATCCAAAGAAGGGTCAGGTGAAGGAAACTCTGGAAGCGCTGGCCGTTTACGACATCGGTAAACCCATCGTAATTGAAGAGATCTTTCCTCTCAGTTGCGGAATCGACGAGGCAGATGAATTCATCTCGCAGTCACGAGTCAGAGTTGATGGCTGGATCAGTTTTTACTGGGGAAAGACGATTGAGGAGAACGAGGCCCAGGGTGATATCCAGGGGGCGATCATCGCTCAGTGGCTCACGTATTTGAAAGACCATTCGCCGGTTAAGGATCATTCCGACGGGGAGACTGCATCCAGCCCGAATGTCCGCAGCAGTCGTGAGGCGGGCCGGATGGAGCCGGTAGATGTTTATCTGCTGGCTGGTCAGTCCAATATGCAGGGGAACGCAAAACTTGCGGATGTACCGAAGAACTGGTTGCAGGCCATTCCTGCAGCCCAGTTCTGGACGGGGAATGCTTTTGAAACGATGCATCCCGGGATGCTGCAAACGTCAGACAGGGCCGGTGAATTTGGCCCGGAAGTTGGATTTGCGGTGACCATGACGTCATTGAATCCCAATCAAGCCATCTACATCGTCAAGTTTGCTCGCAGTGGCCAGCCGCTTCATCACGGATGGAATGGAAACAAATGGGAAGGCGGCGATCCCTCTCCCGGTCGTCGAAACTTCTATCCTGGCCGATCGAAGGACGATGCCAGCATTGGCACACACTACCGCGATATGATTGCAGCCGTACAAGCCGCATTTCAACATCTGCACGCAACTCAACGAAAGCCTGTTTTGAAGGGAATCGTCTGGATGCAGGGGGAACAGGATAGTAAGCATGCGGAAAGCGCCACGAGTTATGCGTCGTCGATTCAAAATCTGAAGTGCCGAATTGAGCAGGACTTGAGCCCTGATTCATCCAGTCCGGTGCCAGTACCATTTGTGATGGGCCAGATTCTGCCTTATGAACCCTGCCTGGACCGGTTCACTCATCGAAAAGAGATTCGGGAGCAGCAATGGTTGGCCGACATGCGATCCGGAAGCAATGAATCTGTATCGGGATGCTGGATGATTTCCACGGACGGATTGCCACTTCAACCGGACACTGTCCACTACGACGCAGCGGGTCAGTTGATGCTTGGACAGCTTTTTGCGATTGGTATGAAGCAGGCTTCATATTCGTTGACAAAGTTCAGTCCCTGAAGTTTAGAGATTGTGGTTGACTTAATTGGTGCAGCTCGTATTCTACTCCCTGCGTGCTACTCCCTGCGTGCTACTCCCTGCGTGCTACTCCCTGCGTGCTACTCCCTGCGTGCTACTCCCTGCGTGCTACTCCCTGCGTGCTACTCCCTGCGTGCTACTCCCTGCGTGCTACTCCCTGCGTGCTACTCCCTGCGTGCTACTCCCTGCAATCTTTGGGGTGCCTTGTGCAAATTCGAATGCGTTGGCTCACTGCTCTCTTGCCTTTGTTGGCTGCTGCGGCATGGATGGCTGGCTTGCTTCTTGCGGGACCGAATCAAATTCAACTTCGCCCCGTCAATGGGGCATTCGTCTGCGCGCGAGGTGGTAGTGTGACACTTTCAGCGGTGCTGAAGAATCTGTCGAGCAATCGCATTGTTGTGTATGGTCCACACAGAGGCTGTGTTTGTTGGTTCTTGACTGAATTTCCTGTGGCGATTGATCCCGGTGAGGAATGTGAGATTCGCCTTGTTGCGGCGGTGCCCGAAGACTACTCGGAAAACGTTATGCCTTTTCCTCTTGAACTTGAAGTTGCCCCGCTACCGGACCCTCTTAGGTCTACACTGATAATTCGCGTTGTTGAGGCCGCTGGTGGCGAATCCGCCTTCATGGATGGCTTGGCGCCGGTTCCAGAGCCGACGGAGAGTACTGACTGATGAGTACTGACTGATGAGTTCCAGGCAATCGTTTTGCCATTAAGTTTTGTCAACTGTTTTGCACCAAAGGAGTACAGTCGTGAATCAATTTCTTTCCTCTTTTTGTTCTCTCGCCGGGCTTGGCTTGGTTCTATGGTCGGGATTCCAGGCTGGGACCGAGACGGCCTTCGCAATCGTGCCGACTCCAACACCGATCGAATGTCATATTGCCATTGCGGGTTGTACAAACAATGGGTGTGTCGCACCAAAACTCTGTACGCCTGTGGACTCTGATTGCCCCTGTAAGTGACGGGTTGTGTCGATAGGTCTTAGGTTGCTGCATTGAGGGTTCATGAAATGGTGAATCGAATCGCGATTGCGGTATTGCTGACTTTCATGGCCCCTCGTGCGGCTTTATCGAACGAGGTTGACCTGTCGCATCTTCCTGAAACGTGGGAGAAATCGCTTGCTGAATTGGGATCTGCTTCCGCCGTTATTGATAAAGGCCGAGGGAGCACAGTTCGATTGTTGGGAAGTGAATTTGGATCGCGCGTGGAGACGTTCGTTAACGGGGAAGTGACATCGGTTGCCTGTATCAACGACGATTACTGGTTCGAAGTGGATTTGAAAGGTGGGAACTGGGTGTTGAGTAAAGTGCGATTGCAGTTGAATGAATCGCTACCGCACGTTTTTCGCAACCACCACTTTCGTCCACTGTCCCTTCAATGGATTCTAATCACTGAGGTTTGGCGTAGCCGTGGCTTCGAAATCATTTCTTCGAAGCGTGATGGTCCGTTAGTTGAGGTTCAGTTCCGGGCAGACATTGTTCCGGATCGGACCGTTTTCAGGTTGAAGGGCGGAGCCGTGCGATTAGTGCCAGAGCACGGCTGGGTGATAGACTCTTCGGAATGTCAATACATTGAGAATGACTCGGAAGTCATCCATACATTCAAAATCAACAATCATTATTCCAATGACGGTGACTTTCGATTGATTCGATCAGAATCTGGTTGGATTGATAACGATGTATTTGATGCCGACTATACGTTTGGGCCTGCTGCCTTCCCCCTCAGAGTTTCTGCTCCTGTTGATGGCGCATTTGTGGCGGACTCATTACGGCTCTCCGCATTTGGATTTGAGGAGCCGCCAGTCCCGGGAGCCCTGCGTTCAGCTTGGTACCCGACCTTTTTCTTTGCTGGTTGCGTGCTTGTTGCTGTGGCGGTTTTCCTTCGGCGAAAGGTGCAGCCGTGAGGACTCTGCTACAGCATGGAGTTAACGAGCAATCCACCGTGCGACTGTATCGTTGTCAGGGGTTTACAGTTGTCGAAGTTCTGGTCTGTGTCGCAGTCCTCTCTGTTCTACTAGCCCTGTTGTTGCCAGCTGTGCAGCAATCCCGCGCATCAGCTCGCCGCATGGCGTGTTCAAACAACCTGAAACAAATTGGAGTAGCCCTTCACAACTTCGAGTCTACCTTTGGTCATTTTCCGTCGGGCAAAACCGGGGCAATGAGCGAGCGACCGCACATGAGTTGGCAATCGGCGATCCTACCTCAGATCGAGAGATCAACGCTTTACGAAGTCTCGACGAATGCCTACGCAGTCTCAGGTTCTCCGTTTGATAATCCGCCGCATACACCGCTTTCAACGCCCATCCCGCTATTTGCCTGTCCGGAGGACGGACGCTGCCAGACGTCTCAGGTGGCTTCGACGCTAAACTATCAGCGTGTCGCATTGAGCAGCTATGTTGGTGTCTCGGGAATCAATCTGCATCAGGAAAACGGCGTTCTGTTTCTTGATTCATTATGTCAGTTGCGCGACATCACTGACGGAACCAGCAACACCCTGTGCATTGGCGAACGCCCTCCGAGTCATGACAGCAACCTTGGCTGGTGGTACAGCGGCGCTGGGCAGGATGGTTCCGGAAACGGCGATTTGTTCCTGGGCGTAGAGGAAGTTCCCTGGGGTCGGTTAGAACTGAATTTCGCCTGCACTGGTCCATCGTTTCTTCAGCCAGGAAAGATCTCTGCTCCGTGTGATGTCCTGCATTTCTGGAGTCTGCATTACGGGGGTGCGTTGTTTCTGATGTGCGACGGAAGCGTCCGCCACATTTCGTACAGCGCTGCTCAGATAATGCCTCAGCTTGCATCGGCGAATGGTGGTGAAGTCATCGGACAGTAGCCCGCCGATGTAATCTCACGCCATTATGCAGGTGTCAGGCAATCACATCGTGGACGACTTCGCCGTAAATGTCAGTGAGTCTGAAATCGCGGCCAGCGTAGCGGTACGTCAGATCCAGATGATTGATCCCCAGCAGATGAAGAATCGTGGCATGCAGGTCGTGAACATGAACCCGGTTTTCTACGCTGTAGTATCCGTAGTCGTCCGTGTTGCCGTATGCGAGACCGCCTTTTGTGCCACCGCCCGCCATCCACATACAGAATCCCTGCGGGTTGTGGTCGCGACCGTTGCTGCCCTGGACAATCGGAGTTCTTCCGAATTCTCCACCCCAGACAACAAGGGTATCTTCCAGCATTCCGCGTTGTTTTAAGTCGGTGAGAAGCGCGGAGATCGGCTGGTCCACCGCCAGACAGTTCTTCGTATGTCCGTCGTAGAGTCCCCCGTGCTGGTCCCAGACGTTTCCGGTGGATACCTGAATGTATCGCACGCCGGCTTCGGCCATGCGTCGCGCCAGAATACACTGCTTTGCGAAGTTGTCGGTCGTCTTTTCGCCCACACCGTACATGTCCTGAATCGACTTTGGTTCTTCCTCAAGATTCAGGACCTCCGGAGCTGTTTGCTGCATTCGAAATGCCAGCTCAAACGATTCGATGGCTCCTTCAATCGCTGGATCCGCGACGGCTCGTTCAAGATGTTGCCGGTTGAGCCATTGCAGCAAATTAAGTTGTCGCCGTTGTCCTTCCAGTGAAGAGGCATCACTGTTCATGTTGGCGATTTTCGCGTCGCCCAGTTTCCCGGACTTTCCAATGGTTGTGGCCTGATGACAGGCCGGTAGAAAAGCAGGTCCGTAGTTGCGAGGGCCGCCATGACCGGTCGGTGGACTGATGGAAACAAAGGCCGGCAGACTGCTGTTCTCCGTGCCAAGACCATACGACACCCACGCGCCAACGCTGGGGCGAACAAAATTGTCGCTGCCTGTGTGCAGCATACAAACCGCCTGCCCATGTGACTGGCCCCGGCTATGCATCGATCGAATCACGCACAAGTCGTCGACATGTTTCGACAGGTGTGGCAGAAGTTCGGAAACCCGGAGACCGCTTTGTCCGTGTTGAGCAAACTTCCACGGAGATTTCATGAGCTTTGGCACCGCGCTGATGTTTGGTGCGGCAGCAAATGGCAATTCTTTCCCGTCGTCCCGTTGCAGTTGCGGCTTGTAGTCAAACAGGTCAACGTGGCTTGGTCCCCCGTGCATAAATAAGAAGATCACCCTTTTTGCCCGGGCGGCAAAATGTGGCTGCGGAATGGCCAGGTCTGTTGTCTTGCTGACCGCCCGGACCTGCGATGCCATGCCTGCGAATGCCAGCATGCCAAAACCACAGGCCGAAGTCTGAAGCAGATGTCGGCGAGATGTCGTTTGCGATAGCATATTCAGACTTACTCCAGCATTCGAAATTCTGTCGAGGCAAAAAGTGTTTGTACGACCTCTGCCCAGACGTTGTTGCGTTCACTGTCGGGATGACCATCGATGTAGGTGGAGATATTATTGATCTCCGTTTCGGTTGGCTGGCGATTCAGGATTCGTTTGAAGGCCTCCCGACAGATGATTTGATCTGGTGCCGTTGTATCTTTCGGTACAGACGACATCAGCTGAGCGGCGATCTTCTGAGAATGTTCTCTGACTACTGAATTGTTCAGCAGATACATGGCCTGGGCCGGGACGTTAGTTTCTGGTCTTCTGCCGGTCACCATATCGGGATCGGCAAAATCGAACGTGACCAGAAAATCGGGCAGTTCGTTTCGCACGATGGGAAGATAGAGGCTGCGTTTGACGGCATCCGTCTTTCGACCGCTACCCCCCTGTTTGGAATTGTCGATCGCCAGCGCGCCAAGATCGGCGACGGGGGATTCACCGGGGGTCAGATCCAGTTGACCGCTGAGCATCAGCAGGCTGTCTCGCAGAGATTCGGCAGAGAGCTTTTTGCGGTTTGCCCGCCACAGTAATCGATTGTCCGGATCCGTCTGAAAGGACGGCTCATCATAAGTTGTGGCCATTGCGTAGGTTCGCGTCAGGGCAATGCGGCGAATGAGCTGCTTGACGGACCAGCCGTTCTGTACAAACTCCGTTGCCAGAGTATCCAGCAATTTCTGATGCGATGGTGGGTCTCCCAGGTGCCCGAAATTATCAACGCTGCGGACAATTCCTTCCCCAAGCATGTGCTGCCAGACACGATTCACAATAACGCGTGCGGTGAGCGGATTGTCTGCTCGCGCGATCCAGTCGGCCAGTTCAGCTCGGCCACTTTCTTCCGATTGTTGAACGACACCAGGCCCCGCTGCGACAACCTGCATGAAGCCTCGGGGCACTTTGGGTCCGGGGTGAGCAAGTTCGCCGCGCACAAGGATTTCGCAATCTTCGATCGTCGATGCCTCGCGGGCGGCCATGGCCATGGGTGGTTTGGGTCCCTCTTTCTCTGCCGTCTTCAAGGCCGATTCCTGCATGCTGATGGAAGCCTTCAGTTCTTCCAGTTCCTGCTGCAGCGATGCCAGCTGCTGCATCATTGACGCGTCGGATGCGACGGGCAAATTCTGCGGAATGAACTGAACGGCGTCGGCCAGTACAAAGCCTGTTGTCCCCTCCGTCGAAAGCGTGATGCTGCCGGTTGTGCCTGCGGCGAATTCGAATGTCCCGAGTGAGCAGAAGAGCCCATCGATGGGGGCTGGCTTTGACTGGTCGACGAGCACACGGCGTTCACCACCGCTGAACCTGACGGTAAACGGTACGCGTTCATCGCAGCCACCTTTTCCCGGATAACTGACTCGCACTTCGTACTTGCCGGCGTTTCGGATGTCCGGCGTCCAGACAACGAACTTTTGACCCTTGTTCTCCCGATCATCTCGCAGATAGGTCGCACCCACACGCGCAGGGGCGAGGCTGGATGATGGCCATTTGCCGGTCAGCTTTGCCGCATCGTTGTCAATCAGGATGGACCCCTTAGCTGATCCCGCCAGCGCTACCTTCTTCTCCAGTTCCTGTTGTTGCTTCTTTGCGTTTGCCAGACGGGTCTTCGCCTCTTTGATGTGTTGCTCGTGATCCGCAATCCGCTGGGCCTCTTCCGGTGACACAGGAAGTGGCGTTTCGACCCAGGTTGACACGTACTGCTGGCTCTCGCCTTCCAGTGTGACTGTGCTGCGGAAGATGCCTGCCAGTGAGTAATAGTCCTTTGTCGGGACGGGATCAAATTTATGATCGTGGCATCTGGCGCATCCGAGCGTCATGCCAAGGAATGCTTTTCCTGTGGTGTCAATTTGTTCGTCGACAACGTCCATCGTCAACTTATTCTTGTCCCGTTCGCTCAGCATCTTGACGCCAATCATCAGGAATGAACTGGCAATCAGTTGCTCAGCACGCTGCTGATCGTTGTTGGCGGGAAGCAGGTCACCCGCCAGCTGTTCACGCACAAACTGATCGAATGGTTTGTCGCTGTTAAATGCATCGACCACATAGTTTCGATAACGCCAGGCGTTGTAGAACGTCGCATTGAAATCACCACCGTTGGAGTCGGCGTATCGCGCAACGTCCAGCCAGTGTCGTCCCCAGTGAACGCCAAACTGCCTGGAAGCCAGCAGGCGGTCAACGACCTGTTGACGCGCAGGGCCGTTAACTTTCTTTGCCTCTTCACCGTGAGCCAGAAAGGCGTCCAGTTCATCGACGGTTGGAGGCAGACCGGTCAGATCAAATGTTGTGCGTCGCAGCCACGCTGCGGGATCTGCATCATTCGCTGGCTGCAGGCCATTCTGTTCCAGTTCAGAAAGTATGAAGAAGTCGATGGCATCGCGCGGCCACGCAGAATTCTGCACGTCCGGCGGATGATGGGTGGTCGGGGATTGAAATGCCCAGAACTCACGAGCGACATTGAAATCAATTTCACCTTTTGACTGTGGTTTGTAGTCCTCGTCTCTGGGGTCCGGTGCCCCGCGGCGTACCCATTCTTCAAAGATGGCGACTTCGTTGTCTGGCAATCGTCCCTTCGGTGGCATCTCGTACGATTCATAACGAATCGATTGAATCAGCAGACTCTCTTCGGGCTTGCCCGGCACAATGGCGGCTCCGCTGTCACCACCTGCCATCCATCCAGCTCGACTATGAAGTGCCAGTCCACCTTTCAGTTCACTCCCTGATTCGGTGGAATGACACTCATAACAGTGTCTGACCAGCAGTGGGCGGACGTTTGTTTCAAACCACGCATGATCATCCGCGGAAACCATTGTGCAATGGTTGCTGCCGGTAAGAAGAACGAAGACGGACAGACTGGCCAGAGCGAAATGTCGCCATCGATCCGGGCCGTGGCTTCTGGATAGTTGGGGTGAGTGATTCATCAGGCAGGTTGCCTTGCAGGCGGGGATCCAACAACGTTGAAGTTGGCGACTTCTATCCGTCTTATGAAGGACTTTCGTCAACTGTTCCGGGCCGGATAGCATAACGAATTACAGTGCGTCCGCGACATGATTTCCGTCGCAGAATCGGAGGAACCCTGTTTCACCTCGTTTTTTGTTCATACATCCGGTCTTCGACCGCATTTTATCGGCAGACAGCGCGACTGTGTATGACGCAGGGCATGTCATCGGAGACTGGCCGGGGTTATACACGTGCGTGAAGGGTGGCTGCCTGCTAAGCTGCCAAGGTTGCACGATTGATCCAGCCTGAAGAGGATTTCCATGAACAATGTCATCAAAAACTATGTCGTCAGGTCTATCCTGCTGTCTGCATGTTTCGGCATGATTTCGAACGCCATCGCTGATGATTACCAGTCCCTGATCGGAAAGGATTCGCTGGCTGGCTGGCGGGGAGATTTGAGCTCCTGGCGAGTTGAGGAAGGCACTTTGATTGGCACGGCTGACGGGACGCTGCGATCCAATCGTTTTATCGTTGCGGATATTGATCCAGTCGGGAATTTTGAGCTGCTTGCTGAGGTCTGGATTTCTGCAGGCGGCAATAGCGGGCTGCAGTACCGCAGTGAAGAACGGCCGGATCTTGGTGAATTTGTTGTCACCGGTTACCAATGTGACGTTGTTTCCAACAACGATCGCTACAACGGCATGCTTTATGAGGAACGCGGCCGGCGGATTCTGTCACACACGGGAGAAAAAGTGATTGTTGATCCGAAGGGGCAGCCATGGATCGTTGGTAAAATGCCGGTGCAGCATTTTGCACCCGGTGAGTGGCATCGGTTTCGAATTCTGGTGGAAGGTAACCATCATCGTCACTGGATCGACGATGTTCCAACTGCGGACCTGATTGATCTGGACGAAAAGAAACGGTCACTTGCGGGAGTCCTTGGTGTTCAGGTTCACGTTGGACCAAAGATGGAGATTCGCTATCGAAACATGAAACTCAAACGGTTACCGGACGATTTGCCAATCCTGACAGTTGCTGATGCTGCAGCAAAGATAGGTCCGGATGCCGAAAAGGTCGAACCTCAGGGTGGCTGGAAGGCTGCAGGCGTGTTCGACATGAACGCGAAACTGGAGACGGCTGAACTTGGAGATACCAAAAACGTAACCCGTGCCGGGGATGTCTGGCTGGCCGGGCAGCCTTCACAGGAGCAAATCAGGAGACTTCCCGCTTTAGGCATCAGGACGGTCATTAGTCTTCGAAAAGACGGAGAGCTTGACTGGAATGAACGAGAGCTGGTGGAGTCACTTGGGATGACATTTGTTGAGTTACCATTTCGTGAATCCGATGAACTCACAAACGACGTCTTCGAAAAAGCAATGCAGAAGTTGAAGTCGGCTTCCGCGGAAAACGGAGTTCTGCTGCACTGCGCTTCGGCGAATCGAGTGGGCGCGGTGTGGATGGTGCATCGAGTGATGAACGGCCGCGTTGCTGTGCCACAGGCAAAGGAAGAAGCAGCTCGGGTTGGTCTGAAAAGTCCTCAGTACGAACAGAAAGCACTGCTTTATCTGAAAGACAGAAAGAAGCTGTAGCATTTGTTCCGAGTAGAGGTTTCATCCTGGGAATGATTACCCAGGATCGGTCGACTGGGTAGCGACTATTCCGTCTGCACCGATCTCCGATTGTTGGGTCAACCGGTATTTGCCACGTTGGTGGTGTTTCGAAACCGAGTCTTGATTCGTGGGAGCTAGCTTAAGTTCGTCACCCCGTTGCGTCTGTACCGTATTCCGGGTCCGATCACGTTTGCACAAAAGGTTAAGTTCCTGGCTTCGTGTTCGGAATGGAATACTGTCGGCCGAGTCTGCAGAGTCGCAGGGTTGCGATTTCTGGTGGTGTGTCGTTCGTATCGGTCGTTTCCCTGGAATTCGGTTCGATGATGCAATTTGTAACTCAGTACCACCTTGATGCTGCCGCATTTGTGTTACTGACGCTGACAATCACATGGTTGACAGATCGCTGCTATCTGCTGCGATTTGCCACGCCTGCCCGACGAAAATGGACTGCCTCGCTTGCGCTTCTGATCACCGTATTCGGACTGTTTGCTGCTTATCCACTCAACGCCGATCCAGACGGTGGCGACGCGTTCATACGGCGAGTCTCGGCGGAGGCCACAGGGATCATTATTGTCCTGGTCGTGCTGATGGCCAGTTGTGTCTCCGTCTTCACGTCAGAAATTCTGGGCCGCTACCGCGATCAGCAGATGCGGCTGGAGCTGCAGACACATGAACTAACCACCGCATTGAGACGGCAGGACGTGTTTCAGTTTGCAATCAACTCGCACGCCATTTTCATGACGACCGATATTCGCGGTGTCATCACGTTTGCCAATGAACGATTGTGCCGAATCAGTGGTTATTCCAGCGATGAGCTTGTTGGTGCCCGACCGCATATTATGAATTCGGGTTATCACGACGGTGAGTTCTGGGAAAAAATGTGGCAGGCGATTCGAGCTGGCGAGGTTTGGGGGGGAGAAGTCTGCAATCGCCGCAAGAACGGGACTCAATTCTGGATCAAGAACACCATTGTTCCGTATCTGGATGACAGCGGGAAAATCTGCCAGTTCGTTTCTATCGAATTGCGATCTATGCGTCGGGCGATTAGCCGACGTATAGATCGTGC